>JABLXB010000003.1:300000-464878 GCA_013178305.1 Bacillota bacterium | reverse complement strand
AGATGGGACTCGTGTCACTGCTCGATCATCTACACTATATCCAATGTGTTTCATGAACCGCCGGATGCGGAACCGCATGTCCGGTGGTGTGGGAGGACGGCGGGGGCAACTCCGCCTCCTACCCGATGCCGCCGGGCCCCACGGCATTCTCGCGTTCCCGGAAAACACAAGGAGGAGCGAGACAGATGGACAACAAAAGCGTGAAGTTCATACTCAAGGAGGTAGATCTCCCCACAGCCTGGCTAAACATCGCCACCGATCTGCCATTCCCGCTGGGTCCTCCCCTGCACCCCGCGACGTTGCAGCCGCTGACCACCGCGGACCTGGCTCCGCTGTTCCCTCAGGCCTTGATCGAGCAGAGGCGGCTCGAGAAGGCGCTGCGGACGCGGGAGAGGATCTACTACAAATACGAGGGCGTGAGCCCGGCGGGAAGCCACAAGCCAAATACCGCCGTCGCCCATCCGAAGACTTCCGCCGGCAGGTCGGTGCTCGCAAGTTCACCCGATTCACCGGGCAGCCTGGGTATCGCTATCAGCGAGGCCGTTGAAGACGCAGCCACCCACAGCGACACGAATTACTCCCTGGGAAGCGTCCTGAACCACGTGATCCTCCACCAGACAATCATCGGCCTCGAAGCGCAAGCGCAAATGGCCCAAGCCGGGGACTCCCCCGACGCCGCAGGCAGGCTCGAAGACTATGAGTACTCCAGGGCCGAGGTCGAGCGGGCGCTGGACGAATTGCCTGCCATACAGGGACGGGAGCAACAGGCATGAGCGGCAGGGAGAAGTGCCTCTTCAGGTTCCGGCTGCTCAGACTCTGCGGCCTGAAGGCGCACGAACACGTGGATCAACGCCACCTCCTCGAGCTTGCCGATGAGATACGCCGTGACGGCGAGCTGAGACAACCGGTCCTGGTCGACGAGAGATCGATGGTAATACTCGACGGGCACCACCGTGTGGCAGCTCTCAAACGCCTTGGCTGCCTGTTGGTCCCATCTTACCTGGTCGATTACTCGGACGACCAGATCACAGTGTGGCCGCGCCGTCCGGACATTCCAATAACGAAACAGAATGTCGTCCGCATGGGATTGAACGGCACCCTATACCCACCGAAGACGTCCCGCCACGAGTGGCCGTTAATCCCCCCACCCGCGCCCGTCCCACTGGAGCGGCTGGGGAGAGACCCTCGGGCCCTGCGAGGCAGCAGTGCGGGTCCGTGATCTGATAGACCCATCCCGGGACAGGGGCTTCGCTCCCGGTGTGCGCCGGGCGAAGCCCCTGAAGAGTGGCCTCGCTGCGTCTACTATATGAACAGGTTCAGGCCGGCCTGGTCGGCCTCGCCCAGGTACGTGGCGACGCCGGCAAATTCCACGCCATCCAGCAGCTCCTCCGGCTTCAGGCCCATCACGTCCATCGACATCGTGCACGCCACGAGCCTGACGCCGAGTTCCCGCGCCTGCTCGATGAGGTCCGGAAGCGACATCACCCGTTTCTGCTTCATGACGCTCTTCATCATCACAGTCCCGGCGCCGCACATGTTCATCTTCGACAGGCCGAGGCGGTTCGCACCCCTCGGCATCATCCACCCGAACACGCGGCCCAGCAGCGGTTTCCTGACCGGTCCGGGTCGTTCCTTCCTGAGGATATTGAGGCCCCAGAACGTGAAGAACATCGTCACTTCGCTGCCCATGGCCGCCGCGCCAGTCGCGATTATGAACGCCGCCATCGCCTTGTCCAGATCCCCGCTGAACACGATCATCGTCTTCTTATCCTGCCTGGTTCCATCCATCCGATTCACCTCCCCCCGGCGCGGCCCGACTACCTTAAACAACGACTATCCTGGCCCTTATGATCCCGTCCGTTTCCTCCACGTTTTCCAGGGTGTGGCCCGTCTTCGCGCACCACGCCCTGACGTCTTTCTTAAATCCGAAGTCGCTGGCGTCGACCACGATCACGTCACCCTTCGCAGCCGACTTCGCCGCCCGCGCCAGATCCACCAGCGGGCCGGGGCACTGGAGCCCCCTGCAGTCCACGTACTTCTCGGCCAATTCAGGTCACCACCCATTTTCCGTGCGTCGCGGCGCCCGTCCCTCGCGGCGGGCGCCCGCCCGCTTATTGCGTCTCGTACGGATAGGCGAGCATGCCGCCGTCCAGGATCTCCACCCGGCTGAAGCCGAGGTTCCGGAGCTTCAGATAGGCCGTATACGCCCTCCGCCCCACCCTGCATATGATGATCAACTCACGGTCGCGGGGGACCTCGGCCACGCGCGCCTCGATCTCGTTCACCGGAATGTTCACAGACCCCGGTATCGACCTGGCGGTGAACTCCGCCCCGGTCCTCACGTCGAGGAGAAACACTCCCGGATCCCGCAGCCGCGCCTGGAGCCGCGCGGCCGTGATCCCGTCCAGCCTCCCGCCCATCTTGTTGAGCAGCACGTTCGCAGCGGTAATCACGGGGCTCATGGCGCTCGAGAACGGCGGCGCGTACGCCAGGTCAAGCGTCGACAGTTCGTCGACCGTGCCTTTCAGCGAGATCAGGGTAACGAGGGTGTCGATGGGCTTGTCGACCACGCCCTCGCCCACGATCTGGGCCCCAAGCACGCGGCGCGTCCGGCCGTCTGCGATCAACCTGACCACGATGTCCCTGTGACCCGGGTAGTAGTGTGCCCTGTCCGGAGCGGCCACCGTGGCGGATACCGGATCGAACCCTTCTGCCGCAGCCTCGGCCTCCGTAAGGCCGGTTCGCGCGCAGGACGTGTCGAACACCTTGAACACGGCGGTGCCGAGCACCCCCGCGAACGCCTGCGAGCCTCCGGCAGCCCCCGCCACCTCAATGCCGGCCACCCGCCCCATCTTGTTCGCCGTCGAGCCCATCGGGTACCAGGCGGGCTTCCCAGTGACGAGATGTCTGGTCGCCGCACAGTCCCCCGCGGCGTATATGTCGGGGTCGGACGTCCTCATGGACCCGTCCACAAGTATTGCGCCGCGCGGGCCGAGCGCCAGCCCCGAACCGGCCGCAAGCCGCGTGTTGGGCCTGACTCCCACGGCCACGAGCACCATGTCGGCATCCAGACAGCGCGCGTTCGTACGCACCCGCCGTACGCAGCCGGACCCACCGTCCTCTATGCCGACCAATGCCTCGCCGGCGTACACCTCAACGCCGCTCTCCACGACGCAGTTCCTGATGCACCTCGACATGTCCGGGTCAAACCCGGGTGGGAAGTCCTCGAGCATCTCCACCACGGAGACTCGTATCCCTTTCCGGCTGAGGTTCTCCGCCGACTCGAGGCCGATGAACCCGCCGCCAACCACGACGGCGCGACACGGCCTCCTTCGTTCGATGAACGAGGTCAACGCGTCTGCATCGGTGACGCTCCTAAGCTTGAAAACCCCCTCCAGGTGGACCCCCGGCACGTCGGGCACTATCGCGCTCGCTCCGGTCGCGAGCACCAGCCTGTCGTATTCGAACTCGCGCTTTGTGCCGGTATCCAGGTCCGTGGCCACGACCACCTTCCTGCCGCGTTCGATCGAGTCGGCTCGGTGCCCGGTGATGACCTCGATCCGCTCCGAATCGCGGAATGACTCAGCCGACCTCACCACGAGCTCCCCGCGGCCCTTTATCACCCCGCCGACGTAGTACGGCAGCCCGCAACCAGCGTACGATACGTCCCTTTCCTCGGTGAGCACGGTTATCGACGCGGCGGGGTCGTCACGCCTCGCCTTGGCGGCGGCCTTTGTGCCGGCAGCCACGGCGCCGATAACCACTATCCTCTTACCCATCCACCCCACTCCCTTCGCCCCCAAGAATTGACCTGACCACCCTGGCAACCCGAGGGTCAACGACGGAGTATCGCACCTCGAGACCCTCGCGATGGCCGGCCACGATGCCCCTCGCCCGGAGTACCGCCAGGTGCTGCGACACGTTGGCCTGCGGTAACCCGAGGCACTCCTGCATCTTTCCGACGTTGCATTCCTCGTCTATCAGGCCCTCCAATATGCACAGCCGGACGGGGTGGGCGATCGCCTTCAGCAGGTCAGCCTCACGGCGATACTTATTGAAATCCTTCACAATCCATCACCCGTAACGCATCATATATCTCAATAATCATATATGCTAATGTTACTATATCGCGCAAAACGAAGAGAGCGCCGATAAAGAGGCGCTCTCCTTGAAATATCTCGCGTTCTCTTATCCTTCCAGCCTACTTCTTTTCCGGCTCGGCAGCGGGTGCGGGCACGTGCTCGAGATACTTATACCGCTCCCAGTACACACGCACATTCGAAGCCGACTTCAGTTCGTTGACCAGGGTCTCGACGGGCTTCGCCTTCGACGACTCCAGCGCTTCCACGATCTTCGCGCGCGAACCCTCAAGCGTCGCAGGCCTGGCCTCTTCCTTCGCGTCGACCCTGATCACGTGGAAACCGTACGACGTCTGCACCACGTCGCTGAGCTCGCCTGCCTTGAGCGCGAACGCGGCTTTCTCGAACGCTTCCTCGGTCTCGCCGCGCGTGATGAACCCCATGTCCCCGCCGTTGTCCTTGCTGCCCGGGTCGGTGGACTTCGCCACGGCCAGCGCAGCGAAATCCTTGCCCGCCTTCAGGTCTTTCAATATCTGCTCTGCTTCTTCTCGGGTCTCGACGAGGATGTGCCTGACCTTCACCTTTTCCGGCTGGCCCAGCGACTCCTTGTTCTCATCAAAGTAACTCTTGATGTCGTCCTCGGTGATCTTGACGTCCTTCAAGGTGAGCTTCTTGATGAGCAGGTTCAGGCCGACTACGTCCTGCAAGTCACTCATCTCCATGCCGGCGTCCTTCAGGGCATTCTTGAACTCCTCGTCACTGAGGAACTGCGTCTTGATCCGGGCGATCTCCTTGTCAACGTCTTCCCTGGAAACGGCGATGTTCTGGCGCTTCGCCTCCTGCTTAACCAGCCTTTCAATTATCAGGCGGTCGAGTACCTGCTTGCCTGATTCGTTCTGCAGCGCCTTGTAGAACTCGTCTGGGCTAATCCGGTCCCCGTTGACAGACAACACCGCCGACCTGGTATAAACCGCAACGCCAAGCCCCGCGATCAGGGCCAGTACGATTCCAACGAGAAGCCATTTCCTCAACTGCACGACCCCCACGCTCATATTGACCTCAAGTCCCGGCCTCCCCGATTATACACCAGATCAGCGTCGGCCTGTCCACCCCGCCGGCGCGGAAAGTAATTCCGCCGCAGGCAAAAAGACGGGGCGGCCGCGTTGGGGCATGCGTGCCGGGTTGGGTGCTGAGCGCTAGGCGGCCTTCATCCGTTCCGGCAGTACCTCCACAACCTTTGTCCCCGCGAATTTGTCGCCGAGTCTGAGACCCTCGGGGTCGGTGATGATGAAAACCAGCTCGAGTATGAAGATCGCCAGCGAAACGGGGGCTGCGAAGGTGAGGCCGATGATGGGGACGAGCATTAGAAGGTCGGGGGCGGCGAAAATGGCGTTACGCTTGACGGAATCCACATACGTGGCAGCCTGCCAGCCGGACACAGTCACCACCTTCAGG
This sequence comes from Bacillota bacterium, assembly GCA_013178305.1. NCBI lineage: Bacteria > Bacillati > Bacillota > Bacillota bacterium. The sequence goes on along the minus strand of JABLXB010000003.1, from coordinate 459,344 downwards.
TTGAAGATCTTCTTGCCGGGACTCCTTCCATCCATCAGCCCGTCCTTCGCGAGCATGTAGGCGGCCGCGGCGAGCCCACCGACAACCGGCGCCATCGCGAGTACCAGCGAGATAACCGCGTCGACAAGCGACGCCAGGACCCTCCGTCCGAGGCCGGCTCTTGTGTAAGGCATAGGCCGATCCCTCCCACGAGGATTATATTCAGCCGGGTCCGGCCTTTTTCCCCAATCTGTTTTCGGTACCCGAGAGGAGCCTCCGGATGTTTGTCCTGTGCCGAACGATGACGAGACCCCCTGCGACGGCGGCGTACGCTATACCGGGTGTATCCGAGCCGGTGGCGGCGAACAGGAACGGAACGGCAGCCGCGGCGAGTATCGATCCGAGTGAGACGTAGCGCGTCGTGGCGACGACCGCAACGAACAGGGCGATCTCGATCAACAGCACTTTCGGGGCAAGAACGAGCAGCCCCCCTGCGGCTGTGGCCACGCTCTTTCCGCCGCGGAATCCGAGCCACACGGGGAACGAATGGCCCACGACCGCCATGGCGGCGGCGATCGACGCTCCCCAGGACCCCGCCAGTCTCGACCCGAGCAAAGCCGAGAGCGCGCCCTTCCCCAGGTCGAAACCCAGCACCACTGCGGCGGGGGCGGGACCCAGCACCCGCAGCACGTTGGTCGTTCCAATGTTCCCGCTCCCGTAATTCCTCACGTCGACATTCCCAAGACGGCGACCGACTATCAACCCGAACGGAATAGAACCGAGGAAGTACCCCGCGCCTCCCGCCAGTATCAGGCCCGCGTAATCCGCCATCATGGAGTGTCCCGCCTCTCAAGAACACGCCCCACGGATATCATCCTCCCGATCATTAATCCGGCCCGCTCTAGAAGCGTGCCCGCGGCCGCCATCGTCGCCTGCTCGGTACTGGGCCCGCCTGAAGCCACGACCACGGCGTCGAATTCCTCGTTCATCGCGTCCCAGGCGCCGTCTTCCACCTGGCCGGCGACCGCCACAACCGGAACGCCGCTACCCCTGGCAAGCCGCGCCACACCGAGGGGGCCCTTACCACTGAGCGTCTGCAAATCCAGCCGTCCTTCCCCTGTCACGACCAGGTCGCAAGCCCTGACAGCCGCTTCCAACCCAAGTATTCCCGAAACTATCTCGAAACCCGGCATGAGCCTCGCGCCGGCGAATGCGAGGAGGCCCCCTCCGAGCCCGCCCGCGGCGCCCGAACCCGGGATCGACAACACATCCGCACCCAGGTCGCGTTTCATGACTTGTGCGAATCTGAACAAGTTCCTGTCAAGAATCCTGACCATCTCCGGGGTGGCCCCCTTCTGCGGGCCGTACACCGCAGAAGCCCCGGTCTCGCCGCAAAGGGGATTGGTCACGTCGCACGCCACGATAACGTCGACCATCCGGAGTCGCTCGTCCACGCCAGTCGCGTCGATCGACTCCAGACGGGCGAGCTCGCCACCGCCTCTGCCGAGGTCGCGGCCATCCGGATCGAGCAGCCTGGCGCCCAGCGCCTGCGCCATTCCGGCCCCGCCGTCGTTTGTGGCGCTGCCTCCTATGCCGACGATCAGTTTATCACAGCCACGTTCGAGCGCCGCGCGTATGATCTGGCCGGTCCCGTACGTGCTCGCTTTCAGCGGGTCCCGCTTCTCCGCCGGGATCAATGTTATTCCCGACGCCGACGCCATTTCCACGACCGCCGTCCTTCCGGCACCTATAAGTCCAAAGCGCGCCCGCACATGGTCCCCCAGCGGCCCCTCAACCTCGACCTCCACAAACTCACCGTTCTTCGCGGTAACGACGGCGTCGACAAAACCCTGGCCCCCGTCTGATATCGGGAACTCGGCCACATCGACGTCCTCCAGGGACCGTCGAAGGCCCGCGGAGAGGCTGTGGGCGGCCGCGGCAGGGCTCAGGCTGCCCTTGAATGCGTTGGGCGCAACCAGCACTCGCAAGCGTCTCCCTCCTTACACGTCGCCGTCGGCCCCACCACAGAACAGCACGGCGAGGTCCGCCAGCGTACCCGCTACCGTGAGCACGTCCTCCACGTTGACGTACTCCTCGTCGGCGTGCGCGCCTTCGCCGCCCGGGCCGAAGATGACGCTGGGTATCCCCGCCCCTCCGAAAATCGCGCTGTCGAGCCAGCACGCCATGCCGGTCGTCGCCGGCGGCCTGCCGGTAGCCCGCGTAAACGACTCGCCAAGCAACCTCACAAGGCGCGAACCGGGGTTCACCTCGTATGGGGGACGGAACACGGTGACCTGGAAGTCCGCCTTGAATGACGGGTCCTCCCGAGAGAGAGAGTCGATGATTCCGCCGCACTCCGTGAGGACCGTCTCCGCGGTTTCCCCGGGTACGGTGCGCATCTCGTACATCAGGACGCATCTGTCCGGGTAGGTGCTGAGCTCCGCGCCGCCCGACACAGTCGAGGCATGCAAGGACGGCGGGCCGAGAAGAGGGTGGCCCCTGCGCGGGAACTCCCGCGCCGCGAGCCCTTCCAGTCGTGTCAGGAACCTCCCCATGTGCGCTATCGCGTCCACGCCGTCGGACGGACGGCTCCCGTGCGCGGCCCTCCCCCGCGTCTCCACCCTCACCCACGCAAATCCCTTGTGGGCGACGCATATTCGCATGCCGGTGGCCTCGGTGATGACGGCCGCCCCGGCCTCGACCCGCGGCGCGAGATACTGCGCCCCCACGCTGGAGTGCTCCTCGTCGCTGGTGCCGCCGAAGATCACGTCCCCCTCGAGATTCAGGCCGCTCCGCGAGAGCGCTTCCATGGCGCCGAGGATGGCCGCCAGGCCCCCCTTCATGTCGAGTGCGCCGCGGCCGTACACCCGCCCGTTCCTTTCCATGGCCACCAGCGGATCACGCATACCGCCGACGCCGACCGTGTCGAGGTGGCCGTTGAGAAGGAGATTCTGTCGACGGGACGGCCGCGAGCCGCGCAGCGTCGCCACGATGTTGGGCCTGTCGGGCGACGGCCCCTCGACGGTCGCTTCCAGGCCGATGTCCCTGCAGACGCCGGCAAGGTACCGGGCCATCGCGCCCTCGCCGGCCCCGCCGCTGACGAGCGTCGGGTTGACGGAGTCGATCGATATCATGTCTCTGAGCCAGGCCCGCACTTTATCGCGATCGATGGGCGGCACACCGGTCAAACGGAACACCTCCACGAGGGCTCGCCGGCTGCAGGCGCAGGGTCTGCTCGACACGGACGCTCACGAGAAATCCTTGGCCGGCTTACGGGGGATGGTTCAACACGGGACCGCAAATGTCCTCGCGCCAATCGAATTGGCCCTCCGGTGTGACCCGGCGGGCCAATCTGCTCTCTGGAACGCAGTTCCGTGGAACGCCGCTGTCTAGAACACCGTCAGGTACTGCTGGTGCTCCCACTCGTGAACCTGCGTGCGGTAGACGTCCCATTCTATCGTCTTCGCCTCGATGAACCTGTTGTAGATGTGGTCTCCGAGAGCGTCTTTCACGAGCGAGTCTTTCTTCATCTCCTGAATCGCGTCGAAAAGGCTGCCGGGCAGGTTGTCGACTCCGAGAGCGATCCTCTCGACCTCGTCCATCTCGTAGATATTCCGGTTCATTGGCTCCGGCGGCTCGATCCGGTTCCTGATGCCGTCCAGGCCCGCCTTCAGCATCAGCGCGTACGCGAGATATGGGTTGCACGACGGGTCGGGGCTGCGGAACTCGATCCTCGTGGCCTTGCCGCGCACGGCGGGGACGCGGATGAGCGGGCTGCGGTTCCTCTCGGACCACGCGATGTAGCACGGCGCCTCGTAACCCGGTACCAGCCGCTTGTAAGAATTCACAAGCGGGTTGCATATCGCGGTGATCGCCTTCGCGTGCTTCATCAACCCGCCGATATAGTACAGGCAGGCCTTACTCAGCCCGTACTTGCCGCCCGGGTCGGCGAATGCGTTGGCGCCGTTGGCGAAAAGGGACTGGTGGGTGTGCATCCCCGAGCCGTTCACCCCGAATATGGGCTTCGGCATGAACGTTGCGTGCATCCCGTGCTCGAGGGCTATCACCCTGACGATGAAGCGGAATGTCACTATGTTGTCCGCGGTCCGCACCGCGTCGGCGTACTTGAAATCGATCTCGTGCTGGCCCGGCGCGACCTCGTGGTGCGAGGTCTCCACTTCAAACCCCATTTCCTGCATGGCCAGCACCATGTCGCGCCGCGCGTCCTCGCCCTTGTCCATCGGCGAGAGGTCGAAATACCCGGCCTGGTCGCTCGTCTGCAAAACGGGCTTGCCCTTCTCGTCGCGCTCGAACAGGAAGAATTCCGCCTCCGACCCGCAGAACATGGTGAACCCCAGACCCTCGGCCTCTTTCATGATCCTTTTCAAGGCCTGCCTGGGGCAGCCTGCAAACGGGGAGCCGTCGGGGTTGTGCACGTCGCAGATGAGCCTGGCGGTGACCCCTTCCTGTGACTTCCACGGGAATACGGCGAACGTGTCGGGGTCCGGCCTCAGCACCATGTCGGACTCCTCGATCCTCACAAAGCCCTCGATCGAAGAGCCGTCGAAAAGGTGCTCGCCGCGGAGGGCCTTCTCCAGTTCCGACACAGGTATCGCCACGTTCTTCGGAACCCCGAGGATGTCGATGAGCTGGAGCATCACGAACTTCACGTTCAGGTCCCTGGCCAGCCTCATGACGTCCTCTTCCGTCCTCCTCGTCAAGCCTTTCCTCTCCCTTCCCCTATGGAAATGACATCTTTGGACCTGGCCGCCTTGGACCTCGCCTCATCGACGGCGTCGATCAACTGGAACCCGCCGGCGGGCGGATAGAGCGACGTGATTCGCCTGGCCGGCTGACCGCTTCCGGCGCCGGGAAACTTGATGGCGGCGTCGCCGCGGTGAGGCTGCCTGGCCTGGCTCTGCGCGCGCCTGGTAAGGGCTGCTGGGACCTCGCCCAGCGTGTAGCCAACCTGGAGCAGGGCCTTTATCTCGCGAAGCCGGTCGACGTCTTCCTGTGAGTACATTCGCCTGTTGCCACGGGTGCGGTCCGGCTTGAGAAGCCCTTTGGACTCGTAGTACCTGATCTGGCGCTCACTGAGCCCTGTCATCGAAACGACCACGCTCATCGACAGGACCGGCCTGTCACACTCTATCAAGCGCCATACCCCCAGTTCTTCCAGCCATGGCTTGAGTATATGTGCTGGTCAGAAATACTGTCAAGCGAGGATGTCAGGAAAGATGACATGCCTAATCCGGGGGGTAGAGAGCGCAGGCTGGCACCGCCGGCCTGATTGAATTGAAAAGGGGCCGCCGCCATGCGGCCCCGCAATCTGCATCTGCGGAGTGTGCAGTGCGCGGCGGGGACCCGAGGGTCCGCCCCCGCCCAGCCGCGCTTACTCCCCAGTGTCCTCCTTAGTTTCCTTGTCGCCCCTGGCCTCGCCGAGGATGTCGCCGAACATGTCGCCGAGTGTTGGGTTATCGAGAGCCTTCTGCTCCGCGATGTACTCGTCGGCCCGCGCCTTTTCCGTGTCATCCTCGACCGCCTTGAGGCTCAGGCTGATCCGCCTCTCGTCGGGCTTGGACTTCAGAACCTTCACCTTGACCGCCTGACCGGGGCTCAGCACCTCGTCGGGTTTGGCGACCCTCTGGTGCGACATCTCCGATATGTGTATGAGTCCCTCGACGCCCGGCTCCAGCTGCACGAACGCCCCGAACGGAGCCAGCCTGGTCACCTTACCCTGGACCACTGCGTCCACGGGGTACTTCGTCGACACGGTGCTCCACGGGTCTGGAAGCACCTGCTTGAGACCGAGCGATATCTTGCCCTTCTCCCTGTCGATCCTCAACACCATCACGTCGATCTGGTCGCCCTCTTTGACTACCTCGGATGGGTGACTCACCCTGCCCCACGAGAGTTCGGACACGTGGAGGAGTCCATCCACCCCGCCGATGTCGACGAACGCGCCGAAGTCGGTCAGCCCCTTGACCACGCCGCGCCTGACCTGCCCCTCGCTGATGCTCGACCACGTCTCCGTGCGCAGCCGCTCGCGTTCCTCTTCCAGGACCACGCGCTGCGACAGCACGACCCTGTTCTTGGAGCGGTCGAGCTCGAGTACCTTCAGGCGGACCTGCTTCCCGACGTACCTGGAGAGGTTGCTCACGTACCCGCGCTCGATCTGGGACGCGGGGACGAACCCCCTGAGGCCGACGTCAACCACGAGACCGCCCTTGACCTCCTGGATGACCTCCGCCTCGATGATGCGCCCCTCGTCGAGGGCTTCCTGCAGGCTCTTCCAGGCCACTTCCTCATCGGCGCGGCGCTTCGAGAGCTTCAGCACGCCTTCCTGGCTGTCCACGCTAAGAACGTACACCATGATTTCGTCTCCGGGGTGGACAATCTCAGTCAAGGGCGCCTGCTTGCGACTGACCTCGTTGGGCGGTATGACGCCTTCGGACTTGTAGCCGACATCCACCATGACGCCGTTCTCGTCGACCGAAACCACTTTACCCTTGATCAGATCGCCGGACTTCACCACTTTCAGCGCCTCGTCGTACATCTGGCCTTCCGCGGGCCCGGCCTGTGCCGCAGGCTGTTCGGGGGACGGCGGTTCAGGAGCCGGCGCCTCGGGAACGGCCTCCGCCTCGGCCTTCACCTCGGGTTCAGGCGAGGCCAGCGTTTCCGGCGCAGCCGCCGCTTCGGGCTGACCCCCCGCCTTCTGTTCAGGTTCCGACGCCTGGGGCGCCTCCTCGTGAGATACGTTCTTCTCGATGTCCTCCACCTTGCCTGCGACCTCCTTTATGACCCACTCTGGCGTTGAGGTTCCGGCTGTCATCCCCACCGAGCTTTTACCCATAAACCACTCCCGCCTGAGCTCTTCAGCCGATTCGATGAGGTGGGTCTCACAACCTTCTTCTCTAGCTATTTCTGCAAGCCGCCGGGTGTTCGCACTCCCCCTGCCTCCTACTACAAGCAGCAGGTCGCAGCACCCGGCCAGCCGGCGGGTAGCCTCCTGTCTCCTCGCGGTGGCCTCGCAGATCGTCTCCTCCACCTTGAGGTCGGGGACTCTGCCCCTGAGAACCTCCACGACTGCTTCGAACAGCTCACGCCTCACGGTCGTCTGCGCCACGACCCCCGCCCTGTCCGTGGCCGGGAGCGCCTGCGCCTTCTCGACGCTGTCGATGACCGCGCATCCGTTCCCCGCCCACGAGCTGGTGGCGATAACCTCCGGATGCTCCGGGTCGCCCACGATCAGCACCCGGTAGCCCTGTTCGCTGAGGGACTTCGCCGCCTGTTGCGCCGCCCGGACGTGCGGGCAAGTGGCATCGACGACCGGCAGCCCCCTCCTCAACGCCTCTGCAACGACATCGCGCGGCATCCCATGGGTTCTCAAGACGAGGGTGCCGGCGATGACCTGGGCGAGGCCTTCAACCGGTCTGATCCCTTTCGAGCGGAGTCGTTCTACCTCCTGGGGGTTGTGAATCAGGGGACCCAGGCAATATATGGTACCGCCTGAGCTTCCGGCCGCAGCCTCGGCCATTTCGACCGCGCGCTTGACTCCGTAACAGAACCCCAGATCATCAGCGAACCTGACCTTCAATCGATTTCCCCCGATCAATCAGGCCGGCTATCGCTTTCATGACCCTCGCGCCGCCATGCTCGACGTCCTGCGACGTCGGTCTGCCTGCGAAACCATCCAGCATGAACGGCTCGCCTATAATCACTTTCACTGTGCGCCCGACCCCGTACGGACCCGTGATGCCCACCGGAAGCACGGGGGCGGCGTTCCGCATGGCCAGGTATGCGCCGCCATTGTTAGCCTTGCCGAGCTCCCCGGTCCTGCTGCGCGTGCCCTCGGGGAATACCCCAACGGCGCCGCCGGCCGCCAGCACCTTGCCGGCGGAGGCTATCGCCTGCCTATCGGCCGCGCCGCGCCTGACCGGGAAAGCCTCCACCATCCGCAGCACTTGTCCGAATACCGGGTACCGGAAAAGCTCTTCTTTGGCCATGAACGAGACCTTGCGAGGCACGGCCCCCGCCACAACCACCGGATCCCACCAGTTAAGGTGGTTGGAGCATACGATCAGGGGACCGGTCGAGGGCACGTTCTCCTTGCCCCAAACCCGTACCCTGAACAGCGACCAGGCCACAAAACACAGGATTCTCCTCAACACCCAGTACAGCAACTGCCAAGTCCCTCGCAGAGCCTTAACACGGCCCGGGTAACTTCATCAGCGTTCATGCAGGTACTATCGATCACGATCGAGTCCTCGGCCGGCCGGAGCGGGTCCGTCTCCCTCCCGGAGTCTATGCGGTCCCTCGTCGCCATCGCGGCTGCCACCTCATCAAGCGTGGTCGCGTATCCATTGCTCAGGATCTCCCTGTATCGCCTGCGTGCCCGTTCCGCGAAGCTCGCCGTAAGGAATACCTTGAGTTCCGCGTCAGGCAGGACTCTGGTGCAAATGTCGCGGCCCTCCATGACCGCACCCCCCGCGGCCATTTCCCGCTGCGCCGCGACCATGAGCCTCCTCACGGCCGGATTCTCGGCCACGTAGGAAACGGCGGCGTTGACCTCAGGGGATCTTATCTCGGCCGTCACGTCCCGGCCGTCGAGGAGGACAACCTGACTCGCGCCGGTCCCCCCTGAATCCGGTGCCTTCAGCGTCACTTTCGTGGTAGATGCCAGATTCGCCACGATTCCGGTGTCGCGCGGGTCCAGGCCCGACCGGAGAACCCCTAAAGCAAGGGCGCGATACATCGCGCCCGTATCGATATATGGTAGTCCCAGTTCGCCGGCAAGCCGCCTCGCGAGAGTGCTCTTGCCAGCCCCTGCCGGGCCATCGATTCCGATTCTCACGCGTTTCCGTCCTGGCACGGTTGTGATTTTCGACATGGATTCGACTTTTCCTTTTTTGAGTGGCCGGACGCGCTGCCTGAGGCGTTCAGCGGACTGCGATAGGGCCAACCCGCTCCACCTCTCCGGACACCACGAAGTGGCTTCCAACGCGCGGGTAGTCCACGCCCCCACCGGCCCTTGCCACGGTTACCCTCACAGGCCCACGACTCAACCGACGCAGCGTGATCTCCTCTCCATCAAACAGTTCGACGTCGAGCGTCCGCGCGTCATCGCGCCCCATGTAGAGCCTCCCCGCGTACCGGCTTCCCGCCCATACGGCGGCCTCAGCCCCGGCGACGTCCCCCTCAATCCTCAGCGTCAGCGCGGCAGGTCGCCCCGCTGATCGCCGGACTGCGGCGCGGCCTTCGCCTGGCATGCGTATCACGGTAAGCGCAGCCGCGTCGACCTTGACCCCCTCGGCGCGGTGCGCGAAGTTCAACAGGGGCCTCCACGAGCTGTTCGTCAGCATTATCTGAGCCGCCACCGTCAACGCCAGGCCGGCCGCACACAGCCTGACGAGAGCCGCTTCAACCTGTCGCGCCCAGCCGGGCGACCGCCTGTCATCCAACGGTACCACTCCCCGGGGGGATGTCCCCATACTATCCTATGCTGTCCCACCGGAGGGTATTATGATCCTAGCGCGCGAACAGGCGGCTCGGGGCGCCGGCCGGACCGTCCGGTCTAGAGTACCTTCCGTAACTTCGGATTCGGGGTCCGCCCGGGAATCCGGCCCCTTTTCGCGATCGGGCGGCCATTTATCTCCTTCAGGTCCATGGTCATGTCTATCGGCTTCGCCCCCGATATGTAGCTGCCGATGCCAAACGCGTCGGCCCCGGCCTCGGCCAGCACGGACATTCTCTCGGGGGTAACGCCACCGGAAACGAATATCTTGACGTGCCTGTACCCGGCCTGGTCCAGCCGTGCCCGGACCTCCCGCACGAGGTCGGCAGTCACCCCGCCCCTCTCACCAGGAGTGTCGAGCCTTACAGCCTCCAGCCTGTCGCCGAGCGCCCCGGCGACGCGGAGCGATTCCTCCGCCTCGTCCTTGAACGTATCCACCAGCACGATTCGCTTTGTGTCCGGCGGCATGATGCGGTCGTATTCCCTCGCCACCTTGATGGTGTCGCCTACTATGAGCACCACGGCGTGCGGCATCGTGCCGGAGGGCTCCTGCCCCATGAGTCTTGCGCCAAGGATGTCGCTCGCCCCTGAGGCTCCCCCGACAATCGCGGCCCGCTCCATGACCGGGGCGACCGCGGGATGCACGTGCCTCGCTCCGAACGAGAGAAACGGCCGGCCCCCGGAGGCCGCCTTGCACTCGCCGGCGGCCGTAGCCCAGGCGCTCGCCGAAGCGAGTATGCCCAGCAGCGCCGTTTCGTATATGCCGAAGTCCCCGTAGGGTCCTGATATCCTCATGATGACTTCCTTCGGCCCGAACGGCTCGCCCTCTTCGAGCGCCTCCACATCGACGCCATTCCCTCTGAGCAGGGAAATGCACTCCGGCATCCCGGCGAGGAGGCCGCCGCGCGACGCGAATATCTCCGCCACGACGGGTTCGTTCTCCAGGCCGAGCGATTTCAGGATTTCGTAGGTCTTTATGAAGTAGATGTCGGTGGTGGCCCCCATCCGGATTTCTTCATGGGTAGCCGAATGCAGCCGGTTGGACCCATCCACCTTGAACCGGGCGACTTCCGAGAGCGTTTTCAAGTACTGCGGCTCCAATTTCGTTCCCTCCCCCTCCCACCGGGTAATGCTCTACCGGGCCCCTGACCGGGCGCCCTCAGCGAGTCCATCTCTTCGTCGCTGAGGAACCTGTACTGGCCGGGTTTCAGCCGTCCCAGGCGGAGAGGACCGTACGCGGTCCTCTTGAGTCTAACCACGGGGTGTCCCACAGCCTCGAACATCCGGCGAACCTGCCTGTTCCACCCCTGATGGATACTTATCTTCACGACGGCGCGGTTCTCCGATGTGCGCAGGATGCCGGCCCGCGCCGGCGCCGTCGTGCCTTCCTGAAGCCTCACGCCGGTCCTCAACCTGTCCAGGACCGAGCCGCCGGGCACTCCCTCGACGGAGACCTCATAGGTCTTGTCCACTTCGTGCTTGGGATGCGTCAGGCGGTAGGTGATCCCGCCGTCGTTTGTGAGAAGCAGCAATCCTTCACTATCATAGTCGAGGCGGCCCACCGGGTGAAGCCCCGGTATGTCTTCGCGCACGAGGTCCATCACGGTCCGCCTGCCATGCGGGTCGCGCCTTGTCGTTACGTATCCGCGGGGCTTGTACATGATTATGCACACCGGGCGCCTTGGCCGCAGGTCCACCGGCCTCCCGTCCACCGTGACGCGATCCAGGAGCGGGTCCACCTTCGTACCCAGGGTCACCGGCACACCGTTAACCGTGACGCGGCCGGCTGAGATCAGTTCCTCACAAGAACGCCTCGAGCCGGCTCCGGCCGAGGCCAAGGCCTTCTGGAGTCTTTCCATTTTCGACGAACCTGTACCTCGCGGCATTTCCCGTCCCACGACCCTCTTCACCCCCAATGACTTTCGCCGGACCGGCACCTTTTCCTCCATCGTTCCCAGGCTGTGCCTCCCTCACACCACGGCGACGGCAGGAATAAGATAATGCGTCCCAGGCGGAGGTGGCTCCGGTGAGACTCGGCATCGAACTCCTCGCCCTCGCCGAAACGCACGTTTTGCCGCATACCTACTTCGAGGTCCGCGTTTCGGTCAACGGCGCCGCCGTCGAGGAGTCAGCAGGCCGCGATGAGTTCCGCAGCCCCGCGTATTTCCGGCCTGGAGAACGCCTCGCCGCAACCGGCAGGATCAACATCTGGGACGAGGACGTGGCGCCGGCCATTGCGCTCAGAGTCCGCCCCGCCTACGTGGTCCCCATCCGGCTCCGCCCCGGTGACCGTCTTGGGCTTCACATCCTGACGTCACTGCCGGTGGACCAGGGCACGCTCCAGGCATGCCTGGCTGCCAGGGTAGTAGGCGGGTCGCGAAAGGCGCACGACCACCTCCCCTTCTCCCACCCCGGCGTGAGAGTGGACTGGGACCGTAGAGGCCGGTTTCACGTGGACTTCGGGCAGTGGCCGGCCTTCCCCACAAGGAAAGGGGGTGAACCGGCATGACCATCGGGGCCGAGCTGCGCTCCGAGAGGGGTTTGAGCGTGGACGACACTACATACTTCGAGATGACTATCGAGGTTGACGGGGAGCCCGTCGCCGCGTCGAGGGGGATCGACCGTTACCTGCTAAATGGGTTCGTCCTCCCGTCGAAGCGCGTGGCAGCCACCGGAAGACCAGCCATGTATAGCCTGTCTGACACGGGCGCCGGCCTGGGGCTGGGCCCGATCGAGGCGGCGCCTGCCGCTCTGTGCCCGCTTACATTCAGCCCGGGGTTGAGGCTGGTGATCGCTGTCAAAAACAACGCCGTACTGGACCCGGGGGTGTTCTGCCTGGAGTTCTCGCTGGGGCTCAGCGCGAGCGGACCCGCGGGCGGCAAGGCGTACGACTTCTCGCTGCGGAGGCCCGACATCGCGATGTCGTGGCCGTCGCGCGGCGTATTCAAGTTCGACGTGACGGAAGCCCTCGACCTCTGGGCGGAGTCCTGAACGCCGTACGCCAGTAACACGGCCCGCAGCAAGAGTAACGGGCAAGAGGGACCGGGGCCCCTCTCGCCCGTTTTCGATCGCGTGCGGCTGCCGTGGCGGCAACCGCTGCGCCTGGCGCGGGACAACTGCTACTGAACGATGAGCGGCGTCAGCGCCACGGCGAGCAGCGCGGCGGTCAGGATCCTCAATACCGCGCCGAGCACGGCGGCCTCCATGGCCTCGCGCTCGCTCAGGTTGGAGTTCGCGGCCCAGACCGCGGGGATCTGGCCGAATATGACCTGGAGCGGGAATCCCGACGCGCCCAGGATGAACGACCCCACTACCAGCCTCGGATCCAGCGTGTTCGAGATGTCCTTCAGGGTGTTCATGGCGAGGGTCGGTGACGCAAGCACCGAGAGTATGCCCGTCTTGGGATCGATGCTGAGCGCGCTCAACGCCGCGGTAAGGGCCGTCTCAACCGGCTTCCACAGCCCTACGAAGTCCAGTGCCCCGATTATGGAGAATATGACCGCCGCAGCCGGTATGATCAGGAGGAACACCAGCTCGGCGCCCTCGCGCGCGCCGCCGAAGATGGTCTGCATCGCGCCGGTGTTCGGCGTGAACGACGGCAGTTCGTCAATGGACACGCGCCTGCAATTCCTGTAGATGGTCTTCGACAGGATGAACGGTATCACTACGAGTGGCGCGAAAACCCCGAGTATGACCACGGGGAACGCCCAGACCCCCGCCTTGGCGAGGGCTATCAACCCGAGCATGAATGTTGAGAACGACTGCTGCGACTGGCACATCGTAACGACTGCGATCTTCTGCTCGTCTTTCGTCGCGCCCGACTTCTTGAGGACGGGTCCCGATATCCTCCCCGCAGCGTTGATGTCACCCAGGATGTTGTACACGCCCGGGACGACTACTGTGGGGTTGACCCCCAGCAAGGATGCGACCGGCATGAATACCCTCAGCATAGCGTCTGTGAGTCCCAGCCTCTCGAGCACGCGACCCATCAGGACGCTGGCAATTATGGCGCAGGCCAGGGTGCCGGTAAGGTAGGCTTTGACGACCACGTCCACGACCCTGTTCACCATGTTGTTGAATATCCCGCCGATGAATCCAGGATTCACGAACAAACCGATCATGGACAGGGCAAGAATGACAAGACCGACGATTTCAATACCCCTGAGAGGCCTTTTCCCGACTACGCTGTTCTCAGTCTGTCCCATCTCTTCGTCCCTCCTGATTTAGAATCCGGCTCATGCGCTCGATTCGCTTGGCAATCGACGAGTGGTCTCCTCCGGGGGCACCTCCCTTCATTTCCTTTCGGGCGCGCCGGGCAACAGGTACCGGCCCGCCATGTCCTTCCCGTACTCCCTGATCGCCGGAGTGCCGATGTGGCCCAGCGGGTAGCTCGAGACCCTCTCCCTGAATACCACGACCTCCACCGGGGGCAACAGCGCCTGAAGCGCGGCCGCGAGCGGCACGCCGTTTTCGAGGATCTCCATGGCGTGGGAGTTCCCGAGGATGAACGTCAGCCCGAGTTCTTTCGCCTTAGCCACCAGATCGCTGTCCCCGCGTACGCGGCTTATCGAGCTGATCACGGTGTCGATCTCGGGGTGCTCCTTTACGGCCTGCTGCAGGTGATCAGCCGTGAACCCCGTGTGCGGGTGGATGTGAATTATGGTGCCGACCTTGCTCGACTCCGAACCGTTCAGGATGCAACCGCCCGTGGCGGTGTTCGTCTCCTCGACGGACGCGCACCCGCGGACTTCCCTCTCCGCCATGAGCATATCGCGTTCGCCTGCGTAGCCCATGAAAAAGGCTAACCGTCTCAAGACGTCCCCCGCCGTCTTCACATCGTCGAGCGCTTTCCCGACGCTCATCACGTTGCCCGGAATGCCGCCGTACGCGATGTCGACCCTGAAGGCCTTGTGCCCGTGGAGGAACTGAATCCCGGGGTGGAGCCCGTGGAACGCCTCGTGCAGCTCGAGCACGGCGATGCCGTACAGCCCGAGGTACACCTTCAGCGTCACACCCCCCGAGTTCGCGGCGTCGGCAACCGGGTGGTGGGCGACGATGGCGTCCACGCCCGTCGCTCCCGCCAGCTCGATCTGGCTCTCCGTGAGCGTCATGCACACCGCCAGCTTCTTCACCTGCCTCGATGGGTCGCCGAACACCAGTCCCGGCGTCTCAGTCACGGCCTTGCCGGGTATTCCCGACGACTTGGTCACGACGAACCTGTTCTTGCCCGAAAACAGGTCGGACGCCCTGACGCATACCCTGCCACCGGTGATCCTGTCGAGCGCCTCCACCACGTCCGTGACCGTAACCGGTTTGTCCATTGAATCCCCTCCCGACCGCCAGATTTTGGCCGCAGGCCCCGGAAAGTGCCCATACAATCAAGAAGACCGCCACCTACCCGGGGGGTTGGCCGGCCCCATGTGCCAGCCTTCCGTCCCGGATAACCTAGCGGTCCTGGAGGGCACTCCGTTACAGAGTTCCCTCTAGCCAGCTTCTATTCCAGTTGCGCCACCCAGCCAGGCCACGAGTGCGCCTGGTCCGCGCCCGTCAGTCCGCGCTCCGCACGGGCGAGCAACCGCCCGCGCCCCCCTCCTGCTCGGGCTTGTCCGAGCAGTCGTCGAGCTTCTCCTCGACCACAATGATCGTACCCGCCAGCTGGTACTTCGGGTCATAGTCCTTCAGAATGGACCTCACCGTCAGCCCCAGCGACTCCTGGATCTCCTGGCGGAGCCTCGACTTGTACTCGTTCAGGAGCGCGATGTCGGTGAGCCTCGTCGCGACGGGGTCTCTGTCGTCAATGGCGGCCAGTGGCTTGACCCGCATGTTCTCAGCCAGGATGATGATTTTCTGGCCGATGATGTCCACCTTCTGCCACCGGAGGCCGTTGCCGAACAACGACTTATTCACCCGGTTGTTTACTCGAAGTATCTCCTGTTTCAGGTCCCCCGCCGACATGTGCGCTCCTCCGACCTGTTTAGACTGTTCGACACGGCCCTTCACGTTTCCTTCATTTCTACCGGACGCCTGCGCTGGAGCACAGACGCCACCTGTTCCCCGAGTCCCGCCGTCCTGTCGGACACCACATCCCATACGGGCACCCCCAAACGGCGTTTGAATTCACGAAGCAGGTTCTTGCGGTTGACGAACCGGCCGGCGAAATTCCCTGAAGACAATCTAACCGGGTAAAAGGGGTTCACAGTGATCGCGAGCAGCGGGACCGGCCTGCGGACCCACACCCTGCCGCCGCCAGACTCCACCCAGTCAATGGCCGTGGCCACCCCCACCGGGTCGCCGCTGACCATGAGGCTGATCGGCGACGAGAACACCAGCGACACGCCGCCAAGACGCTCCTGAAGGCTCCTGACGAACGACCTTATCCCGCCCGCGTCGGTGGCCCCCGCCGCGAAGACCGCGCGGATACCCGCGATTCCGAGACCTCCCGCGGCCCACGCCTGATCGCCGAGGAGGCAGCTCCCCGGGGCCGTCGCCACCCGTCCGTCCTTGTACGAGACGAGCGTCTCACCACAGCCCGCACCATTTGCGAGCGAAGGTCGTACTTCCCCGAACAGTCCCGCCCACCCCGCGTCGTCCAGGGAAGGGATGCCGAACACGCGGACTATCGCCTCAGTATCCCTGGCCAGGGCCGGTATCGAACGGTTTCGAGACCCGCCGGTCGCGATGACGATCGCATCGACCGCGGTCATGGGGGCGATCCGCCCGAACGCGCCGTCCACAAGGACCAGGTCCGGAGTCGCCCGCATCCCACGGATCCTCCCAAGGAGCGCCTCCAGGTCGATGGTCTTGTTGGGTCCCGCGAGCACAACCAGGCCCCGGCGCCTCACCTCGCCGATGAGGACCCTGCCCAGCGCCGTGTCGATGCCCGCGTCCTCGAGGGCCCCGAAGGCCGCCGTCCCCGCCTCGACGCACCTCGACGCCGTGGCCACGACGACGCCCTCCTCGCAGTGAATCCTCGGTTTCGGAAGGCCGGTCACGTTGTCGAGTTCCTCACCGTCGAAGCCGATACTGGTCAGGCACATCCGCCACCCCCGAGCCAGCCCCTCCTGCATGATCCCGGCCATGGTGGTCGTCTTGCCGGTATTCTTGGCGGTGCCCGCCACGCCCAGCACGAAGGGGGCTGGTGTAGACCCCCGGGCGGACGCCTCGTAGCGCATGCCCTGGGCCGTCCGTTCAGTTGCCGGACGTGACGCGATCATCAGGTGTTCGCCTTGCGGACAGTCCCGCGCCCCGAGCGGCCCGGGTATGCCCCGTCCTCCCTGGTGCCCAGGAGTCCGTCGTAGAGCGCCCCGACGAACGATCCCCTGTCGCGCACCTTCTTCAGGACGTCGTGGATCCCCTCGACGAGCTGCGAGGCCCACTCTGCAGCCATGGGAGTCGGCTGCACGCCGGCCTGCCCGAAAAACCTGAAACCCTCCCTTACCGCGCGGAGGGTATCCACCCTGGCGGCAGCCGAGATGGGACCGCCGGAATATGCCTCGTCCGAAGAGGCGATCGATATGGCGTCCACCCCCATTGACGACGCCATGCATGCGTGAAGCGCTGTGGTCATGGATGACTGCACCCTGTCCTCGGTGTGGGTCAGGAACCCCACCGGGGCGCCCGGCCAGACCGGGGCGTCAATGATGCTCCTCAGGGCCATGACCTTGGCCGCGTTGAAGTCGACGTAGTTGTCCTTCATCTGCCCCTCGATCATTACCTGGGGCGAATAGCAGAATAGCGGCTGGAGGATGGGCCTGCCGCCGAGTCGCCTCGCGATGGAGGCAACGATGAGCATTCCGGCGAACGCCTTGTGCGCCGGGACCCCGCACAGCTCCTCGTTGGTCACGACGTCGAACGGCAGGCCGTAATGCACGGCCTGCCTGATTGCCTCGACCCCGTCTACCGTGAGTCTTTCGGGATCGGTGCCGGCGCCCAGCGATCCGTAAACCATGTTGATCTTCGTGAGATCGGCCCCCGCCTCGCCGGCCAGCACGACCGTCTCGGGGGTGTTGAGCCCGCGGTGCGCCCTGACCTGCCATAGCGTGTATGGGGTCATGCCCGACTTGATCAGGTTGAGATTGCCCTCGGTGATGAGCGAACCGTCTTCCTGGTGGGTGAGGAAGCCGTGGAGCATTCCCTCTTTCCTCGCAGCCCAGGAGGGGTCGAAGTGCACGACACCGTCGGCGCCCCAGGACTCGCCCACCTGGATGTGTGTGATGTCCATGATGGGGCAGCCGGTCCCGTACTGGATGAATACGACAGGGCGCTCCTTTCCGTGGCGGATCGTCTTCCAGCCCCCCTGGGCGCTTACCTGCGCCACCCGCCGCGCGAGCGCATCTCTTTCTTCCGCCGTTATCGGGCGCGTCTTCGCCACGGCCCCGCCGTCGTACGACTGGGCTATCCCCGCGTCGCAGAGCGCCACGTACGACTTGATGAGGGAGGCCGTCCCCCCCGCGTCGCCGCTCCGCGACGCCTCAGCCATGCGGCGGCGGAGTCGCGCCCTCTCGACCGCGGGCGAGGTCATGGTGGTTGCCCACGCGACCACCTCGTCCGCTACCGGGCGGATCGTGTCCTCGATTTCCCTGTTCTTGAACGAGTAGGTGTAGCCGGAGGTGAGGTCGGGTTTCGACCTCGTCACGCTGCCCACGGAGGTTTCGACCGGCCGGCCCTCCACGTACGCGATCACTTCTTCGATGGACGTCCCGGGACCGAACCCCGCGTCGAACCCCGTTTCGGCGGCTATCTCCGGCCGCACTGCCATGCCCCCGACAACCATCTTCACTTTACTTCTGACGCCGGCCGCGTCGGCCAGGTCGGCGAGCCTGGCGAGGACGTCCGCAACGCCGTAGCCGAGCGTCCTGCCGACGAGCACGTACTCACACCCGGACGACGAGATCGCCTGGACGATCTCCTCGGGCGGGAGGTCGGGCTGCAGAAGGGTGGTCTCGTGGCCGCGCTCGACGAGCGCCCTGCGGATCATCTTGAGGCCTATGTCGTGTACGGGGTCAAGCGGTACGAGCAGCACCTTCTTCGCCACGGTTCACACCCCCAACCATCCGTACGAATCGCCGGACCTGTGAATGTAGCACCTGGCCCTGATGCGCGCCCCGGATCCGGCCATCTCGACGAATACAACGTCGCATTCCGGCATGCCCATGCCGGCCATCATCTCACGCGCGATCCGCTTGGCTTCATCCTCCGAGGAGCATGCCACGAACGTCTCAACGTCAAGTGCGTCTATGACCCTGTCCATCACCTTCGATGTCGATTTCAAGGAGCTCACCCCCGGGGTACTCATCCATGATGAGTACCTGTAGACAAACCCTGGCGATGATATGATGCGGCCAACCCCACGCCCACCGTCAAACCCCGCTGTCTTGCGGCGGACGGGCCTGAGCGGGCGGCGACTGCTCGTCACCACCGTACTTCGACCAGTACTTCCGGACGTCCCGGATGAGATTCTCTATGTGTGTGACCATCGCCGATTCCGCCGCGGCCGGGTCGCCCGCGCGGATGGCCTCGTATATCCTGATGTGATCGTCCACGACGGTGCTGTGCACGCTCTTTCGTATTACCGTCAGCATGGGTGCGAGCTGGCCGTCCTGTCTGATGAGGTCGGCGGCCGCCATCAGCACCTTGTTCCTCGACGCGGAGGAGATGAGCTGGTGGAACCTGACGTCCTCGTCGGAGCCGCTGCCGCCGGACTTGACCACCTCGCGGTGACGCCTGATGATATCGCCAAGCTCGGCCACCTCGGCCGCGTTCGCGTTCTGAGCCGCCAGGCGCGCGGTCTCCCTCTCGATGGCGCGCCTGGCGATCAGGATATCGATAAGCTCCTGCTTACCTCTGGCTTTGAGGACCTTCAGGAGCTCGCTCCCGAAAGACGCCCTTTCGCGCTCCCCGGCGAGCTCCTGAAGCCTGTTCCTGCCGAGGTCGGTGAGCCGCCTGCCCTTGAAAGACACCCTCTCCGTATAGCCTTTCTTGTCGAGGTTGCGGAGAAGGCGGCCGGCGGTCGCCTCACTTATTCTCATACCGTACTGGTCGAGGCCATGGCAGAGCGTGCCGGACCCGATAAGGTCACCGGCGGCAGAAGCCACCCTGAGAATGTTGTACTCGAGTTCCTCTTTCGGTCCAAGCAAAATCTGCTTCCCTCCCAGCACGCAGTCTCCTTCTAGATCTTCCGGCAGCCGTACTGCCGCCGTCACACTAGCCTCTTCGCGAGGGCTCCTTCCATGCCGGCGTCGCGCACGCGCTTCTTTATCGCGGCCTTGTCCGTCGAATAGAGGCCCAGCTGCTTCATCCTCTCGAAATACACTGACCCCGAGAAGGTGAACTTCTGGCTCAGCCCCTCGCCGCTCTTGACGAGCCGTCCCACGTGCGCGATCGCATCTCCGATCGCCAGCGACTCCGGTATCTTCACGAGGTCCATGCCGAGGGTGTAGCGCACGGCGTTGTACCCCGCGAGGGCGCCGGTGACCATCGCTTCGGTGTGCCCCACGAGCGGTCCCGTTTTCTCGCCGCCGCAAAACAGGTTGTCGACACCCTCCACCTTGAGGAAGTCGTCCCTGGGAGCGATGGCGAAGTACCGCATCGAATTGCCCTTGCCGCCCGAGTACGGATCCTCGAACCTCGAGTTCTCCATGCCCGGGATCTGCCGCAGGAGTTCAACTGGGAAGAACGGAGTCATGAGCTTGGCGTGGCCGGTATCCAGCAGGACGATGTTCTCGGCGTACTCGCCCAGCGCGTACTGCTGGCAGGCCTTGTACGCCAGGACGTCCTTCTTGCGCAATTCCGCGGGGACCGGGATGACCACCACGCCAGCCTCGTTCAGCTTCTCAACGATCTCCGGCGCCAGAGACTCCTTGTGAAGCTTGCAGGAGCCGCTCATGGATCCGATGGTCCCCTTGGAGGTCCCGCCCACGAACTCCTTCACGCCCGCCTTCGCCGCCACGCTCACCCGCGGTCCGTACGACGGGCAGCGCAATACGCACATCGCGCACCCGTTGCCGTACTTCGTGCAGTTCCCCTGGGGCCCGGCCGTCCCCGTGGTGTCGAGGAATACGTCTCCCTCGTACTTCTCGCCGTCCTCCGTGACCAGGGCCTTGATCTTCGACCCCTCCATGACCACGTCGGTCACTCGGGCTTCGCACCGCACGTCTATGCCCTTCGACAGCAGGTACCTGCGGATCGTCGGTTCGGCTTTGGCAACATCGTATAGCGTGGCGTGCTTATGCCCCGGGAAATCCAGATACCGGTGGCGGGCGATGCTGTCGCAGAGCTCGAACAGCTCGCCAGCGCCGAGCGCGATGGCCTCCTCGGTGGCGGTGAACCTGCCGTTGTTGCGCATGATGCCGCCCACCAGGCCTGTGCCGAGGAGTTGGTCCGTGCGCTCAAGCAACGTTACCGCGGCGCCTGCGTTCTTTGCCGTGAGGGCGGCGGCGCAGCCCGACCAGCCGCCGCCTGCTATGACGACCCTGACCTCTCCCATGTTCTCCCCTCCGCAGTCACGACAGGTAACCGCTGTACCTCCCGATGATCTCGAGCAACTTCACGAGCCCCTTGACCGCGAGCCTCATCTTCTGGTCCACGATCTCGCCGTTCTCATCGCAAGTGCCGAGTCCGGGCGAGATGAAGATGTTGGCGTCGTAGCCGATCGTCGGGATGATACCCATCTGGCTGAGACCCGTCTGGATGATGTTCGAGCCGGCGTACATGTCCTCGATGGTGAACACCGGAAAGCCGAGTTCGCTCCCGGACCAGGTCTTCTCGTAGTTGATCTCAACCGTGCCGGAGTTGTATGACTTGCTGAACACCAGGTTGTCCTTGAACTTGGCCGGCAACGCGGCGAACTCCTCGGTTACGATCTTGTACAGGTCGTCCACGGGCTTCTTGAATATTTCCGGTTTGTCGCGCAGTTCCTTCAGTACATGTACCTGGGTGAGGAGCGCCTCTTTGCCCGGGTCCTGAGTGACGTACGCGGCCTTACCGTACGAGGCGAGCGTGCCCCACCTGTCGCCGTGCATGCCGAGCGCGCGCCTGATGTTGACCATGACGTCCTCGCGGCCGATGATCAAACCGCTGGTCGCGGCGCCTGTGGCCTTGTCCATGCTGTATATTATGACATCGGCGTTGATCTTCCTGGGGTCGGTCCCGACAAACGGAAGGCCCCACGCGTTGTCCACGACGTACGGAACGTTGAACTCGTCCGCGAGTTCGCCGAGATATTTCTGCAGAAGTGGCGCGCCGCTCTCATCCTTGACGCCGTAGCCGTAGCCGGGGGTGTCATAGCCGAGCGAGGCGAAGCCTGCCAGGCAGTTCGCATTGTCCGCGGCTACGTTCGAAATCCTCTCGATGGCCTCCTCGGGATCGACCCCGGTAAGGAGCGGGGTCGGCCAGTACTTGATCCCGTGGTTGTCGTATTTCGCCCCGGGGAGCGGCACCACGACCACGTCGAGGTTGTTGAGCCTCTTGCCATAGAAGCCGAATTCGCCCGCGGTGCTGCCCCTGTCGGCCAGGAAGTCCTTGTACTTCGGGGGGTACGGCCTGCCGTAGCCGGCCTGGTGATGCATGTGCTTCTCGTAAGGGGTGATGTAGCGAGTGCGATAGCTGTCGCCGCGCCCGAGGCTGGGCGGTGTAAACAGGCAGTCGTAGGTCACCCACAGCCCCGCCTCGCACGTGTTGACGGGGCAGACGTCGAACTCGTCGCCGTAAACGTCCTTGACGATCTCGCGGATCTCCTCCACGAGTTTGGAGAGGGGGATTACCTCGGTCGCGCCCTTCTCCGCGGCCTCCATTACAGCCTTGCGCATCGGGGCGGGGCAACCCGAGATCGCGCCGGTAAGCCCAAATTTCCCGCGCAGGTCGGCCGGTATCCCTATCTCGTCCGCGGCCTTCTTGGCCTCGGCGTAGATGTTCGGGATGTTTGCCTGGAGGTGCTTGTACATCTGGAACCTGTACTTGAAGCTTGCCAACTCTGTTCCCTCCTTGAGGATCCCCCGGGGCAATCCGCGCCGGGGTGTTACTTATGCCGGGCTGCTAAACTGGACCGTAGATCCCAGTTCGAGTCCCAGCTCCTCTCCCGTCTTCGTCACGTCCGAATGGAGGACAATGTTGAGATGGTTGGGAAAGTGCGTGAGGTCGAACCCGGCCAGTCTCCCAAGGTTCGCCGTTCCCCACTTGACTTCGTCCCCCGCCAGGATGACACCGCTGTTGAGGACCTCGAAGAACCCGAGGTAGGCCACGTTGTCGACCTTGCTCCCGGGTCCCGCGTCCTCGCCGGTCACGATGAGTTCGTGGACCTCGCCCCGTACCACCGCTCTGGACGGCTGTTTGATGAGTTCGAGTTCCCTTGCGTCCATGCGCAGCCTGAGGACGGCCACGATCCGCCCCATTACCGGCTCCTTCTTCGCGTAGGGACTCTCCTTTACCAGGCCCCCCGCGTATGGATCAGGCATTCCACCGCCTCCTCATCCGCCGCCCGGTCTGCAGCTCACTGGTTTACGCAATCAACTGCCGGCCTCGTGCTACAAGTGCTCCTCATCAGTGATGAGCACTTGCCCTCAAAAAAATTTGCCATAAAGGTTATCCGCCATGCTTATTTTAACACCTGTCTTTACGGTTATCAACCGGGTTCTCGGGCACCAGGTCGCGGACTTGTCCGCCCCGGGACGACATGAGACGCTCCAAGGCCCACCCGACCGCCAGGTGGAGCAGCACGAGACAAAGACGCTGAGATTCTCGCCCGGGAGGCGCTCGAACTCGGCAACCCAGACCCCGGGCCTCTGCCTGCGGAGCGGTGGGCGCGAGGTCACGAGCTGGTTGATGCCGGTGAGCACGCGGATGGTCAGATGCTCGAATCCCGCCCAGTAACTTGCCGGCAGTAGAAGGTAGTCCACCCGAGCGGGAGCGCCGATCAGCCTGGAGCTGTGGTCATAACTCAGCATCTGAGGGTATGTGCGGGCCCTCGTTTCTAAGGACGTACGCGGCCGCGATCTTGGCCCGCTCATACTCGGAGACGCGGAGATCGATCGTCAAGTCCTCTCTTTCAACGACAACGGGAGCGTCTCTACACGGAATCAGGTTCCCGCCCCCAATATGGACAATTGCCCGGGTCGGCCCGGCGTTGGCCAGCGCGCGGGCCGGCGACAGACAGAGGGCGGCCGCCGCCAGCGTGACGGCGCAAAGCATCGGGACTGTGCGCTGGATAGCGTCCTGTGCACGGTTGTCGACCGCGAACGCCATCGCGACGATACCCCCTCATGGGCCCATCCGATAGTAGTCCCCCGAGCCGCTGAACGCCCAGCGCAACCCGAACGTCAGCAGCACCAGCACCGGGAAGAACATGAACAACATGACGAACGCCCACCCTGAACCGCTGGAAAGCGGGAGGCCCAAGTACGCCAGTCCCAGCACGCCCGCGCACAGCGCCAGGCTCAAGAGGCGCGCGCCGGGCCGCTTGCGCCGGGCGACCCGCCCCGCGGCTACTCCGGCCAGTGAGCACACTGCGACAATGACGGCTATCCTGCCCCAGCGCCCAAGCCAGATCGCGTTGAGAGGCCATGGGACCCATGGAGTGATCGCGCCGCTGTACACGTACACACTCAACACATCCACGGGGATTCCGTCAAGCTGGCTGTCGCCGATTGTCCTGTTACCCTCACGCCTGACTGCAGTACAATTGCTCCTCACCGCTCTCTGCTGACCGCCGGACAGAATCCTCATTGATATGGGTCCAAAACTCGACCAGTGGCGTGCCGGCCAGAGGTGGTAGTCGTAACGATACAGGGGCCTGACCAGCCGACCGTAATCTACGCTTGGGACCTGCCTGTACTTCACCTCGACTTTGCAGGTTTCGCGTGGCCCGATCTCGACCGGGAACACAAAAACGGCAGGTCTCCCGCGCGTCGACCACGGATTCGCGGGCTGATACCTGGCTCCACTAAGCGGGTCCACCCACAGTTCATCCGGTTCAGGGAGCGTCCCCGGGGGGACGACCTGCCCGGCGTTACCTTTGAGCAGCAGGTGCTCGACTTGCCGTCCCGCGACAACCGTCTCCAGGCCCTCGACGTCGCTCCCATCGGGTACGAAGAAGGCTACTTGTTCCCTGAGCCGCTCCGGCCCCGGGTTTGAAACCTGGTACGTCGTGTGGATCTGCGCTCGGTAGTCGCGCACGTCCATCACGATGTCGGCCCGGTCGACGCACAAGGGCGACTGCGGCCTCGGCAGCAGAATCGCACCGCTCTCGTGCAGGATGACGTCCGACGGCAAACCGTTCGCGGTGGCCACGGGAGAGCAAATCATAGCATATATCGTGATCGACGCGGCCACCAGCATTCCACACGCTACCCTGCTCAGATTGGTCAACCTCCTCCGCCGTCACTAGTGCCGGCGCCGGTATCGCTCCGTTCCCGCCATGGGCGCAGGTCAAGGGGGCCGTTGAAGTCGAAGTGGCTCCCCGCGGGGACGGCTCTCCCGTTTACGGTCACCCGGTACGAGTCGATCGAGTCGATCTGCGAAAGCGTCCGCTCCAGCACGAATGCAACCCACTTGTCGTTAAAGGATAGGCGCCCCGTGATCCCCTCAAGAAACCTCTCGTTGAAGTCCAGGGTCAGTGTCCGCCCCCGAACCGTCGCGCTTTTCAGCTCGATCCCGCTTATGAACGGGGAATAAAGGTTCCTGGTGTCACGCGGCACGCCGAGGAGCGCTTTAACCAATGCTTCAGGTGTCGCCGGGATGTCCCATATTTCGGCTACGGGCTCTGCTGTATCCTTTTCTATAAAATAGACGAGCGCACCGCCTCCGTCGGGTCCGCCGCTCCGGAGGTCGTCGTACAGATCTCGTTGCGCCTTCTCGAGGGTTTCCGCCGGCAGCCCCGATAGGTCTCCCGACCAGTTCACGATTGTCCTGAAGGCGCGGGGCGGCACCATGCAAGCCTTAAGGACGTTGACAACGACGGACCGCTTCGCCGGGTCCGCCGTATGAGCGTACATCCGCACCGCCCGCCGGTACGAGCTCGCTTCCGCCGGGTCACCGAAGTCGGACAGGTCAGCGCGTTTGCCTCGTTCCAGTGCCCGCAGCATCCCCCTGAACCAGTCTTCCAGGAGGTCAGCCCGCTTGTCGGTCTCGATCACTCCTGCGAGAAAGCCCAGGTATGACGAGTGAAGGTCATCATCGTCCGGCAGGCCAAGCAGCGCCCGCCTGTGCACGAAGACGCCCGCCTCAAACATGGGTATCAACCGCTCCTCGTCTGCATCACGGGATCGCGCCTCGTAGTACAGCAGACCGAAGTGCCTCTTCACGCTGTATGCCAGCCGAGCGAGTTCCTCTGGAGAGCACTCCTCATCGAGCCAGTCCGGCGGCAGTACATTCGAGACGGCGGCCAGCGTGAGAGCCCTTTCAACGTCTCTTTCCATAGGAAAGTGCCGAAGGTGGACCTCCATGTCGAACTGCGGTTCTATGTTCGTGTACTCCCAGACGAGCGCGCTTCCGTTCACCCGCCAGCCTCTGGTGGTCCCGGCAAGTACGTCCCCGCGCCTGATTGGGACGGGACCCTGCGAGTTCACGACCTTCAGCCTGATGAGCGCCTTCCCGATGGGTCCCTCCCAGTACTTGCCGGTCCTCAGAACATAGTAGAATCGGAGGTCCGAGTCGGGTTTGGGAGGATCCATCGGAATGGTGTATGCCACGTCCATACGGATGCGCCCCTTGCGAAAGGGGGTCTCCCACACCGCCCATGTTTCCTCCGTCCTCGGCCGACGAATGGTCTCGATTCGATGTGCCAGACCCTCCCCGTCGAGCGTTACCCGGAATTCCTCAACCTGGCGAGTGAAGAACTCCTCGTCAGGAAGCACGCCCGGCGGAAACCCGACCGTGAGGCGTTCGTCGCGCGACGACTCAAAGAGGAACACGGCGTGGACCCTGGCAACATACGGCGGCGGATAGTCCGGAGACGCCGCCCGTTCGGTGGCTTTCAGAGCCGGAGCGTAGTGAATATCAACGTTGACCTCTTCTTCGACCATCCGGACGCTTGTGCTGTGCTTCGGCACGACGCTGCGCCCGACCGCCTCCAGCGGGACCGAGTTGGCAAGTGCGGTGCGGGTGGGCATTCGAGGTACCGTGGTTCCCCACACCGTAACCAGGAGCGTCAATGTCAGAACCGCGCTAACAAAGCGCGACCCTCGTCTGTGTGTCCGCCGCCGTCCGCTCACTGCCGCCTCCCCACCTCACCGAAGGCCTGTTCGAATCCTAATAGCGAGGACCGCCCTACTTACAATTAGACTGCCGCAGTCCTACTCCGGTTCCGCGGCGGCTGGCGATAGCGCGTACCTGCGCGGTTCCCTATGGTCAGACTGAAACCTCGTATGTCACGCGGCAATCGTTCTCCGCAACGAGCTCGACCCGCGGAGGGCCACCCGGTCCGGCGACGCGCCTCCAGATCTTGTTCCGGCGGCGCTTGCCATCGACGGAATCGTAATACTCGTGGTCAGTTTCGTATACACGCACCTCAAACGGAAGCGGGCACGCGCCGTAGGCCTCCCCGACCAGCATACCGTCCATGACCCTGAATCCGAACCCCACGGGGAACTCTAGCGTGTTCTTAACCACGAGGTCTACGTAGTTGTAGAAAACGGTGGCCCCGCAACCGAACGGTACCGTGCGGTTGACGTCGGGAAATAGGTCGTACGAATGCCTGTGGCGTTCCACTGTTTCGAACCCGAGGTGAAGCGCCATCCAGTAGATCATGTTCGAGAGCTGGCAGAGGCCTCCCCCGGTGAGCGCTTGAAGCCGGTCTCCGATCAGCGTCAGGGCTGGAAAGTATCCTCGCGAGCGGGGCGTGGGGCCCACCAGGCGGCAGAATGACAGCACTTCTCCCGGCCGTACGACGATACCGTCGATCTTCCGGCATGCAATCTGGAGGTTGTGGGCCTTGTTCGCCTGGTATTCTTCAGCGGCCCTGGATGGGCGGGCTAACGGGGAATTATGCCGGAAAAGCAGGTATGGAAAATCCGCGGGGGTCTTCATCCGTGTACGCGCCACAGGTGAGGGGCGCCCCCAGTCGGAACCAACCGGGAGACCAATGTCCTCCGCAATCCACCGGAGCCACCGCATCATTCGGTGTAGACCTACCTTGACCCAGAATACCCACTCCGGGGACCAGGACCTCGAAGCCCCGCCGGTTGTGTTTTCAGCCAGGATCTCTTCTCGTAACGTGAGGCAGCCAGGCGAACTTGATGAGGACACAGGCGATCACCGCTGTTCTGGACGCACGATTGCCCACAGGTGTTTCCGGCAAATCGGGGATCTCCAGAGGTCAACCCCTGGCGGGGCTTTGAGCGCACTCCTCGGCAGAAGGGCGGGCTGACCTGCGCTACAGCGGGAACAGCCGCCTGGAGACCAGCAGCGCGACGATGAACCCCGTGACGTCGCCGAGGAGCGCCACGGGGATCGTATGCCTGGTGTTCCTGACGCCGATGGAGCCGAAGTACAGGCTCACGACGTAGAACGTGGTGTCGAAGCTTGCCTGGCTGACGCAGGCCAGGAATGCGGGGAAGGAATCGGGGCCGAGGCGGTTCATGAGGTCGATGGTGTACGAGAGTGAGGCGGCACCGGAGATGGGCTTCAGGAACAGGAGCGGAATGACCTCCGCTGGAACGCCAACCGCGGTGAGCAGGCGAAAAGCGGCTACAAGCACGTCCATCGCCCCCGACGCCCTGAACAGCGACGTCGCAAACATGATGGCAACCAGGTAAGGCAGGATCCTGGCGGCCACATTCAGGCCTTCCTCGGCGCCCTCCACGAACGTGCGGTAGACGGGAACCCCCCTGGCAAAGCCATAGAGTGGTATGCCCAGGATGAGCGCGGGCATCGCCCAGCGTGAGAGGAAAGACACTGCGGCGAGAGCCGAGCCAACCACACGATCACCACCAGGCGGACTATGAGTAGAAGAACCGCTACACGCACACACAACCCGTGAAGGCGTATTCGCTGTTGTATCGCCTCCCGCGACTGTAGGCGGCAACACCACTTGCGTTGAGCCCCCGCCCTAGAGGCAAGGCCACCACAATCATGAGGATATGCAGCGCATCATATATTCTTCCTGATCAGGAGTGATAGTGCGACCAGGGTCGTCCCCGAAAGTAGCAAGCCGGTGCCCAAGAAAAGCTGGAACGGGCCACTGCCGAAGTGACTAAAAGGGTACGGGCCACTGATAATCCAGACATACCGCTCACTGTTATCGTGGATGAACCAGTAGAGAAACGCAGGACTCACGACCAAGAGAAAGCCCAACCCGAGAAGGAGACTTGATAACAGATCGGGTAGTACGCTGCGGATGCGCATATATCCTCCGTCTTTCACTGCCTTGATAGCGCCGTCTGGGGCATCGTCTTGACCTTCTGCTTCTCCCCAACACATGACGAATCCGAAAGCAATTGTGTTGCAGAATACTACGGTTTAGATGGTCCGGTGTACAGGCAGGGCTCACCACGAGGTGAGATGCCCACTTAACCCCACCGCCGACGGAAAGCCGAGTCTGTTACCAGGACGGTCATCCAAGCGACCAGCCCGGCAAGGATGGTCGGCCCGACAGTCGCGGAGGGGTCGCTGGAGCCCATCTGAGCGCGCAACGCCACCACGGCCCCGGGGACCAGCGTCAGTCCCGCGCAGGTCATCGCCACGAAAGTGCACATCGCGGGCGTCGCGCTGTCAACCGGTTTGCCGGCACGCGGGCGGTGACAGGCGTCGCTCTCGGCCAGGCGCTTCAGTTCCTCCATCGCTTTGAAGCCGAACGGCGTGGCCGCGCTACCGAGGCCCAGGAGATTTGCGCTTATGCTCATGGACACCGCCCCGAACGCCGGGTGGTCGGGGGGCACGGACGGCATGACTAGCCGGAGGAGCGGTGACACAAGTCGCGATAGCGCGGCCGCGAGGCCCGAGCGCTCCGCTATCTTCATTAACCCCAGCCACAGGCACATGGCGCCGAGAAATCCAAGCGTGGTCTCCACCGCCGCGGCCGCCGACCTCAGCGCCTCGTTCACAGCCACCTCGGCGCGGCCGTTTGCGACCGCAACAGCCATGCTGCCGGCGACGAGAACCAGCCATATTATTTCCATTGCGGCACCTCCATAGCGTGACCGGCAAGCAAACTCCGGTGTACAGGATGGCTATCGGGGTAGGGCCACCTCGATCTCGAAACCTATGTTTTAATCAAGGAAAAAAATACAAAACCGCGTCCAAGGTTAGTCTCGATCTTGGTGGTTATACTACTTGATGAGGGTCTATAGCAGCCGAGCGAAGGCTACTGCAGGTCGAAGTATACGGATCTGCAGTGGCCGGGCAAAGGTCACTGCCGGTCGATGAGGTTTTGCAGATCGGTAGTGGCCGGAGCGAAGATCATTACCGGTCTTCAGGTACGGTTCGATGCAGTCGTAAGATTGCATCGAGCCGGCCGGGACCGGTAATGGTTGAGCCAAGACGGCAAGACGTCCAGTAGTGGTTGCGGATGGTCGAATGATCATCCGCAGCCGCGAATGGACCTCCTTCCGTCGGGCAACGGTCATGACCTGGTCCCGTAAGGCTCACGGATAGTCGAGAGGCTATCCGTGAGTCAGAAAGGGATCGTCTGAGTGGCCAGAGCGAAGGTTGCTATAGGCCCTCTGTTCCCATGTCGGAGAACAGGAAAGGAAGGTGTTCCATGCCGCGTCGAGGCGTAATGTCAGAGGACCTTCGGGAACGCATTGCAGTAGACCTGGGCGTCTATGACATCGTTCGAAGCGACGGATGGGGTGCCGTTCCATCCAGGGACTGCGGTAGGATCGTCAGACGCGCCATTGAGATTGCCGAGCAGGCGATTGCGGTCCAGGGGCCCGCGACGGGGCTGGCCGACGTCCCCCGGCTCCGGTAGCCACGCCCAGCGATCCCATGGCGACGTCCAGAGACTGTCTGTCACGGAGGACGGCATCGAACAAGTCACCTGACGAACTGATTCTCGCTGGGACAGTCTGAATGGTGAAGCGGGCGGGGTCTATACCGTCCAGTTCATTCCACGAGAAGGGCGTCGAAACCGGCGCGCCGCGAAGTGGGCGGGGAATGTAAGGACCAACGATGGTCTTCCCCTTGATGTTCTGGAGGTAGTCAATATAGACCTTGCCCGTCCTCTCTTTTACGGGCCTCGCAAGCGTGACCCTGCCCGGCATTGTCGACTTCACGATCTCCGCCACCTGCCTCACGAATTCCGCGATAGCGTCGTAGGCGTAGACCGGTCGGACTGGCAGGTAGATGTGTAATCCCGTCGCCCCCGAAGTCTTGGGGTAGCCGCGCAGGCCGAGCTGCTCGAGGCACACCTCGAGCGCGCGGGCGACGACAACGGCGTCTTCGAACGTGGCCGGCGGTGCAGGATCCAGGTCGAACACTGCGTAGTCGGGGTAGTCGATCGTTCCCAGGCTGGAAAGCCACGGGTGGATCTCGATGGAAGCCTGGTTCGCGATCCAGGCGAGGTCCTCCACCCCATTCGCCAGCACGAACTCAATCACGCGCTTCTCGCTTCGCGGGTCGGCAGTCTCGTAACGGAACGTACTCAGCCATTCGGGTGCATATTCAGGGGTATCCTTCTGGTAAAACCACTCGCCGTGGATGCCGTCCGGGTAACGGGTAAACACGAGGGGCCTGTTGTGAAGGTGCTTGAGCAGAACCGGCGCGATAGTGGTTAAATACTGTATCAGGTCGGCCTTCGTGAACCCGTCTTCCGGCCACAGTACCTTATTGAGGTTGGTCAGGGTGAGTTCGCGGGACCCCACTTTGACGATTACTTTCGACTTACTTGGCGGCAACAGGGCTCACCTCTCCGCGGGGCGATCGGGGAAGATCTGTACGAAGTCGCATTCACGCGGGTGTTTGTCTTCACGGAGCCTCAGGTACGAGGGCTGTCTGAGTCTCAAGTCTTTCGTCATTTCCGCGTATCCCACCTCGCAGACGGTATCCGGCCCCACCCAGAATGCCCCCCGGACCTCGCGCGGGATGCCGCGGCGGCCGAATGAGAACGGCGGCGCCTCCGCGGCCTTGAGCCGCGAGAGCAGATCGAGGCGGACGGCATCGGTAAGCCCCGCCCCCACACTCCCAACGTAGATAAGCTCATCACCGTCATAGAGTCCCACGGCGAGGGATCCCACAGGAGTCCCCACGCCCCTGTTGATCCCCCCGATGACGCAGTCCGCGGCGCGCCTGGCCTTGATTTTCAACCAGTAGGAGCTGCGTCTTCCCGGCACATATGGGCTGTCGAGCCGCTTCGCCACTATACCCTCAAGGCCGCGTTCCGACGCAGTCTCGTAGAGCCTCACGCCCTCTCTCTCGAATGTGCTGGAGAGGATGATGTCGCCGCCGGGCTGGACCGAATCCTCGAGAACTCGTCTACGTTCCCCGAACGGCTGCTCCAGCAGGCTCTTCCCGTTCAGGCTGAGAATGTCGAACGCCACGTACACCGGCGGTTCCTCCCGGTGCTGGAGCGCCTGGAAACTGGGCCTCCCGCCCTTCATTACCACAATCTCCCCATCGAGCGTGGCGCGCCCCCCGCTGATCCTGCGGTGAATACCCGCGAGCCCCGGAAACTCGGAGGTTATGTCTCTCAGGTTCCGGCTCTGCAGCGTGACACCTCGGCCGTCCCGCGCACCTACGAAGGCAATGGCGCGGTACCCATCCCATTTCAGCTCGAAGGCGTAGTCCGGAGAATCAAATGGTTTCTCGACAGGGGTGGCGAGCATCGGGGGTACCGGGCCCGACACGGGGTCGATCTCGGCTGCGCACATCAGTGCGGTAATCCGCCGGCACGCTCGCCTGCCGCCCCGCCGGCTTCAGCGGCCGGCGAAGTGGGGCGCCCTTCACCTGCCCGTGCGATGCTCTTCTTCAGCGCCTCCATGAGGTCAACGACTTTCGCCGCCTCCGGAAGCCGCGGCTCCTGGATCTCCCGCCCCTGGACTTTGGCCTCTATCAGCTCCACCAGCCGCTCCCTGCCCCTGCTCCGGTATCGCGCCGGCTCGAAGGGCGCCGAGAGCGTGTCCACGAGGGTCTGGGCCATCTGCGCCTCCCGCCGGTCCACATCTCCGAGAGCGGGAATCTGCAGGCCGGCGGTGTCGCGGATCTCGTCGGGCCACATCATGGTCTCCATGACGAGCACTTGACCGCCGTACACCCTGATGGTAGCGAGGGTTTCCCTGGATCTGAGGGCGACGCGCGCCAGCGCGATTCGACCGCGGTCCAGCATCGCCTGCCTCAGAAGGGCGTATGCCCTGGCCCCACCGTCACCCGGCTCAAGGAAGTAGGTCTTGTCGTAATAGATGGGGTCAATCTCGCGGATATCGATAAAGTCCTCAATAGTAAGCGCTCTCGCCTCGGGTGCCGGAACCATGTTGAGATCCTCCTCATTGAGGAGTACGTAGCGCCCCTTTTCGTACTCGTACCCCCACACGATCTCCTCGGCGGGCACCTCGCGATTGCAGTACGGGCACCACTTCAAGTACCTGACGGGGGAACCGCAGGGCTGGTGAAGGTAGTTGAACTTCGGGTCCTTGCGCTCGGTGGCAGCGTAAAGGCGGACAGGGATGGTCACCAGTCCGAACGAGATCGAGCCTTTCCAGATCGGCCTCATGCTGTGGACGCCATACTATGGCGTGACGATGCGCCCGCCACCCGCCATGCCTCCGCCCGCGCCTCGCGTAGTGCCGGGCGTGTCGTGGCCGGCTTCAGTACCCGGTGCGGCCGGGGTCACGACCACGTTCTGTGTCGCCTCCCCGTCCCTGCGGAGCATCGTCTTGAGCTGCGCCAGGATGCCCGGCGCCATTTCTATAAAACGATCGACCACCGCCCCTCCATGGACAGGAAGCATCCGGACGGTCCCCTGTCCGACCACGAGGAATCCCACGGGCTGGACGGAAACGCCCGCACCGCTACCGCCCGCGAACGGATGCGCCGCCCCGTCCCCGGAATCCCCGTTCTTTCCGCCTCCACCTTCACGGCCGCCCTCGAAATCGCCGCCGCCCGCTGCAAAACCGAACGTGACCCGGGAGACGGGCACGATCACGCTACCATCGGGGGCTTCGACAGGGTCACCTACCACGGTGTTGACGTCCACCATGTCCTTGATGCTCTCCATCGCTGTCTTCATCAGGCCCTGGATGGGATGCTCTTCCACGGAAAGTTGCCCTCCTCATCGCCCTCAAAGCCAAACCAAGCGCGGCAAAGATAGCATGGCCCGTGCGGATTGCCAGTATGCAGTCGAAGTCGGCTTCGAGTGCGGCGCCGTGGAAAAACGGGACGACGCTCACGGCGGGGACGCAGTCCCATTCTCCGACAAATTCCCTGGCGACCGCGACAGCGGCGCCGGCGACGGCCCATACAATCCCCGCGCCGATACCAGTAGAGGCCGCGTCGCCGGTGCCGAACGCGACCCTGGCCGACAGGCGCCTGCAGCTCGCCCTGGCGAGGATGTACCGGAGCGCACGCTCGTAATCCGCCCGGCCCAACGAGCGAAGCCGGACGGGCGCTCGTGGGCGTGCGGTTTCGCCGGGCGCGGGGCGCGGACCCTTGAACTTGAGTAACCCCCAGAACGCGGTTATCTCGGTAGTCACGCTGGCGCCAAGACCGCGTACAGCGAGGGTCAACCTGAGCGAGAGCGGGGACAGTGCCACAACGACGACAAAAGCCCCGGCCATGACCAGGGCCAGCGCGACGCCGTTCAAGTGGATCTGCAAGAGGGCTCCCCCCGCCCGTTCCCTCTAAAGGGAACGCTCATCTCGCCTTCTAGTATTTCCCAGGCATGGGGGATTAGTCACGGGGTTCGACTAGTCGCCGCTCTCGTCGACGCGTACTTCCGGAAGTTCCTCGACCGAATTCAGCCCGAAGTGCTTGAGGAACTCCCGCGTTGTACCGTAGAGCATCGGCCTGCCGATGACCTGCTTGCGGCCGACCTCTTTGATCATGTTCCGCTCGAGGAGCGTGTTTATGGCGCTGTCGGACTTGACGCCGCGGATGGCGTCGATCTCGGTGCGAGTCACCGGCTGCCTGTATGCGATGATGGCGAGCGTTTCGAAGGCCGCCTGCGACAGCGCGGTAGGCCTTGTACGGACGAGTTTCTCAACGTATCCCGAGAGGTGGGGCCTCGTGGCCAGCAGTAGCCCGCCGGCAACCCGCTGGATTTCGATTCCCGACCCGGGCCGCGAACATCTCTCGTCGAGCGCGGCGATGGCCTCGGATAACACCGCGTCGTCAACCTGGAGGATCTCTTTCAACCTCTCCGTAGATAGTGGTGAATCGGTTACGAAGAGCAATGCCTCGATTGCGGCAGCCGCTTCGGTTGAGTTCACCTCATTCATCCTTCCGTGCCGGTGGCTTCAGGGGCGGCCCCCGCCGCGTATATCCTTACCTCGCCGAACAGCCCCTCCTGCTCGACCCTCACCCGGCGCCGCCTCGCGAGCTCGAGCAGCGCGAGGAAGGTGACGACCACCTCCCGCCTGCTTATCGCGGACGACACGAGCCGCGTGAACGTCAGGGCGCCAGCCTTCGCGAGCCCCGAGACCTGCCGGAGTATGTACCTCATCTTCTGGCGTACGCTGAACGACTCGCGGGCTATCTCGGATATAACGGGCTTCGCTTTCGACAGGATCATCTTGAACCGCGTGGCGAGGTCGAAGAGCCGTATGTCACCGAGGTCCAGCTGCCTCTCCTGTCCCAACACCGGCGAGGCCGCGACGCGGAAGACGCGTTTCGACCTGTCCTCGGCGAGGCGCTTGAGTTCGCCCGCCGCCTGCTTGAGGCGCTTGTACTCGAGGAGCATGTCCACGAGCTCCTTGCGCGGGTCAGCCTCCCCGGCTTCTTCACCCACCGTCACGGTTTTGGGCAACAGCATCCTGGTCTTTATCTCCATGAGTGTCGCCGCCATGACCAGGAACTCGCTGGCTATTTCGAGGTCGAGTTCTTCCATGGCGCGGAGGTACGCGAGGTATTGCCCGGTGATCCTTGCTATGGGGATGTCGTATATGTCGATTTCGTTGTCTTCGATGAGGTGAAGCAGGAGATCGAGAGGCCCCTCGAACACGTCCACCTTGACTGGCAAAGCCTGGACCGGACGAAGCAACGGTTTCACCCCAATCACCGGACCGGAAGGAACCAGGTAATCGCCCTCGCCCACCCGTAGAGCCCGCTCATCAGGAGCTTCGTCAACCCCCACAGAAGACCGTTGAGTACCCCGGTTGAGAGGATCAGTACCAGGAACAGCGGGCCGTATCGTTCAGCCTGCTCAAATACTGACGCCGCCTCGCGCGGCAGGATCCCGGCAAGCACCTTGGAGCCGTCAAGCGGCGGGATCGGAAAGAGGTTGAAGACAGCGAGACCGGCGTTTACGATAAACCCGCTCTGCATTATGTCGTACAGGAGGGACATCCCGCCGATGTAGGCAGCGAGGCGCATGAACACCGCGAACACACCCGCGACGAGTATGTTCATCAGGGGTCCCGCGATCGAGACCTTGATTACCCCGTCCCTGACCCGCCTGAAGTTATACGGATTGATGGGCACCGGTCTCGCCCATCCAAAGCCGAAGAATAGCAGCGCCAGGGTCCCGAACGGGTCCATGTGCACCCACGGCTCGAGCGTAAGCCTGCCGTACATCCTGGGCGTGGGATCGCCGAGCCTGTCGGCCACCAGAGCGTGCGCATACTCGTGGAACGCGAAGCCGGCGACCAGCCCGGGTATCCTCAGTATGAGCGCTTGCAGGTAGGGCATTAAGAAACCATCTCCCAAGTCGGCCTACGTCATTATACCATGGGTTCACCTGGTAACGAAACGAAGGCTACGACGACCACTTCCCGCAGCGCCCGCCCCACCTGGCGACCAGGCTGTCACCCGAGCGGATCTCCGTTACCTCGCACATGTTGGAGCACCCTGAACATTCGAAACCGCCGGAGACGAACCTCTGCCGCGCCACATCGAACCCCTTGAACGACGTCGCGGGTTTCGGGCGTGCCTCCCTGGCAAGGATGGCAGCCCCGATCGCTCCCATCAGCTTGTGCTCCCCCGGCACGATCACCTCCATGCCCAGCGCTTCCTCGAACGCCTTCTTCATCCCGGCGTTCGCCGCCACACCTCCCTGGAACACCACAGGGGGCCTGATCTCCTTCCCTTTCCCCACGTTGTTCAGGTAATTCCTGACAAGCGCCTGGCACAGCCCCCACACGATGTCCTCTACCGTGTGACCGACCTGCTGCTTGTGGATCATGTCGGATTCGGCGAATACCGCGCACCGCCCCGCTATGCGGACCGGGTTCTTCGACCTGAGCGCTATGGTCCCGAACTCCTCTATGGGGATCCCCAGGCGCGATGCCTGCCTGTCCAGGAACGACCCTGTACCCGCGGCGCACACGCTGTTCATGGCGAAATCCACGACGACTCCATCCCGGAGGATTATGATCTTGGAGTCCTGGCCGCCTATCTCTATTACCGTCCTCGCGTCGGGCACGCGAGCGAGCGCCGCCACGGCGTGAGCCGTGATCTCGTTCTTCACCGCGTCCGCCCCCACTATGGCAGCCGCGAGGTGCCTGCCACTCCCGGTGGTCCCCACGCCGGATATTTCGTGCGGAACCGTGGCCGCTGCGGCGATCTCGTCGAGGGCCTCCTGCACCACGCGGATCGGCTGGCCGCGGGTCATCAGGTACGCCCCCGCTACCAGCCCGTTCCGCGGGTCTATGAGCGCAACGTCAGTGCTAACCGAACCCACGTCGATCCCGAGGTACAGGCTCACAGCGGGGTGACCCCCTCTTCGGTCCGGCCCGCAGCCTTCATGACACGCCGCCTCTTGAGGAGATCGACGAACGCCTCCAGCCTGGTCTGCAACCCCGCCTCGGCGGTGTGCTCGTCCAGGCTCAGCGTCAGCACGGGGATCGAATGGTCGCGACTGACGTTCTTCAGTACGCTCTGCGCAACGATCTCGGGCATGCAGGTGAACGGCATTATCTGTACCACCCCGTCGAACCCGAGGCGAGCGTACACCCGCACCCCGCCCACAGACTCGACACCGTGTCCCCCAACGAAGTAGTTCAGGTACGGGCTCGCCAGAGCTACCATTTCGCGGGCCTCGTGGGGCATGAACGACTTCGGCAGGAGGTTCGACCGTACCCACTCTCCCATGGAGAGGAACCTGTGAACCTCCACGCCCATCTCGCCGAGCCGACGCTCGACATCCATGTTCGAGAAACCGTCGAGAACCATGAATATCTCGCCGACGATACCCACCCGTATCGGCTCCGGATCGTCCACGGGAAAGCCCGTGGCGCTCCAGATCATCTCACAACCGGCCGCCAGCGCTTTCCTGGCAGCGGTCACTGTGCCGGCGTCGTCGAGCAACGCGAGCGCCTCCTCCATGGCGCGCGTTACGGCCCCACGCGACCTCTCCACCGGCCTGGCCTTGCGGGAAACCGATTCGATTTCGTCCACCGCGCCGCATTTCACCCAGGCGAGCCTCGCGGCCCGAAGGAGCCCCGTCACCCCGCAGCCTCCGGTGATCTTCCGGATACGGGAGGCCAGCCCCACCCAACCGGTGCAGGGAGGCTCCAGCACCACCATCTCGAGGTCGAAGCCCATGTCCGCAAGGATTTCGCGCTCAACCTGGGCGTAATATCCAAAGCGACAGGGCCCTATACCCCCGGCCATGACCATGGTGTCGGCGCCGGATTCAGCAGCCTCGATGAAGTTCCCGATGTTCAGCTTCAGCGGGAAACACGCGAACTCGGGGGAGTGCCGCGCGCCGAGTGCTACCGTCCGCCTGCTGCTGGGGGGCGGCAGGACCACCTCGACGCCCGCCGACTCGAACAAAGCCCTGAGCGGTATGTGCGAGTTACCCATGCGGGGAAACGTAACCCTCAATGCTCCGTAGCCTCCTCGCGTACGCGGTCACTCACGCGCCGCGTCAGCATGTCCAGGAAAGCCTCGACCCTGGTCACCGTGCCGGCCTCACCGGTGTGCTCGTCCACGGTCAACGCCATATATGGTACCCGCTTCCTGTCCGCTTCTCTCCTTATCAACTCGGCTATGAGGGAGTCCGGCCCGCACCCGAACGAGGCAACCTGTATTATCCCGTCGCACGTGTGGTTACGAATATGGTACATGGCGCCACCGTACATCTTCTTCTGGTACGTCCAGAATATCGGCTTTGACAGGCCCCTGAGGTGCCCGTTCACGGCGCGCCACGGCAGGGAATCCACCGTGAAGGGCGACGCCCCGAGGCGCTCGATGTGCTGCCTCAAGCCCAGGTTCAGCCCCGGATCGTTGACGACGTACGAATGGCCGAGCACCAGCACTCTTGGCAGCGCTCCCGGCCCTACCGGCCGCGCACCGGCTGTGTTATCGAACCAGCCGCCGGTCCCGTTCAGCCTGTGCCTGAAGCGGGCGTACTCAAGGAGTGCTGCCAGGTACGCCCGAAGAGCCGCGACCCGCCCAACCCCCAGTTCACCCGCGAGGGACATGGCGGCGACGAATGCGCCGTGACCCCGTCGCGTCACGTCGACCACTGCGGTGAGAACGCGTACCCCCAGGTTCATGGCGTTGACCATGTCCGGAAGACCCAGGAGCTTCGGGCACGTGTAGGCTCCTCGCTCCACGCTGACTACCCTCGGAACGAATAACAGGTCGCACCCGGACGCCGTTTCAATGCAATGCCCGAGATATGCCTTGACGGGCAGGCACGCCTCATCCACCGCACACGTCACTCCGGCGTCCAGGATCCTGCGGGTCGTGTTGTTCGCGGCAGTCACGCGAAACCCGAGCCGTTTAAAGAACTCGCTCCAGAGCGGGAAATACTCGTAATACAACAGGCCTCGCGGGATCCCTATACAGCCCGCTGCCACCACCGAGAGCCTCATGTGACGACCACCATGAGCACGAGACCCAGGGCTCCGAATATGATGTACAGCCACCCGATGCCGGTGGCCACCGCCACCGGCTGCGGCCCCGGCCGGGGCCCCTTTTCCGGCTCACCTGATTGCCGTACACCTGCGGCCTTGAGGCGGGGAGCGGTCACGGACAGCAGGAATACCCCCGATCCCAGGAAGCCCAGGAAGATGTAGGGGCCGAGTTGCATAACGGCATCCAGCACTGCCTCACACCTCCCCCAGACCGAACTTGCGGAGCATGACGTTCACCTCTACATGGACATCGGCGGTCGGGAACACGGCATCCCACTTCTTCTCCTCAAATTTCAACCGGCCGGCGTGCCGCGAGAATCCGAATATGTCCGCGCCGTACTGTGTCTGAACCTTCTTGATGAGGTCCTCGACGTGGTGGCTGATCTCGTCGTTTAACTGTCGTTCCAGGGCTTTGACGACCTTCCCCGCGGTCTCAGTGCCTGCGGTTGCCCGCGGGGCGTCCCCGGAATCCTCCACGACGTTGCCATCTGCCCGGATCTTCAGGCTGATCGTTACCCGGTCACCGTCCTGCGTCACGCTCACTTTTTTACGGGCGCCGCGAAGCAACACGTAGAGTTTTCCCCGGCCCCTCGGCGAAGGGATGGAGTAGGTCCCCGCCGTGTGAACGCCCTCAACCAGGGCGAAGTCGTGCATTTCGTCGTGTTCCAGTTCGCCGACGAGCCTGTCGTTGAAGAACACCGCGGCGTTCTCGATTTCGACCGAGCCCTCATCAGCCTTCAGTATGGGTAATAGCGGGTGATACCCCGGTAAGTCGAGTTTCGACGACACCGCGCTCAGCCTCGAATCAGCGGTATGCCCGAACCTCTTGCCCGTGTTGAGCAGCCTCTCCAGGTAGGCTGCCGGCAGTCGCTCGGCTTTGATCCTGTGGTGCATCAGGTCCTCGGCCGTCCCCCTGGCTACGGCGATCCACACCTGCCCACGGATTTCCGGGTGCCGCGTCAGCGCCGCAAGCGGTTCCATGATGCCGGACTCCCTGGCGAATTCCTCACCGAAGACTACCACTTTCAGGTGCCCCAGGTACATCGGCATCGAGACCTTGTCCTGGAGGCGGTGAATCGCCTCGGCCGTGCTGGCCTCGTCCTCGTGCACCACGACGAACGCTTCCTCACCGCCGCCGCCGCCGCCATCGCCACCCTCCTTGGCCATTTTCTCGTTTATCGCCACTTCCAGCGAGACCTTGACTCCCTTCTCTCCGCGGTCTATCCCTACCATTGTGACGATGGCGCGCTCCTCGATGTCGAGCGAACCCCAGCAGCCGCAGGTAAGCAAGGCGCAGGCGGCGGCCAGGCACAGAACACTCCATGGCCCGGTCCCACGCCGGTGCGGACGCAAGAGGCTCACGGTCTTATCGGGTGCGGGCACCGGAATCCCCCCGCCTCCGCCTTATGACCGCCACCCCGAGGAGGGTGATTGTCAGCAGTACGGTATAGACGATCGCGACCTGGCCGGACAGCGATGAGGCATCGAGCACGCTGAACAGGTTGGAGGGGGCCAGGGATATCGCGTACAACACGGGCGAAAACACGGGCACCGACAGGGTCGCATCCTGCCAACCGATGGCATCGCTCAAAGCGCGGATTCCCGCATACCCGAGCGCGCCTGCGGACGTGAATGCCGCGATCATCCAGACCGTCATGAACAGTGACTCGATCCGTTCAAATCCGACCCCGGGCGACGCACCGACTATCCTGATCGCTTCCAGCATGGGCCACTGTAACGACTTGAGGTGTTCCGGGCCGAACACCGCAGTCACGCCCGCAATCGCCGTCACGTACAGGACTCCTGCGAGGCTCAACCCGAGAAGCGACGACCGGGCGATCTCCCCCGGGTTTGCGGCGTATGCGAAGAACAGGAGCATGATTTCGAAACCCTGGAACGCCAGCGACGTCCTCGCCACACCCGCGAGCACCGGCCCCGCTCCCCGCGCAAGCACAGGCGTGATGTTCGCCAGGTATGCGTTCTGGTAGACTGACAAAATGAACAGGCCGAACGTAACGAGGATGGGTACGAGGAAGAGCTCGTGAACGCGTGCAAACACGCGAACCCTCTGTAGCGACAGGTACGCTACCAGCGCCGTCATGGCGGCGCAAATGACCTCGTGAGGCGCTTCTGGGAGGACGGCGCTGACGACGGCCTCCGAGAACACTCGAGTGACCAGCGCACTCGAGACGAGCTCCACGACCCCGAAGAGAAAAGTAGCGGCCGTCCCGGCCGGTCTACCCAGGATATGTATGGAATACTGAAGGAGGGACTCACCGGGAAACCTGCGCGCCAGGGCAACCACAAGGTAGAGCGCCGCCATACTCCCCGCCCACGCGAGTAGGAACGATATCCAGCCGTCGGGGCCAGCGACCCTTGCCACGCTGCTCGGCAGCGCAAGGATGGAAACCCCTATCAGCGACGACGCAACTATGGACATAATCTGGTTAGCCGAGATGGTCTCGCGGTTCATTGCCCGCTCCCTCCCCCGGGACCGCCCGCCCCTTCCCCCGCGCCCTTGTCCCGGTCGCTCGCAGGCTGTCCGAGATCGATCCGTTTGGCGGCTCGTCCTGTCTCTAGCGCGCTCACGCTCTGCGCCATCCGCCTGACGTCGACCGGCCGGAGGTGCAGCGGCCGCATCTTCATCGCCCAGAGCGGCAGGCGTACCGCTGTGTCCTTAAGATCACCGGTCGTCAGCGGGACAATCGGAGAAAGGTATGGGACCCCGAACGAGTCGAGCCCGCAGACATGAATGCTGATCGCTATTATTCCCACCATGACACCGACCAGACCCAGCATCGCCGCAAGCGCGATGAGTGGAAACCTCAACACCCTCACAGCAATTCCAGCACTGTAACTCGGCGACACGAACGAGGCGATCGTGGTTGTGGCGACGAGTATGACGGCCAGGGGACCAACAAGGCCGGCGCGGATCGCAGCCTCGCCAATGACGATCGCGCCGACTATGCCTATCGTCGGCCCGATGGGACCAGGCAGGCGCACGCTCGCCTCGCGGAGAGTCTCGACGGAGAGCTCCAGGATGAGTAGCTCGAGAACCGCGTTGAATGGCAGGCCGGACCGTATACCGGCCAGCGGCAGGGCAATCTTTGCGGGTATCATCTCCGGATGGAACGCCACCAGGGATACGTACAGTGAAGGGAGCACGAGGGCCGTCACCAGCGCGAGAAACCGCAGCGCCCGCACGAATGTTGCGATGATCCAGCGTTCGAAGTAGTCGTCCGATGTCTGGTAGAAAGCCCACAGGGTCGCGGGTGCCAGTAGCACAAACGGCGTGGTGTCGCACGCGATCGCCACCTTGCCTTCCAGGATCGACGCCCCGACCTTGTCCGTCCTCTCGGTGGCCTGCATCTGCGGAAACGGCGAATAGGGATTGTCTTCTATCAGCTGCTCGAGGTGGCCAGTGTCCAGCACGGCGTCGACGTCGATGTCACGAAGGCGCGAGAACACCTCCGCGACGATCTGCTCGTTGGCGACCCCCTCCAGGTAAATGACCGCGATGTCCGTCTTGGTCCTCCGGCCCAGCCTCATCTGCTTCACCCTCAGCCGGCTGTCCTTTATGCGCCGCCTGACGAGCGCCGTCGTGGTCCGGAGTACCTCGTTAAACCCCTCCCGCGCCCCCCTGACGGCGGACTCTATGTTAGGCTCCTGGACGCTCCGGTGTTCCCACCCCTTGGTGTTGACGATGTAACAAATGGGGACGCCGTCAATGAACAGCGCTGTGTCCGAATTGAGTACGGCGTCGATCACGTCCCCCATTTTCGTGGACGTCTTGACCTCTCCAACGGTGAGGGAGAACTCCTTGATTACGTCCCCGAGGCCCTTGCCCCTCGGGGGCGCGGGGAAGATACGCTCCGTGTGCAGCATCAGGGACTTCATGACGTGCTCGTGGATAGTGGACTTGTCCACTATGCCGTCGATGAATACAATTTCCGCGCGGATGTGCTGCTCGTGGCCTATTGATATTTCGCGGAACACTATGTCATCGCTGGGATTCAATAACGCCTTTATCAGGGTGACGTTCTCGTCGAGGTCCGGCGAGACCGGTCTGTCGCCGATCTGCCCCCCCGGGTCCCCCATGCGTCCGCCGCCTCCACCGGACGCGCCGCCCCCGGCACCCTCGCCTGCGCGTCCGCCGCCGGTCGGGGGAGCCAGTTCCGCAGCGATCTCCCCTGCGAGCTCCTCGAGCCTGAGCCTCTTCAATTCTGCCGGTGTCTTCGGCCTGCGCATCCCTCTCGGGCGCGTCCTCGCCCGCGGCACCCTCGTTCGATC
Organism: Bacillota bacterium; assembly: GCA_013178305.1. Lineage (NCBI taxonomy): Bacteria > Bacillati > Bacillota > Bacillota bacterium. Next base: position 415,622 of record JABLXB010000003.1, on the reverse strand, counting down.
CATCCTCTCGAGTCCCGTTACTCCTTCGGGTTGAACAGCAGCGCCATCAGGTAACCCATGACGATCGCCGCCGACAGCCCCAAAGACGTCGCCCGCAGCCCCCCGGTCAACAGCCCCAGGAACCCGAGGCGCGCCGAGTCCTCCATTATCCCCTGCACTAGCGAGTGGCCGAAGCCGGTCAGGGGGACAGTCGCACCCGCGCCACCGAGCTCCACGAGGGGTCCATACACCCCGAGGCCGCTGAGTATCGCGCCCGCGCTGACGGACGATACCATGACCACGGCGGGGTTGCATTTCGTCAGGTCGACGACGAGCTGCGCGATCGCGCATATCGCCCCGCCCACAAGGAAAGCGAGCATCAGATTCACGGCTGCAGAGCCTCCTCCTTGACACCCGCGTCCAGGTCCCTCGCGGATGCGTCGCCCACTCGTTCTATCGCGATCCCGTGCGCGATACACGGTATGGACTCGCCTTGCTGGTACGTAAGCGGGCTGTGCAGGGCGCCCGTCGCCACCATGAGCACTCGCCTGTACTTGCCGGCCTCGAGGAGTTTGAGGACGCGCCCCGAAAGCACCAGGGCCGAACAGGCGCAGCCGCTCGCCCCCGCGTGGACGTCCTGGTCCTTGCGGAGCACCATGAGCCCGCAATCCTCGTACCTACCCGAAAGGTCCAGCCCCTGCTGCTTGAGGAGTTCGTCACAGAGAGCCTTGCCCACTGAGGCCAGATCGCCTGTGAGGACCACGTCGTAGTCCGCCGGGGTCCTGCCAGTATCGGTGAAGTGCGCCCGTATCGTCGACGCGGCAGCGGGCGCCATGGCACTTCCCATGTCGTTCACGTCCTTCATGCCCATGTCGACGACCGACCCAACGGTAGCGTGGGTGACGCGAGGGCCCGTCCCCTTGGCCGCCAGAAGAAATGCGCCGGCGCCCGTGACCGTCCACTGGGAGGCGGGGGTCCTCTGCGCCCCGAACTCCGTGGGGTACCTGTACTGCCTTTCGGCCGTGTTGTGGTGGCTGGATGTGGCCACCATCACCCTCTCCGCGAACCCGCCGTCGATCAGCATCGAACCTATGGCCATACCTTCGGCCAGCGTAGAGCAGGCTCCGTATATGCCCACGAACGGGATGGAGAGGTCGCGGGCAACGGCGTTTGCGCAGGTAATCTGATTCAGGAGGTCGCCCGCTATGAAGAACTGGATGTCGTTGGGCTTCAGCCCCACTTTGTCGAGGCAGATCTGAACCGCCCTGGAGAGCATCCGCGTCTCCGCCCGCTCCCAGCACTTCTGCCCGTCCCTGAGGTCCTCCAGGACGAGGTCGTACTCGGCCCCCAGCGGGCCTCTCCCCTCCTTGGGGCCGGCGACAGCGGCCGACGACGCTATTACGGGGGGCTTCTGGAGGAACACCGTTTGCCTCCCGGCCCACTTCAACGCCATACTATAACCCCCGGAGGAAGAAGATCCTGAGCGCTGAGACCGCGACCGCCGTGATGAGCCCGTACACGATCACCGGTCCGGCGATCGTGAACATTCTGGCCCCGAGCCCGAGAATGAATCCCTCGGTCTTGAATTCCATCGCCGGAGAGGTTATCGAGTTCGCGAACCCGGTTATTGGAATCGCTGAGCCCATGCCCCCTACGCGCCCGATCTCGTCATACAGGCCCAGCCCTGTCAGCGTCGACCCCAGCGCGACCATGATCCCCGATGTCAGGGAGGTCGCCTCTGTCCGCCCCATACCGGCGCGCGCGGTGAGGCCGCCCAAGATCACTTGGCCGACCACGCAGATGAGGCCTCCAACCAGGAACGCGAGCACAGTGTTCCTCAGAATCGGCCGCGGCGGCGATTTCTGGTTTACGAGTTTCTGGTACTCCTTAGCCTGAGCAGAGCTGGCTTTCAAATCCACACACCCCGTCATTCGAAAGGGTCCGCCGCTCGAGCGGGCGGACCCCACCGGTCGACCACGCCGGCCGGAAGCGCACCACAGCGCCGCCGTCAGATGCTGCGAATTTCACCCACGTAGGCAACCTTCACGTTCGCCTTGTACTCCTTGATCCTGCCCTCGCTGATGTTCGCGGTCCAGTTGACGATCTCGGCCGCGACGATCTTGTCGACGGCCTTGCTGGCCTCGGCGATGGCGTTTGTCGCCGCGTCCTGCCAGTCTTTGCTCGACTCCCCCACGAGCTCGAACACCTTCACGATAGCCACTGACATACCCCCTCGGTCGTTGTGCCGCTTCCATCTGGAAATCCAATGGGCAGAGTGTATTATGCTCCTATCGCCTGACGATAATGCCCTGTCCAGGCGCAGAGAAGAAGCGAAAACCCCCGGGATCTTCCCGGGGGACTGCGAACGATGCGAACCCTGCTTACATGCGGCCCGGCACAGCGGCGTTTCAGCCCGTCATCAACTGCCGGAGTCGCTCGAGAGCCCTCTTCTCCTCGCGCGATACCTGCGCCTGCGAGACGCCAAGCCTGGCCGCCACTCCGGTCTGTGTGTATCCCTTGACGTACCTGAGGATGATCAGCAGCCGCTCGCGGGGCTCGAGCGAATCCAGCGCCTTCCCCAGCGCGAGCCGGTCAATCAGCCCTTCGCTTTCGTCTGGGCTGCCGGCCACGTCGAGCATGGCCGGCGACTCGTCACCGCCGGCCGGTCCATCCAGCCATTGTGGCGGCCTGGCGGATTCGATCGCCTCGATCACCTGGTCGGGCTCGAGCCCCGCCTCCGCGGCGATCTCCGCGACGGTCGGCTCGCGGCCGAGCCTTACGTTCAGAGCGGCGCGGGCGTCCGAAACCCTGGACCTCGCTTCCTGCACCGAGCGCGAGAGGTGCACAAGGGCGGTGTCCCTCAGGTAGCGCCTTATCTCGCCCATGATGACGGGGAACGCATATGTGGAGAATCGCACACCGAACCCGGGGTCGAAGCCGTCGATGGCCTTCAGGAAACCGACGTACGCAACCTGGACGATGTCCTCGTATTCATTGCCTGCGTAACACCTGAACCTCGCAGCGATGGCGCGGACGAGTCCCGCGTTCGCCTCTACGAGCGATTCGCGGGCGCTGAGGTCGCCCCTCGAGGCCCGCGCGATGAGTTCGAGGGTTTCTTCGTGGGAAAGCGGACCCAAACCCTCACCCCCGGCCCCCCTCGGCGCCTGGAACGTACTTGCTCATGCTGACCCTCGTGCCCCGGCCGGGGGTCGAGGTGACTTCCACGCTGTCCATCAACGATTTCATGAATATGAAGCCCAGCCCCATCCGCTCAGGGTCGTCTCCGGCGCCGCCCTTCATGCATCTCTCGACATCGTCCATGCCCTTGCCGTCGTCCTCGACGACAATGGCGATCGACCCCGTCCGCAGGATCGCGGTAACCCTGATGACCCCGGAAGCACCCCCGGATGGCACGCCGTAACCGTGAAGCACGGAGTTGGACACGGCCTCGGAGACGGCTACCTTTATTTCCTCCACGTCGGAGATGGTGAAGCCCGCCTGGGCAGCCAGAGCGGCAACCGCGACGCGGACCAGTCCGACATTCGCTGCGACCGAATCCACCTCCATGTAGAGCCTGTTTGCAGCCTGCTGCCTGTCCCCAGCCATGGTCAGTCCCCCTGAAGCGACGCCAGCGCCTCTTTCTCCGAGTCGTATAGGGGCATTATCCGCTTGATGCCCGAGAGCTCCAGAATGGGCCTCACGCGCTGGATGACTCCGCAGAGAGCCATCTTACCTCCCGCCTGGGTGACGCGCCTGTACCTGCCGAGTATCGCGCCCAGCCCCGATGAATCTATAAAGCTGACTCCCTTCATGTTTAGGATGCAGTCCCTGGCCATCGTGCGGTCCAGGGCGTGCTCGACGCTGGCCCTGAACTGCGGCGCGGTTGACAGGTCCAGTTCGCCCTCGACCCTGACGACGAGCACGTTTCCGGCCGACTCGAAATCCACTTTCAACGGTAGGCCCCCCCTGCTGCCTTCCCACTTTTTTCCTATCACGGCCTGATTCTCCGCTACCGGTGTTTTTCCTTCTCCGTCAGCGGTAGCCAGCGGTAGCCCATGTACGCTCTAATGCGACGGGGCCGCCTCGCCGGCAGCCCCGTCAATCCCTGACCAGGCCTACGCCTCAGAACGAAATCAGCCCCTTGAGTACCGACACGAAGTGCTGCGCCATGCCCTTCTTCTTCACGTCCTCCGCCGCGACGAGGTTGACGCGCCCCAGCACGCCACCTTCCCTGGTGAACGTCACTTCACCGAGCGCGTCGCCCTTCCTGACGGGCGCCAGGACTTCCTTCTTGAGGTTCACCTTCTGCGCCACGCCCTTCTCCTCGCCCTTCTTCAGCACGACACCCAGGTCCTTCTCGGGGACCGCGTCGACGTAGTCCTTCGCGCCCTTCCACACCCTCACCCTCTGTTCGGGGTGGCCCTTCTTGACGAGGAGCATGGGCTGGTAATTGGCGAACGCGTAGTTCAGCATCTTCGTGGAGTCCGCGAACCTTACCCTGGTTGAAGGGGCGCCCATCACCACGGATATGAATCTCTTTCCGTCCCGTTGCGCCGTGTTCACCACGCAGTAGCCCGCCTTGTCGGTGCTGCCCGTCTTCAGCCCGTCGCAGCCCGGGAAGAACACCAGCATCTTGTTCGCGTTGTCCAGGTTGAACTTGCCGCCCCTGAACTTGGTCTGGTATATTTTCGTCAAGTCGAGGAGCCCCGGCACGTCCACCGCGTGCCTGCCGATTATGGCCATGTCGCGCGAGGTCACCATGTGGCCCTCCTCGTCGAGCCCGTGGCTGTTCTTGAATTCACTGCCGGTCACGCCCAGCTGCCTGGCTCTTTCATTCATGATCGATACGAACGCCGGCTCCGAACCTGCCACGTACTCTGCAACCACCTTGCAGGCGTCGTTCGCCGACCCGACCGCAATGGTCGTAAGCCAGTCCCTCAAAGGGTGGGTCTCCCCAGGTTCGGCCCACACCTGCGTTCCTTCGAGTTCGCACCCTTCGCCGGCGGTCACAGGGTCGTCTAGCTTCACCTTGCCGGCTGCGACCGCCTCCAGTGCCACCACGAGCGTCATTATCTTGGTCAGGCTGGCGGGCGCCCGCTTTTCGTCGGGGTTCTTCTCGTACAGCACCTCCCCGGTCAGGTAGTCCATGAGGACACAGCACGGGGAATCAGTGGTCAGGTCGGCCCCGGCGTAGGGCGCCGCACCCGCAGCGCCGCCGGAAAGCGTGGTCGCAACGATCGTTATCACAAGGGTTGCCGCTAGCAATGAACTGGCGGTCTTCCTCACCTCGGCATCGCCTCCTGAAGGCTATACTGCCCAGATGAGCGAGACCTTTTTCACGCGAGGTCCCTGATGCCTGCCACCTCTCAGGCGTGGGAGCAACTACAGGGAGTAAACAGTGGAAAGGAAGGACTCGCCGCTGTGCGGTGGTTTCACGCCGAACGCTTCAGCCAGCGTGGCTCCAAGGTCCGCGAAAGTCCGCCTGAGGCCGATGTCGGCTCCGGCGAGGACCCGCGGCCGGGCGAGAAGCACGGGCACGTATTCGCGCGAGTGGTCGGTGCTGGGTGTCGTGGGGTCGCAGCCGTGGTCGGCGGTCACTACGAGTAAATCGGACGGGCGGAGGCCCGGAAGCATCCTGCCCAGCGACTCATCGAACTGCTCGAGGGCACGAGCGTATCCGTGCGGGTCGTTCCGGTGGCCGTACACCATGTCGAAGTCGACCAGGTTGGCGAAAAGTAGCTCGGGCGCTGCATCCGGCGCCCGTTCTCCCAGCACGAGGTCCTCCAACGTGCGGCACGAGTCGGCGTTGCACCCCGTGTGGAACGACCGCGATATGCCCTTTCCGCAGAATATGTCCTCGATCTTGCCGATCGCGGTGACGGTGACACCCGCTGCCACGAGCGACCCAAGCACGATGCTTTCCGGGGGCTCGAGCGGGAAATCCCGTCTCCGTTCGGTCCTCTTGAAGGCGCCTGGCTCACCGGCGAACGGCCGGGCGATAACCCGGCCCACCAGGTTCTCGCCCACGAGCATCGACCGCGCCGTCAAACACATACCATACAGCTCGTCCACGGGGATGACGTCCTCGTGCGCCGCGATCTGGAACACGCTGTCCGCCGATGTGTAGACGATCGGGTCACCGGTGGCCACGTGCTCCTTCCCAAGGCGTTCGATTATCTCCGTCCCCGACGCCGCGACGTTTCCGAGGGTGCGCCTTCCCGTCCTCCGTTCGAATTCGGCGATCACGTCGCGAGGGAACCCATGGGGATAGGTCCTGAACGGTTTCTCGAGCACGACCCCCATCATTTCCCAGTGCCCACCGACGGTGTCCTTCCCCGGCGAAGCCGGGGCCATGCGGCCGAATGCGCCCCTGGCGGGGACGACCACCGGCCCAACCCCGGAGACTCCGGGGATGAGCGGCAGGCCGAGGCCGGCCATGTTCGGAAGGTGGAGGCCCCCGACGGCCTTTGCCGTGTTGGAGAGGGTGTTGGAACCCTCGTCGCCGTACAAATGGGCATCGGGGGTCTCCCCAATGCCCACGCTGTCGAGTACGATTAGCACTACCCTGCTTGGCTTGGATTGCGTCATTATCCGGTCCTCAGGCCCTGGGGTGGGCCCGCGCGTACACCTCCTTCAGCCTGCCCTTGGTTATGTGCGTGTACACCTGCGTCGTCGAGATATCGGCGTGGCCGAGCATCTCCTGGACCGACCTCAGGTCCGCCCCGTTCTCCAACAGGTGCGTCGCGAACGAGTGGCGTAGCGTATGCGGTGTGATTTCCTTGTTGATCTTGGCGTCGTGGGCGTACCGCTTGACGATCTTCCAGAATCCCTGCCTCGTCAGGCGCTTGCCGTGGTGGTTGACGAAAAGCGCCTGCTCGCTGCGGTCGGGTCCCAGACGGGGCCTGCCTGCCGAAAGGTAATCGGCCACGCACTTGACAGCCACCGAACCCACCGGGACTATCCGCTCCTTTGAGCCCTTGCCCGAGCAGCGTATGTACCCCATGTCCAGGCTTATGTCCTCCACGTTCAGTGATATAAGCTCGGACACGCGGATCCCCGTGGCGTACAGCAGCTCAAGCATCGCTTTGTCCCGCAACCCCGACGCGGTCGACGGGTTGGGCTGCTTCAGGAGTGTCTCCACTTCCTTGATCGTGAGCACCTTCGGCAGCCTCTTCTCGAGTTTGGGCGACTCCAGGTTCGCGGTCGGGTCTTTGTCGACGTACTTCTCCCTCAGGAGGAACTGGTAGAATGAGCGCAGCGCGGCCAGCCGGCGGGCGATGGTAGCGGTCGCCTTCCCCTGCTTCTGAAGGAACAGGAGGTACGCGACCACGGTCGCCCTGGACGCCTTCTCGAGCGTGGCACCGCCGTCAGACTGCAAGTATTCCCAATACTGCCTGAGATCTCTACCATAGGACTCCAGGGTGTTCAGGGCAAGTCCCCTCTCGGTGCTCAGATAATTCATGAATTCACCTATCAGGTTGTTCAAAGCCTACAGCCCCTTCTATCCGACTGCACTGAGGGGATTCATTCTACGGTTTTTCCAGAAATTCCTTCCACTACCTAACGCGCTATGCCAATGATGCTCAACACTTTTTCGATTACCAGACCCAGATTAGCCGCGCCTTTACCGGCCGCAGGAATCATAAGCCTCGCCATCGCGTCCACGGCCCTCGGAAGCACAAACCCGGCCAGGAACAGCAGTACACACAACCTGGCTACCACCCCGAACCCCCGCCTCACCCTGGTAAGCGAAATGACTATCATAGTCCATCCCTTCCCCGGTATTCTTTTCCTGCCACAGGTACTTATTCAAGGAATATGTGAATGCCGCGTGGCTTATTACGGTCACCGGCCAGTCCCCCCGGAAAGGAAAAGGGGCCCACCGGGCCCCCACCATTAACTGGATAAATATCAGAAGCCTACTTGCCGATGACCTCGGACAGCGGCACATAGGCGAGGTTGTGCGCCTCGGCGACGGCCTTGTAGGTCACGGCCCCGTTTATGACGTTGACGCCGAGCGCGAGCGCCCTGTCCTCTTTGATTGCCGCTATGTGACCCTTGTTCGCCAGTTTGACGGCGTACGGGAGAGTGGCATTCGTAAGGGCGAACGTAGACGTCCTCGGCACCGCGCCGGGCATGTTCGCAACCGAGTAGTGGACGACACCGTGCTTGACGTAGGTCGGGTTCGAGTGGGTAGTCACCCTGTCGATGGTCTCGACGGAGCCGCCCTGATCGATCGCGACGTCCACGATGACCGACCCCGGCCTCATCGTCTTGACCACCTCTTCGGTCACGAGCCGCGGCGCGCGGGCGCCGGGCACCAGCACCGCGCCGACGAGCAGATCGGCGTGCTTCACCGACTCCGCAATGTTGTACGAGTTGGACATGAGCGTCATGACACGGCCGCCGAACACGTCGTCCAGGTACCTGAGCCTGTCGATGTTCAGGTCGAGTACGGTCACCGTGGCCCCCATCCCCGCGGCCACCTTGGCGGACGCGGTCCCCACCGTACCACCGCCGACTATGGTAACGTTGGCCGGCGGTACACCCGCCACGCCGCCGAGCAGCACACCCCGGCCACCGTTCCTCTTCTCAAGGAGGTGCGCGCCTATCTGGGTGGCCATCTTGCCCGCGACTTCGCTCATCGGCGTCAGGAGCGGCAGGCTGCCGTCATCCTTCTGGACTGTTTCGTATGCGATCGCTGCAACCTTGTTCTTCACGAGGGCCTTCGTCAGTTCAGGCTCGGGAGCCAGGTGCAGGTACGTGAACAGCACTTTGCCCGGGGTCAGCAAGTCGTACTCCGGTGGAAGGGGCTCCTTGACCTTCATAACCATGTCCGCTACGGAAAAGACGTCGGCAGCCTTGTCAAGGATCTTCGCGCCCGCCGCCCTGTACTCGTCGTCGGAGATGCTGCTCCCGGAGCCCGCGCCCTTCTCGATGTATATCTCGTGCCCGAACTTCACGAAACTGGCCACGCCCGCCGGCGTGATTGCGACGCGGTTCTCGTCTGCCTTGATCTCCCGCGGAACCCCGATTTTCATCTGTAGCGCACCCCTTTTCGCCAGTACTGGAACTCGTCTCTGCGGACGAGCCCAATCCAAAGGATGGTTCGCCATGGTTGCATGAAGTCCTCCAGAGGGCCGGAACGCCTAGTGCGCCCCGGCACCTATGAGGGAGATGAGAGACGGGGTCACGACGGCCTCCACCCCACTCGACGCGAGGAGCGCTGCCCCGAGCAAGGCGGCCAGAAGGCTGTACCTGGAGAATTCCCCGAGGAAATCGATCCCCCTCCCCGAGCGCCTGCTTGCGATGAGGATGAAAGAGAACGACAGCGACAGCACCCCGAGCGATAGAATGGCGGGCACCGCGAGCAGGTTCTGCGGCAGCACGGCGGCAGCGGAGAACAGAATACCCCTGTAGCCCATGTCCTCAACCAGGAATGCCACCGCAAACCCCAGTGTGAAACCACGGGTGAACACGATCAGCAGCACGAGGGGGATCCCAATCACGGTAACGCCAAGAAACCACAGCGCGGCGGCGGTCTTGAGGTTGTTCAGGAGGGATGCCTGGAACACCTTCGCCCGCGACACCGGCTCGGTGTACCTCACGACCCCGCGAAGGAGCGTATCAACGTAGGCCACGAGCTCCGACTTCTGGTCCGCGGTAAGGCCTTTCACCGCCACGGCGCCGAACGCCACCCCCGTGACGAACAACACGCCCACGAAGAAATACGCCGCAACGTGCGTCTTGAACACCCCGGTGGCCGACATTCCGACTCTGCGCCCGAACACGGTCGACCCTCCCCTGCGCCGGCAATACACGATATGCCGCGCGCGGGGTGGGTATGTCCGAAGTCAGCCGGTGGGGTCGCAAACCGACCCGTACACCCCGCCCGCGCCCACCGTAACCTGGAGCCGGCCTTCCCTGGCCGCGACCACCCTGGAGGCCAGGATGGGGCCCACCACGCTTTCGAGGTCCTCCGCGGAGGCGCGGTGCAGTGCGTTCATCTCCGAGCCGAACGCGGCGATGATCCGATCGAGCGAGCGCGGCCCGAGGCCCGGGATGAAAGCCAGGGGGACCTGATGCATGTACTGTGGCCTGCCGTGCGGGTGAACGGGCGAATAGCTGCTGGCGATCGACCTCACGCGGTCCCAGACCCCGAGCACGACGCGCGCGTTTCCGCACAGTGTACACTCATTCTCGGGAGCGGGGCCTGTGGCCACGTGCCCGCACACGGGGCAGAACGTCCTGTGGTACTTCCCAAGCCGCGGGTCCAGGCCGTAGTTGGCGGTGACTCTCCTGCCGCCGGAATAGCGCAAGGCGAGCAGCAACTCGGCGAACGACGGCGCCTCGAGCCACAGGGTATTGTACTCCCTCGCGATCGACGCCCTGGAGTGGGCGTCGGAGTTGCTGAGGAAACTGAACCGGCTCATCTCGTCGATGGTGTCCGCCATGCCAGTATCGGCGCTGAGACCCAATTCGACAGACGGCATATGCTCGAGATCCCGGTCGTCGAAAGCCTCGCCGAGCCTGGTCACGCACGCCCCAAGGATGCCCCGGTGGGGAGTGAACACGTGGGCCGGCGCCACGAGACCGCCCAGGTCCGCGGCGACGCGGACCACCTCGCCCGCGGGAGCCTCACAACGCTGGCTCGATAACGTGACGTTGGTCACGCGGGGCTCCAGCCACCGCGAGAAGCGGACCATCGATTCCAGGGTCGGGAGGTAGGCCAGCAGGTGGCAGCGCGCGCCGCGGACTACCACCTCCACCTCGGAGCAGAGGATTACCGTGACGTTGTCTGCCCCGGTTGCCCCGGCGCCAGAGTAGCAACCGTCGACACCGGCCACGCGGATCCCCCCGGCGGCGTCCTCGCAGGCGTCTTCTCCCGCGACCAGCCTGCGCAGGTCATCAAGCACTCCCGGCGAATGGCAGTCGACGACCCCGGCGATCTGGATGCCCTTCCGGCGCGTACACTCCTCCACGACGCCGGTGACGGTAAGTCCGGCCGACGCGGAGATCTTGACGGGCCTCCCCCGCCCGTCCCTGCCGAGGTGTATGTGAAGGTCGGCAAAGTATTCGTTCACCGGCCGCCCCTTCCGGCCGCGCGGGGCGCTTCGAAGGCCCCCCTGTCCATGGCGAGGAGAAGGCCGGCGACCGTCTTTGCGTCGCGAATACGCCCGTTCGAGATGAGGTCCCGAGCATCCGCCAGCGGAACGTGCTCCACTCTCAGCAGCTCGTCATCGTCGGGGAGAGCCTCGCCCGGGCGAACGGGCTCCAGCCCGGACGCCAGGAACACGTGAATAACCTCGCTCGAGAAGCCGGGGCTCGTGAAGAAAGAGCCGAGTCTTTCCCAGTCCCGCGCAGTGACCCCGGCCTCCTCGCCGAGCTCTCTCCTGGCGCATCCGAGCGGGTCCTCACCCGGGTCCAGCTTGCCCGCGGGGATCTCCAGGAGCGTGGCTCCGGCCGGATAGCGGTACTGCTCCACAAGGAGTACGTTTCCGGCATCGTCGAGGGCGACGACAGCGGCCGCCCCGGGGTGGAGCACGACCTCCCTGGTGGCCACGCCCCCGCCCGGCAGCGCCACGCGGTCCACGTTGAGCGTGAGGATCTTGCCGTTGTGCACGGTCTTTCGTTCTATGAGCTTCTCCTCCAGTGAGTCCGTCCGCCCGCACATCCCCCGGTCCACGTCCTTCCTCAATCAGGGGCGTATAATCGAAGGGGGGAGGCCGTGCCTCCCCTCCCAATCGCCGTTAGCCTCGTCCCGACCCTCAAGTAGCGGGTTGCGCGTTCTCCTCGGAGTTTATCTTGGGCGGAAGGTTACCCAGCCGCCTGTTGCAAGCGTCAAGAGTCGCCTTAACGGCTGCCTCGAACGCGTCTCCCTTGATGGGCGCTGCCCCGACCAGGAGCTCCTCATTACCCCTCGCCGTGACCAGCGACACCGCCACGACCGCGATCTCCTGCTTGGACAGGAACATCGTACCCACATCCTCGAGGAGAAAAACGTTCTGGGGGTTGATCACCTGGTTAATCGCGCTTACGGCCGCCTGGCAGGCCACTTTGAACGACTGGTATCTGTTGCTGGAGCCCTCGGCGGTCCCCTCGTACCTCATGCCAGCCTCATCGAGCTTGCACAGGACCACCTTGGCCTGCACCCGTCCCCTCTGCGAGTCGTTGGTGAGGATGACGTTGACCAGCTTCACCCTGCTGGGGCCGGCCCCCGTCGGAATCGACGTCAGCTGTGCCACGCTGATCTTCTTGTGATCGATGGTGATACTCCACCGCGCCGCCAGCGAACTCTCGACATCCCTCACCAGCTGCTTGGGATTCCTGTCGGTATTCGCCAGGATGTGGATTTCCTCTATTGCCCCCCAGTTGTTCACCACTACCCGGGAGGACATAACCCCGGGTAACCTCGAAAGGAGCGCCTCGATTTCGTCCACCGTGACAGTTACTCTCGGGGCATCCTGCACGCTCTCTACCCCCAGGACCCGCTGAATGGGCATCTAGCCATATTCTAGCATGGTAAAGCCCTTCCAGCAAGTTGGTGGGGGCGGCCTGGGTCTACGCTGCTCCACCCGCAGCCTGCGCCCTTACGAAATCCCTTCCCCTTTCCAGCGCCTGCTGGTTGACGGGGATCAACGAGTGCCGGTGCGGCGGCAACGCTTTCTTCAGGGACTCTACGACCAGGTCGGGCCTGACGGCGTTGGTCATCTCCAGGAAAGCCCCCAGGACGACCATGTTTGCTACCTTGTCGTTTCCGAGTTCGAAAGCGATGTCGTTCGCCGGGATCTCGAGCACCTTCAGGTCGGTCCTCGCCGGCCTCCTGTTAACCATGGAACTGTTCACTATGAGCAGGCCGCCCGTCCTTATCGCAGTCTCGAATTTGTCTAGAGACGGCAGGTTCATCATGATCCCCGCCGTGGGCTCGCTCACGACCGGCGACACGATCTCCTCGTCGGAGACGACCACCGAGCAGTTCGCGGTCCCGCCGCGCATCTCCGGCCCGTACGACGGTATCCAGGACACCTTCTTCCCCTGCAGCATGCCCGCGTACGCAAGCAGGGTCCCCATCGACATGACCCCCTGCCCGCCGAAACCCGCGATGACGATCTCGTGGACCATCTATCCCACCTCCGCCGGCGATTTGAGTTCCCCGAGCGTGAACGTGGGTATCATCATTTCCTCGACCCACTTCAGGGAGGCCTGGGGCGCGAGTCCCCAGTTGGTCGGGCAGATGGATAGCACTTCGACCAGGGAGAATCCGAGATCGAGCATCTGCACCTTGAACGCCTTGAGGATAGCCCGCCGCGCCCTCGCCACGTTGGCCGGGTTGTGCAGCGAGACCCTGGCGATGTACGCGGCGCCGTCCAGCGTCGCAAGCATCTCCGCGATCCTGATCGGGTAACCCGCCCTCGACGGGTCCCTGCCGCCCGGTGTCGTGGTCGTGACCTGCCCAAGCAGCGTGGTCGGCGCCATCTGGCCGGACGTCATGCCATATACCGCGTTGTTGATGAATACCACGGTGATCTTCTCGCCCCTGGCCGCGGCGTGGACTATCTCCGCCGTACCGATAGACGCGAGGTCCCCGTCACCCTGGTACGAAAACACGACCCTGTCGGGCAGCACGCGCTTGATGCCGGTGGCCACAGCCGGAGCGCGACCGTGCGCGGCCTGCTGGAAGTCGACGTTGAAGTAGTTGTACGCGAATACCGCGCACCCGACGGGCGAAATGCCTATCGTCTTCGCGGCAATCCCGAGCTCGTCGATTACCTCGCCCACCAGCCTGTGCGCTATGCCGTGCGTACACCCGGGGCAGTAGTGCATGACGACGTCTTTCATGCAGCGTGGCCGCTCGAACACCTTCTCCACGTCACACACCCCCTTCCACGAGGCTCACAAGCTGCTCCAGGATTGCCTGGGGCTGCGGGATCATCCCGCCTGTCCTGCCATAGAAGCGCACCGGTGCCCGCCCGCACACCGCAAGCCGTACGTCCTCGACCATCTGGCCGCAACTCATCTCCACGGTCAGGAACCCCTTCGCCCTTCGCGTCGCCTCTTCCAACGCCTTGTACGGGAACGGCCAGAGGGTGATGGGCCTTATGAGGCCCGCCCTGATCCCGGTCTCGCGCGCCTTCTGCATCACCGAGCGGCATATCCGCGAGGTGGTGCCGTACGCCACGAGGAAGTACTCGGAATCGCCCGGGTCGACGACTTCGTACCTGACCTCCTTGCCGGAGATCGTACGGTATTTCTCGGCCAGGTGTAGGTTGTGCTTCTCCAGTACCTCAGGGTCGATGTACAGGGAGTTGATGAGGTTGGCGGCCCTCCCATTCGCGCCGGTCGTGGCCCACGGTTTCTCCCGCGGGGCTGAGAACGGCCGTTCCTTGAACTCAACCGGCTCCATCATCTGGCCGAGTATCCCGTCGCCCATGATCATGACGGGGTTCCGGTATTCGTCCGCGACGTCGAACGCGTCCATCACGAGGTCCACCATTTCCTGGACCGACGCCGGCGCCAGCACGACCAGCCTGTAATCGCCGTGGCCGCCGCCTTTGGTGGCCTGGAAGTAATCCGACTGGGCGGGCTGGATGCTTCCGAGCCCCGGGCCGCCGCGGACCATGTTGACGATGACGCACGGAAGTTCCGCCGCGGCGATGTACGATATGCCCTCCGATTTAAGGCTTATCCCCGGCCCGGACGACGAGGTCATTACCCTCGCGCCGGCCCCCGCCGCGCCGTACACCATGTTGATCGCCGCTACCTCGCTCTCGGCCTGCAGGAATACGCCACCGACCGCCGGAAGCCGCCTCGACATGTACTCGGGGATCTCGTTCTGGGGCGTTATGGGATACCCGAAGAAGTACCGGCACCCCGCCCTGACGGCGGCCTCGCCCACGGCCTCATTGCCCTTCATCAGCGCAAGATCAGCCAACCGCGGCGCCCCCTTCCCTGTAGACCTCGATGGCGATGTGTGGACACATCCTGGCGCAAAGCGTGCAGCTCGTGCACTTGTCCTGCTCCCGGACCTCGGCCGACCTGAAACCCATCCGGTTGATGCGCTCGGAGAGGTTAATGATCTTCCTCGGGCAGACCGCGACGCACAGCTCGCACGCCTTACACCTCTCCTCGTTGAAGACCACTCGCTTCACGCAGAACCCTCCCCATTCTCCACGCCGCGGTCTCCCACGGCGGCTTCATGAAAAGGCGAAGCGGAAGAATCTCTCCATCCGCTACCAGCAGCCGCGCAGGCGCGGCACCCTCCATGAACTCGGGAACCCCCGTAAGCACGATGTCGAGCCCGAGCACGCGCCCTGCCGCCGCGGCGACCGCACGGCCGTCCTTCACTATGCTTTCAGTAGTGTGCGGCCCGAGGTGCGTGTTGGACACCAGCCCCGTGCAGGATCGCCCCATTGCCGCCTCGATCTCACGGACGTAGTGCACGATCTCCTGGGGCGTCCTGGTGAAAGGCCTTGAGGCATTCACCACGAATAGAATCCGGAGTCCTGATGGGCGGGCGTACCCCGCCAGTGACCCAAACGCGCGCGCGCCAGCGGGGTCGCCGCCCACGTCGATGATCACCTCCAGAGACTCGTTCTCAATCGCCCCCCTCGCCTCGGGCGGGATGACCGGCAGATCCGTCCGGGAGACCGCGCCCGGCGGGGTGATGACGCTCAGCCCGAGCGCCTCCAGCTCTTCACGAACCTCCCTGGTCCTGAAGTAAGGGGTGACCACGTCCAGATCGATGATCGCCACACCATGGCGGCCTCGACACGGCGCGGACGCGAGCCTCGCCAGGGCGTAGTTGATGGAGACCTCGGTCTTGCCGCTGCCATAAGGTCCCACGAACGCCGTGACGCGGCACTCATTCCCGCCAGCCGCGCTACCGTCGCTCCCACGAATCCGCAGGACAGATCCCTCCCCTGCCCTTGAACAGCCTGCCCGCGGTCACGCCGGTACCGGCGCCCGCAGGTACAGTCGCTTGATACCGCTCAGGGTGTTGATGCGCTCTTCCGCGAGCTGCTCGGCGGCGCGGTGCGGCGCGATCCCCCGCGCCCGCGCGGTCTCGAACACCCTGAGCAGGATGTCGTATATCCGCGAGATCCGTTCGAACGTTTCCTTCCGGTTATAGCTCCCGCGCCTGAGTTCGGCGGCGCAGTTAGTCACGCCTCCACCGTTCATGACGAAATCCGGAGCATACAGAATCCCCGCCCGGGCCAGCTCCTCGCCGTGGTGCGATTCGGCCAGCTGGTTGTTCGCCGCGCCCGCCACGATACGGCATCTCAGCCGCGGGATCGTACCGTCGTTGATGACGCCCCCGAGCGCGCACGGGCTGAACACATCGCACTCCACATCGTATATGTCCTGCGGGTCCACGGCCCTCACGTTGAACCCCGTGACCACGGACTCGACGGCATCCTCGAAGATGTCGGTCACGACGACCTCCGCTTCCTCCTCGACGAGGTGGCGGATGAGATGTCTGCCCACATGCCCGGCGCCCTGCACCGCGACCTTGCGGCCCGCCAGCGAGTCATCGCCGAACACCACGCGGCAGCACGCCTTCATCCCGTGAAGAACGCCCCACGCCGTTGCGGGCGACGGATCGCCGCTCACTTCGGGCCGCCCCGCGACGAACCCCGTCTCCGTGGCCACCACCGCCATGTCGCGCTCGCCGACTCCCACGTCCTCGGCGGTGATGTACCTGCCCCCGAGGCTCTGCACGAACTTGCCGAACGCCCTGAACAGCGCCTCCGTTTTATCCTTCCTGGGATCGCCAATTATGACCGCCTTACCACCGCCCAGGTCGAGCCCCATGATCGAGTTCTTGTACGTCATGGCTCGCGACAGCCTGAGCACATCCTCGACCGCTTCCTCCTCGGAACCGTACGGCCACATCCGGCACCCACCCAGGGCGGGGCCCAGGCTGGTGTTGTGGATAGCGATAATGGACTTCAGGCCCGAGACCTCGTCGAAGCAGTAAGCCACCTGCTCGTGCCCGTACTTCCCGATCTCCTTGAAGACCTCCACGGATCCCACCTCCGCCCGCCGGCGGCGCCGCGCACGGTGCGACGCGCATTACAGCGTGGATTGCGGCTTGCGCAGGCACCACCAGCTCTTGACACCTCACGAATGCAAATCCCGTGCCTGAGCGCCCCGGGAAACGAGAAGCCGCACCGTGCTGCAGTGCGGCCTGTTCGGCAGCCATCCGGCCCGTGAGGGGCGACCCTACGATGCAGTACAGTTCATGGTCTGCAGATCTCTGCACGCATGTGACTGCACACGGTCCGCCGCCCTCCGCGATGCCCCTCTCTATTCGTTGGTAAGGCCGAGCCGCTCCATCTTGTAGTACAGGCTCCTGGTCGCGATCCCGAGGCGCCTCGCAGATTCGGTCTTATTCCACCCCGTCGCTCGGAGCATACTGAGGATCGCCTCGCGCTCCACCCTCCGCATCAGGTCTACGAGCCTCTCCTCCCCGCCCCCCTGCGCGGCCCCGGCGCCGGCGGCGAGCCCATCGGCCGCCCGGCCCACCGGCTCGGGGCGGCCCAGCGCCGGGAGGTGCCACGTCTCTATGAGTGTATCGCTGTACTTCATGTTGATGATGGCCCGCCCGAGGATGTTCTCCAGTTCCCTGACGTTTCCGGGCCAGTCGTATGCGCAGAGACGTTCGAGCGCCTCTCCGGAAGCGCCCTTCAGCGACCTGCCGTACTCCTGGTTGAACTTGCGTATCAGCCAGTATACGAGTCCCGGAATGTCCCCCCTGCGCTGCCGCAACGGTGGAATGAGTATCGGTATCACGTTGAGCCGGTAATACAGGTCCTCCCTGAACTTCCCGTTCTCCATTGCCTGCTCCAGGTTGACATTGGTAGCGGCGATGATCCTCACGTTGATCTTCGTCGGGGTGGTGTCGCCGACCCGCATCACTTCCTTCTCCTGAAGCACCCTGAGGATCTTGGACTGGAGGTTGAGATTCATGACGCCGACCTCGTCCAGGAATATCGTTCCGCGGTCCGCTTCCTCGAACATTCCCCTGCGGCCGCCCCGCCTGGCCCCCGTGAACGCGCCCTCAACGTAGCCGAAAAGCTCGCTCTCGAGGAGGGACTCCGCGATCGCCGCACAGTTCACGCGCACGAATGGCCCGCTCTTCCGCTGGCTGAGGTTGTGTATCGCGTGGGCGAACAGCTCTTTTCCGGTGCCGCTCTCGCCACGCAGCAACACCGTCGCGGGCGTGCGCGCAGCGCGCCGCGCCTGGTCGACTGCCGATTTCATCAGCGGACTCTCCGCCACGATATCTTCGAAGGTGTATTTCGCCTCGAGCCTCCTCACGAGGTGCTTGACGCGATCGAGCTCCTCGGTGAGCCTGATTATCTCCGATTTGTCGTGGATGACCGCTACGCTCCCCTTGAGACCACCGGCAACCAGGATGGGGGCGACATCGACCAGCACCTCTCGCCTGCCGGGCCCCACTTTCATCGGTACGCCCGTAACGGGCTGCATCGTCTCGAGCACTAGCAGGTGCATGCTCTCCCCCTCGGCGATGTCGACGGTCGGCGGCTTCCCTATCACGTCCTCCCCGGTGAGTCCCGTCAATCGCGTGTAGGCGGGATTGATCATGAGCCCCTTGCCCTCGGCGTCGACTACCGAGATTGCATCTTGCGTGGAGTTGATTATTGCCTCGAGCATGCTCTGGATCTCGCGGAGGTTCGTTATCTCCTCCGCGAGGTGCTTGACCTCCGTAATGTCCCTGAACACGGCCACCGCCCCGGCGATGTCGCCCTTCTTGTCCCGCACCGGGACCCTGTTGGTTATGATCACCGTCTTGCCGGTGTCCTGCTGCTGGTTAAGCTCGGCTTTCCCCGTCCGCGCCACGATGTGCAGCCTTGTGTTGGGGATGACTTCCTCCGCGGGTCTGCCCACCACGTCTGCAGATTTCAGGCCCGTGATGGCCTCCGCCGCCGAATTGACGATGGTGACTATCCCGCGTGAATTCACGGCGATCATGCCATCGTGCGTTGAATTGAGTACAAACAGGAGGTAATCGATTATCCTTTCCTGCGGGCCTACGAACCCGTGAAGCGCGCGCTCCAGAACATCGAGACCGGCCATTCTCTTCACCTTCGCCGTCGATTTGTGCTCTTCCACCATGAAATCCTTTGCAGACTCTGTTCGAGAATGCCCGCCGCAGTACCTTCAAAAATAGTACTCTTAAATGATAAAGCCCGGCGGGAACCATGTCCCTCCGGGACTTGACTCGCAACCGCAGAATCACGAGGCCCTGAGGTCCATCCTGATCTTGTCGGCAACCATCGCGATGAATTCCGAGTTGGTCGGCTTGCCTCTTTCCTGGCTCACCGTGTGCCCGAACATGTTGTTGATCAGCTCGATATTCCCCCTGTTCCACGCGACCTCGATTGCATGCCTTATCGCCCGTTCCACCCTGCTCGGGGTGGTCTTGTACTTGGATGCGATGTTCGGGTACAGTTCCTTGGTGACCGCCGACAGGAGCTCGACCTTGTTGACGACCATAATTATAGCGTCCCTCAGATACAGGTACCCCTTGATGTGGGCGGGGATCCCGATCTCGTGGATTATGTTTGTGACCTCGGCGTCCATGGTCTTGGTCTTAACCTGGGGCATCCTTGTCACCGGGGCCGCGGAGCACATCTGGCGGATGCGGCTGACCAGTACATCCAGGTTGAACGGCTTCAGGACGTAATAATCGGCCCCGAGCTCCGCAACACGGTGGGTGATGCTTTCCTGCCCGAAGGCGGTCAGGATGATGACCCGCGGGCGCGTTCCCGTGTCGGTCGCCAGCTTCTCGAGCACCGCTATCCCGTCGATGTGCGGCATGATAATATCCAGCACGAGGACGTTCGGGTTGGTTTTCTTGAGGAGCTCCAGAGCGTCGTTTCCGTTGTGTGCGATTCCCACTACTTCCATGTCGGGCTGATTTTGAATGTGGTTTTTCAACAGCTCGCAGAAGTCCTTGTTATCGTCGGCGATAGCGACCCGGATCTGGCCCACGGATATAACCCTCCCCAGAGTAGTGATGCGGTTTCACCAATTCTACGAAGCCCCTTGCTTATCCTTCTAAGTAAGGCAGTTTTTTCCTGTGAGTCGAGCCGCCGGCGAAAGCGAATGGGCCGGGGATCTCATCCCCCAGCCCACCACCCTGTCACTGCCGTGAAGCCCGGCCTCCATTATCATCCACTCTATGAACACCCCGTAACCCCGGGTCGGGTCGTTCACGAACACGTGAGTTATCGCACCAATCAGCCTGCCGTCCTGTATTATCGGACTCCCGCTCATACCCTGCACGATCCCGCCCGCCTTGTTGATGAGGTCGGGATCCGTGATCTTTACGATGAGACCTCTCCCATCAGGTTTCGATTGCCTTATCACCTTCTGGATCTCTACCCTGAATCGCTCCATTTTCTGGCCCTGGACGACCGTGATTATTTCCGCGGGGCCCTCCCGTACGTCCTGGCCCAGGCCTATCGGGAGCGG
Organism: Bacillota bacterium; assembly: GCA_013178305.1. NCBI lineage: Bacteria > Bacillati > Bacillota > Bacillota bacterium. The sequence continues at coordinate 395,141 of JABLXB010000003.1, read as the reverse complement.
TTCGGGATACAGCGGATTATCGGGGATGACATCCAGTACCCCGATGATGCCGAACTGCGTATTTCGCTGTATGCATCCTATTACGTCTTTTTCCTCGAGGAATACCCCGATCTTTTCACCGGGTTGCCCCCGGCGGCCCTCTTCGATGCCCGTGACTGTCGCCTTGACAATGCGCCCGTCGCGAACGTCTATCGGCCTGTCGGTCTCATCGTCGGTTATCACGTGGCCAAGCGCGCCGAATACCCCTGTGGAAGGTTCGTAAAAGGTCAGCGTACCGACTCCGGCGGCACTGTCCCTCACCCACATCCCTATGCGGTACTTGCCGGAATCCCTGCATATCAACGGGGTCACGCGCACCAGCGCCTCGCGACCATCTTTCTTCCGGAGGAGCAAGGTGGCCTCCGCGTTCTTCCGTCCGGCCTCGTCGATCAATGCCGATATGTGGGCGTCGCTCCGTACCTTCTCCCCGCATACCTCGAGCACCATGTCGCCGACCTCGACACCGGCGTCCCTCGCGGGATATATCGTCTTGCCCGCCGCCGTGGTTACGGGCGCAAGCCCCGTTACGAGCACGCCCTGCGCGTGGATGAGGACTCCGATGGAATGGCCCCCTGGAAAGAGCCTGAGGGATGGAAGTACGTCGACTAGAAGCCGCTTCAACGGAATAACCCCGAAGAGGCGAAATTCGAGGTTCGCGCGGCCTTTAGCGAGCGGGACCACGGAAAAACCGGTCCCCGCTGTGCCCGAGACGTTTCGGACCTGGATCACGCGGTCGTCAGCCGAAACAATGCTGACGAACGGGATCGTTCCCCGGATCTCGTGCTCGCGGCCCTCAAACAGTCTGATGCTGCCGGGGATACTCGCAAGACCCCAAAACGGCGCGCTGGCACAGGTTACGGCGAGGAGCCACACCAGGAGCAGGCCCGTTATCCGGCGCCTGGTCCAGCTCGACAAGTCAAATCACGCTCCTGCCGTTTCCACCTCCAGCGTTCTTTCTTTCAGAACTAAAATGCCCGGAAAGAGCGTGAATTATGTTCCCAAAGTGTGGTCGAGAACGCGCAACAAAAACAAACATGCCCGGCGCTACCGGGCTTTTTTCGACGTATTCGGCCGATCCCGGCCGGTCGCGCGCGCGGGCCGGATCAATCTCCTTCCAGGAGTTCCCTGGCATGGTTCAGCGCGATCTCGGATGAGCCACCGAGCATTCGTGCGATTTCACGTTCCCGCTCGGACCCGCTGACGCTCTTGACCCGCGTTATCGTCCTCGCGCCGTCTGTTTCCTTCCATATCAGGAAATGCGACGTCGCGCGCGAAGCGATGTGCGCGAGGTGCGTCACGCACAGTACCTGACGCGTCTTACCCAGCCCCGCCAGTCTCGATGCGACCGCCCTGGCGGTTTCGCCGCCTATGCCGGAGTCGATCTCGTCGAAGATCACGCAGGGGACCTGGTCGGCATCCGCTGTTATCGATTTGAGCGCCAGCATTATCCGCGACATCTCACCACCCGAGGCTATGCGCGCCAGTGGCTTCGGTGGCTCACCAGGGTTCGGGGATATGAGGAACTCGGCGCGGTCGACACCCCGTGCGCTGACGGTCAGGCGCCGGCCGTCGACGGGCACGCCGCCGGCGTCCTCCTCGGTGGATAGCTCTACCGAGAACGCCGCACGCCCGACGCCCATCGCGTCCAGTTCCTCGATCATCCGCGCCTCGAACCGGGGCGCCGTGGACTTCCTTTCCTCCGACAGATGCCCGCAGATGCCCCCCAACGACTGTTCGATTTCGTCGCGCCTCGCGCCAAGCCGTTCGGCGAGACCCGCGGCGTTTTCGAGCCTGTCGATCTCGGCGTTGCACTGGTCTCGGTACGCCAGGATCTCGTCGATAGTGTCCCCGTACTTCGCCTTGAGCTGCTGGATCCTGTCGATCCTGGCTTCGACCTCACCAAGCCGCGCCGCGTTGGATTCAACGCGTTCGGCGTAGATGCGTATGTCGCGAGCGACGTCTTTCACGACCTCGGAAACCTGCGAGATCGACTCGGCCAACTGGTTGAGCCTCGGGTCCACCCGCGCAGCCGAGGCCACCTCCGACCACGCCTCCCCGAGTATGTCAATCGCCGATTGGCCCCGTCCTTCGTAGAGCCTGGAGTAGGCCGAGCGTGCGGCGTTCTTGAGCAATTGCGCGTTGCGCAGCACCGTGGCCTCGTCGGCGAGGGTGGCGTCCTCGCCGGGGCGCGGGTTGACCGACTCTATTTCCCTCACCTGGAACCTGACGATGTCGAGCCTTCTCGCGCGGTCCTTCTCCCCGCCCCCCAGTTCCCGGATCTCGCGAATGACGGCCTGGTACTCAGCGTAGGTCTCCGCGACCTTCGACTTGAGGGCGGCGACGGTCCCACCGGCGAACGCGTCCAGCACGTCGATGTGCGTCTCGGGGCGAAGGAGTGACTGGTGCTCGTGCTGCCCGTGGATGTCAACGAGGCAGCCCGCGATCTCGCGCAGCATCCCGGCCGTCGCGGAGCGCCCCGCCACCCTGGCGACCGACCGGCCGGTTGAGGATATCTCCCGTGACAGGACGACCGCGTCATCTTCCTCGACGCCCCAGTCCCTGAGGAGCGCCCTCGCGCGCTGATTCGACGAAATAACAAAGACGGCCTCAACGACCGCCCTGTCACACCCGCTCCTCACGTATTCCGAGGACGCGCGACCGCCGAGCAGCATCTCGACGGCGTCTATTATTATCGATTTCCCCGCGCCCGTCTCGCCCGTGAGCACGTTGAGGCCGGGGTTCAATTCCACCCTGAGCGACTCGATGAGCGCGAAGTTCTCGATTCGCAGCTCAGAAAGCATGCACAGCCACCTAACTCGTCAGGCTCCTCAGGCGCTCGACAATGGAGAAAGCCGCCTCTCTGGGCTTGACGACCATGATGATCGTGTTGTCGCCGGCCACGCACCCCACGATCTCCTGCCACCTCAGGTTGTCGATGGCTTCGCCTACAGCCGACGCCGTTCCGGAGAGGGTCTTCACCACAACGATATTATCGGAGTTGTCGATACTCACGCAGCAGTCCGCGAGCAGCCTCTTCATCTTCTCCGCCGTTCCCGCCGGCTGCGAGTCATCCGACGGCATGTACCTGTACCTGCCGTCGCCCGCCGGGATCTTGACCAGGTTCAGTTCCTTGATGTCCCTGGACACCGTGGCCTGGGTGACCTCGATGCCCTCCTGCCCCAGCAGTTCCGCCAGCTGCTCCTGCGTTTCAATAACCCTGCCGCGTACAAGCTCGAGTATTCTCATCTGCCGGCGCGCCTTCAATTGTCAATACCCCCTCGGCAGCCCGGGGACTTGTCCCCACGGATGGAGTTCTTCTCTCCCACGCGGTTTCCTGCCGAAACGCCGCGAACGGCCTCGAACCGCCGGGTGGGGACGGTGCCCTCTTTCATCTTCTTCCGGAGCACCTCGTAGAAGCTCCAGTCTCTCGCCCGGACCAGCCGGGCCACGTCCGCCGAAGGCAAGAACGCCACCTCGTCTCCTGCCCTGAGCCCGTACCCCCTCTGTCCGTCTATGGTAATCATCGTGTCCTCGTGGCGTCCGGTCAGGACGACCTTTACGTCCTCACGCCTCGAAACCACCAGTGACCGGCTGTAGAGACTGTGAGGGCATATAGGGGTTATGACGGTCACATCCACGCTCGGGCTCACGATCGGACCGCCGGCGGAGAGCGAGTAGGCAGTGGAACCGGTGGGCGTGGCGATGATGAGGCCGTCCGCGGGGTACGTGTCCACGTATGTCTCGTTTATGTACAGGTCCAGCGAGATAATCCTGGCGAAAGGCCCCTTGGCGATCGCCGCCTCGTTCAGCACGAGGAACCTCGACTGGGCCTCTCCTCCGCGGGCCACAACCGCATCGAGCATCATCCTGTCCTCGACGGTGTAGTCGCCGCGAAGGAATCCGGGCAGCGCGTCGTACAGGTCCTGGAGCTCGATCTCGGTGAGGAACCCGAGTCGCCCGAGGTTCACGCCGAGAACAGGGGTGCTGGCAGGCGCTATCTGCTTTGCTACGTTGAGGATGGTGCCGTCGCCGCCCAGGACTATCACGAACTCCACCTTCGCCGCCCAGTCCGCGGGGCTGACCCCCTGGGCGGGCCTTCCCGTGGCGCCCGCCGCCTCGTCGGAGAGTACCACCTTCACGCCCCTGCTTTCCAGCCATTTCAGGAGGCTGAGCGCGACGGGCAGTGCCCCTTCCTTATCCAGATTCGGCCACAGTCCGATGCCTTTCATGGATTCACTCCGTTTCCAACACTTTTCGGCAGGCAGGCAGGGGGGCCTCCCGAGCCAGGCGCCCGCGCGATGGCTTCTCCACTGCCGCAGGCTTATCCTTTACCTGAACCTCCCCCCGGCTAAAGCCGTGGGGTTCTGGGAAGAACCGCTCCGACTCCGGATCCACGGCCCGAAGGAGGACGGCCGAGACCGCCCACTCGCGGGTTGGTTTTCTATAGCCCGCTTCCACTCCGCCCGCAGGAGCGGTTCCGCACCTGACCAGCGCTCGCGTGCCAGGTCCGCGCGGAGTCGGTTGTCCTCACCCACGCACCGAGCCAGGAACGCGCTGCAGAGGTCCCGTTGCATCTCGCCTCGCCTCTTTTCGGTCACCGCCTGCCGCGCCGCCTGCTCCTACGTCAGGTCCGCAGGTCCGCAACCCAAGGCGATCCAGGCAGCCTCGACCACCGCAACGGCACGCGCGCGGACCATGTCGGGGCCGAGTGGCGGAACGAGCGAGGGCGGGGCGATAGCGTACATCCAGAATTCTATGTTGCCCTCGGGGCCGGTTATGGGGGAGTACGACAGCCCCGCAACCGAGAACCCGAGTGACACCGCTTGGTCGCATAGCCTGAGGATCACATCCAGGTGGGTTGAGGGATCCTTCACCACGCCGCGTTTGCCCACGCGGGCCCTCCCCGCCTCAAACTGGGGCTTGATAAGCGAGAGGACGGCCGCCGACGGGGCCGCCAGCGCGTGCACTGCCGGCCAAACCCTGGCGAGGGATATGAACGATACGTCGAGCGTGACCACGTCGACGCGGGCGCCGAGCTTCTCGGGGGTCAGGTAGCGGAGGTTGGTGCGCTCGAGTACCACCACGCGCGGGTCGTTTCGCAGCCTCCAGGCGAGCTGACCGTAGCCCACATCGACCGCGTACACCCTGGCCGCACCCCTCTGCAGGAGGCAATCGGTGAACCCGCCGGTCGAGGCCCCGGAGTCGAGCGCGCTCTTGCCGGAGACATCCACACGAAATTTGTCGAGCGCCGCGGCGAGTTTCAACCCACCCCTGCTCACGTACGGGAGTGGCTCCCCCCTGACCTCGATGCCCGCCCCGGGCGGCACGGCGCAGCCGGCCTTGAGCCGTGGTTCGCCGTCCACGTAAACGCGGCCTTCGAGTACGTAAGCCCGCGCTCGCTCGCGGCTCGGCGCCAGGTTCCGCTTGACCAGTTCTACGTCAAGGCGTTCTCCTGCCAGACGAATTCCCTCCGAAAGGCTTGATGCCCGTGACCTGCTCCCAGCCGTACAGCAGCCGCCCCACGGCCGTAGTGATCTCATCCGACCTGCCTATGGCTACTCTCTTCGCCGACGCCTTCCCGCCGACGGTCAGGGCTGCCACCAGACCAACCGCAAGGGTGCCGGCCAGCGCGGGGTTCCATCCCCGGCTGCTCGACACCTGGAAGACCGCCCCCGCCGCGAGCGCCCCGCTGAGCGTGCCGGCCAGGTCCCCCACGACGTCGTTGCATATTGTAACAACTTTTCCCGCATTCCTTACGATTGCGATGGACTGCCTGGCGCCCGGGATCTTCTTCGCCGCCATGGCGTGAAACGGCGCCTCGTCGGCCGACGCCGCAGCCAGCCCCACGACGTCGAACAGCACGCCCGTGGCCACCACGAGCAGAATCGTCAGGATGGATAGAGCGGGAGGCAGGTGTGAGAGAACCCTCTGGAGCGGCAGGGAAACAAATATGGCCAGGACGAATGCCCAGAAGCCGGTGAGCACCCCTGCCCTGACCGATGGGACCGCTTTGCGGGCCCTTGATTGACCATTAGCCAACTATCAGACCAACCCTCCATAAAAGTACGGTCCGGTGAGTGGCAGCCCTCCGGGTAAATTTTGCGGCTTGAGGTCCAGCAGGCTTTCCCGACAGGTCCACCGCGCGTCGCCGCCGCGGCGGTTTCCCATTAGGACCAGCCGGCGCCGTCACCGGACGCCGTGCTGGACTACCACTTAGCACACACTGCAATCCCCGGAGTGCCTCCGGTCGAACAGCCTAGGAGTTTTCCTCAACAGCCCCGCGCCGTTCCTTAGTCCCTTTTGCACCCGGGATTTCAGAACCGCCCGCTGCGCCATTGTGGCGCCCGCGATACACGGCCATCCGCCCCGCGCGCTCAGGACAGGCTACGCTGCACACAGTGCTACCGTATGCAGGTTTACCCCCAAGCCATGGCTCCAGGCCACGCGCTTGGGCCTCAAGGGGTAAGGGTCCACGCCTACATGCCGTTGTAGATCGCCCTCGACCCCGTATCCTCCAGCACCAACCCCCGACTGGGCGTCGAAGGCCGGCACCAGAGGCTTCATCGATGTGCCCTTGACGGATTTTTAGGCCCGCCCTCAGGAACGCCGGCTCTGACTAGGATACTGCGCCACCCACCGGCACGGCATGCAACATGATAACATGGGGGTGCGAGTGGGTCAAAGCGCGTGTCCGGCGACTGTGGGCGGTAAACGCCCTTGATGGACCGGTGGACCTAAAGGGCCATGATGGCTACAGTGATGCCAAGTAGAGCTCCCGCTATGACCTCGACAGGCGTATGGCCGAGGAGCTCCCTCAGCCGTTCGTTCCGGAGCCCCCGGAGCGCGTGGATCTCCCTGACGATGGTATTGAGAACCGCGGCCTGTTTTCCGGCCGCTCTCCTGACTCCCGCCGCGTCGTACATGACTATCAACGCGAACACCACCACGATGGCAAGATGCGTCGACGAGAGCCCGAACTCCCTGGCAGTCAACACGACCAGGCACGACACCGCGGCGGCGTGAGAGCTCGGCATCCCGCCGGGACTCACGAATCGCCGGAAATCGAGCCTCCGCGTCTCGACGTAGGAGAACAGCACCTTCAACATCTGGGCGATCATCCAGGACGCGGTCGAGGCGACGAGCGCCCTGTTCTTGAGCAACTCCTCCACTACGCCTGTCCTACTCCTTCCGCTATTCCTGCCGCGACATGGTGTGCGATCTCACGCAGAGCCCACGCGCCACCACCAAGAATATCGAGTTCGCGCGCCGCTGACGAGAGCGCGCCCAGCGCCTCCGCCCGCGCCGCTGCCGTCCCGTACAGCGAGACATAAGTCACCTTGCCGGCATCCTGCCCGCTCTCCGCGTCCTTCACGTCGTCCGCGATCTGGAACCCCAGGCCGAAATGGATCGCGTATCGTTGAAGGGCGGCGACCTGTTCCTCGTTCCCCCCGGCGAGGATCCCTCCTACAGTCACAGATCCGCTAAAGAGGTTGGACGTCTTGAGCACGTGCATACGGCGGACGACGTCGCCCTGAGTCGCTTCATCCGCAGCCCGCTCCCCGCCGGACTCGAGTTCGATGTCGATGACCTGCCCACCGACCATTCCCGCGGGGCCCGCGCAACGCGCCATCACCCGGGTGGCTGCAACCACCCTGCCGGCCGGCGCGCCCGACCCCGCAAGCACCTCGAATGCGTACGTGAGCAGGGCATCGCCAGCGAGAACCGCCACGGCCTCCCCAAATACTTTGTGGCTTGTAGGTTTCCCGCGCCTGAGGTCGTCGTCATCCATGCACGGCAGGTCATCGTGGACAAGGGAATAAGTGTGAATGATCTCGACTGCGCATGCAGCGTCGATGAGCCCCGGTACCGACCGCGGGTCCGCGCCAACCGCCTCTGCGGCGGCAATGACCATGACCGGCCGCAGTCTCTTGCCGCCGCTGAATACGCTGTAGCTCATCGCCTCCGCGAGCGTGGCCGGACAGGACCCCTCCAGGCGCAGCAACTCACTCAGCCTGGACTCGATCCTCTCTCCCCACGACGCGGCGTACTCGATGACACCCTTCGCGTCACCGCGCGGAGTCACTTATGCAGGCCCTCCAGCGGCGCCACGACCGCGCTTCCGCCGGGCGCTTCGAGGAGCTGCTCGATCCGGTGCTCCGCCTCGTCGAGCTTGCTGGAGCAGACCCGCGCCAGCCTGACGCCCTCCTGGAACAGCCGGAGCGATTCGTCCAGCCCGAGTTCCAGGCTCTCCAGGCTGCGCGCGATCTCTTCCAGCCTGCCCAGCGCCTCCTCGAACGACATCGCGGGCGACTCCCCGTCATCGCCGGCGCAGCCCTTCTCGCAGCCCGATTCCTTGAGTTCGGGATCGCTCACGTCCCCCCGTCCCTCCCTTTCACCACGGCATCGAAACCCCCGTCCGAGACGGTGATCCACACCGCGTCACCCGGCTCGACGAGGCGTACACTGCTCACAACCACTCCATCGGCCGCCCTGCGCACCACGCCGTATCCACGCTTCAGCACCGACAGCGGGCTGAGCGCGTCCAGCCTGCCGGCCACCCGTTCGAGGACGCCGGACGCCGCGTTGAGTCTCGCCCTGATTGCGCTCTCCAGGTCTCGGACCGCGTCGTCGAGCGCCTGCCTCCGGTGGTCGACCACGTCACGCGGCCTGGTGAACGCCCTCCTCTCCACCAGCAGCGCCAGCCGTTCGCGGCCGGAGCGGCACTTCTTGCGGACGGCCCTCGCCATTCCTCCGATCCTATCCGCCAGTCGCAGGTTGATCTCCCTGACCTCCGGCGCCACCAGCTCAGCCGCAGCCGACGGCGTCGGCGCCCTGCAATCCGCAACGAAGTCGGCGATCGTGAAGTCGGTCTCATGGCCAACCGCGGAAACCACGGGGATCCTCGACCCAGCGATCGCCCTCGCGAGTCGTTCGTCGTTGAACGCCCATAGCTCCTCCACAGAGCCCCCGCCCCTGCCGATGATTATCACGTCCACGTCCTCAACCGAGTTCATGAGCGACAGGGCCGAGATGATACGCGGCGGCGCCTCCTCACCCTGGACCAGCACGTCTGCTACCAGGATCTTTATGCCCGGAAACCGCCGCTTGCATATTGACACCATGTCCCTGAGAGCGGCCCCGCGAAGCGAAGTGATGATGCCTACCCTGCGTGGCAGCAGCGGCAGCGGCCGCTTCCTGAGCGCGTCGAACAGGCCTTCAGCCTCGAGCTTCTTCTTCAACTGCTCGAAAGCGATGTGGTACGCACCTATGCCGTACGGCTGTATGGACTCAGCGTAAAGCTGGTACTGGCCGTCGCGTTCGTACACGGTCACGTGGCCCGCGACTACGACTTCCATCCCGTTCTCGGGGAGGAAGGCCAATCTCGAGGCGCTCGACCTGAACATGACGCAACGCACCTGTGAGGATTCGTCCTTGAGGGTGAAATACAGATGCCCCGACGTGTGCTTCTTAAAATTGGAAATCTCGCCCTTGACCAGGACCCCCTGGAGGAGAGGGTCCGAATCGAGGGTTTTCTTCACGTACCTCGTCAGGTCACTGACGCTGAGGACAGTGGCGGTTGCGCTCATCGCCTCACCTTTCCCTACTTCACGCTCGCTCTCGCCGCCTGCAGCGTGTTCTTCAGGAGCATCGTTATCGTCATGGGGCCGACGCCGCCAGGCACCGGGGTGATCTGGGACGCCTTCTCCGATGCGGCGGCGAACTCGACGTCGCCCACCAGCTTGTCGCCGGCCTTGTTGGTCCCGACGTCGATCACGACGGCGCCATGCCCCACCATGTCACCGGTTATCATGCCGGGCTTGCCCACGGCTACGACGAGAATGTCGGCCCCCCGTGTCACCGCGCCGAGGTCCTTCGTCCTCGAATGACACATGGTCACGGTCGCGTGCCTGTGCAAGAGCATCATGGCCACGGGCTTTCCCACGATGTTCGACCTTCCGACGACCACCGCGTTCTTGCCCTTTATCTCGACTCCCGACCTTTCAAGAAGGACGATCACCCCGTGGGGAGTGCACGGTAGCAGGCAGTCGTCGCCTATAACCATCTTGCCGACGTTGACGGGGTGAAACCCATCCACGTCCTTCTCCGGCGGAATCGCCAGGAGGCACGCTTTCTCGTCTATGTGATCGGGAAGCGGTAGCTGCACTAGTATGCCGTGTATTTCGTTCCTGTTCTTCAGCTGTTCGATCAGCCCCAGCACCTCGGCCTGCGATGTCGAGGCCGGAAGCCTGTAGACTTCGGAGTGCATGCCTACTTCCTTGCAGCCCTTCTCCTTGTTGCGCACGTAGGTGTGAGACGCGGGATCGTCACCGACGAGGATGACAGCGAGTCCTGGCGTGACGCCCTTCGTCGCCTTGAGCGCCTCAACCTCGGCCGCTATCTCGCTCCTGATCTCGGCTGCGATCGTTTTTCCATCGATTATCCTGGCCGACAATTCCGTCCCCTCCCTGACGCCCCCGGGCCTCGTGGGTCCTTAACAAACCCCCGCGCCTCAGGCGCTCTTCTGTATATACTCGTGAATCGCCGCGGCCGCCTTCTTCCCGGCGCCCATCGCCAGGATCACGGTGGCCGACCCTGTCACGGCGTCGCCACCTGCGTACACTCCCGGCCTCGTGGTGGCACCGGTTTCCTCCTCGACAACCAGGCCGCCCCAGTCGTGCACCTTGAGACCCGGGGTGGCCTTCGACAGGACGGGGTTCGGCGTCGTGCCGAGAGCCATCACTACGGTGTCCACATCGATCACGTGCTCGGAACCCTTGACCTCCACCGGCCTCCTCCGGCCGGAGGCGTCCGGTTCGCCGAGTTCCATCCGGATACACTCGAGGCCCTCGACCCAGCCCTTTTCGTTTCCGATGATCCTGACCGGGTTCGTCAGGAGGTGGAATATGACCCCTTCGTGCTTCGCGTGCTCGAGCTCCTCGATCCTCGCCGGCATCTCCTTCTCGCTCCGGCGGTACACGATGTGCGCCTGTGCGGCGCCGAGCCTGAGCGCGCACCTGACGGCGTCCATCGCCACGTTGCCGCCGCCGACCACGGCCACCCTGCTCCCGACCTTGATCGGAGTGTCGTACCGCGGGAACATGTACGCCTTCATCAGGTTGGTCCTGGTCAGCCATTCGTTTGCCGAGTAGACTCCGTTGAGGTTCTCGCCGGGGATCCCCATGAACTTGGGCAACCCCGCGCCCGTACCGAGGAACACCGCCGAGTAGCCGTCCTCGAAAAGCTCGTCGATCGAGACCGTCCGACTGACGATGACGTCGGTGACGAGATCGACCCCGAGGCTCTTTACATACTCTACCTCTTCGCGCACGATGTTCTTCGGTAGCCTGAACTCAGGTATGCCGTAGATGCACACGCCTCCTGGCGCATGAAGCGCCTCGAATATCGTTACCTTGTACCCCAGCTTGGCCAGGTCGCCCGCGCAGGTCAGTCCCGCCGGGCCCGATCCGACCACCGCGACCTTCTTGCCGTTCCAGCCGGAGACTTCGGGCTTGCTGACGCCTTCCGACATCTCACGGTCGGCGCAGAACCTCTCCAGGCGCCCGATGGCCACGGGTTCGCCCTTCTTCCCCAGGATGCAGTATTTCTCGCACTGCTCCTCCTGTGGGCACACGCGGCCGCAGATCGCGGGCAGGCTGTTAGTCTCCTTAATCGTCTTGATGGCGCCGGCGAAGTCGCGCTCTTTCACCTGCTTGATGAACTCGGGAATCTTGACCATGACGGGGCAGCCCTGCACGCACAGGGGCTTCTTGCAGCCAATGCAACGGTTCGCCTCGTCGACAGCCATGTCCTCTGAGTAGCCCAGCGCTACCTCGTTGAAATTGCGGATACGCTTGCCGGCGTCCTGGGCCGGCATCGCGACGCGAGACTTAGCCACGCTTACCACCTCCACAGCACCCGCCATGGCCGGCATGGTCCGCGTGCCCGGCGTGCCCGGCGATGTGGCCCGAACAGCCTTCCCACTGCTCAAGGGCGGTCTTCTCCTGGTCGCAATATATCTGGCTGCGCCTGATTGCCTCCTTGAAGTCAACCTCGTGCCCGTCGAACATCGGGCCGTCGACGCAGCAGAACTTCGTCCGGCCGCCGACGGTCACGCGGCACGCGCCGCACATTCCCGTCCCGTCGACCATGATAGAGTTCAGGCTGACCCACGTTTTGAGGCCGAGGGGCCTGGTGACTTCACACGTAGCCCTCATCATGGGCAACGGGCCGATCGCGATGACCTCGTCGAACCGCCGGCCGCTCTCGATCAGCGCCTTCAGCTTCTCGCTCACGAAGCCGTGAAATCCCCTCGAGCCGTCGTCTGTGCACACGTGGAGCTCGGACGAGACCGCCTTCATGCGGTCCTCCATGATGAGCAGGTCGGCCGATCTCGCGCCCACGATCGAAACGACCTCGATCCCCGCCGCGTGCATCGCCTTGGCCTTGGGGTACATCGGAGCTACGCCGACCCCGCCCGCAACGCATGCTACGCTCCCGGATTCGGGCAGTTCGGCCGGGATCCCGAGCGGTCCCACCACGTCGGTTATGGACTGGCCGGCATCGAGGCACCCCAGAATCCTGGTGCTCTTGCCGACCTCCTGGAACACTATGGTTATGGTGCCCCTCTCCCTGTCGAAGTCGGCTATAGTCAGGGGCACTCTCTCACCCTGCTCGCCCAGCCTGACGATCACGAACTGGCCGGGTTCAGCCTTCCTCGCGACCAACGGCGCTTCCACGACGAACTCCTTGATGACCGGATTCAACACAGACTTCTCGACGATCCTGTACATCCCCAACCCTCCCCGGGAGGCGCCCGCACGGGCCCCCGCTACCGGCGTCCCCCTACTGCTTGCTCAGGTTCTGAACGATCTTGCCGAGGATGCCGTTCACGAATTTGGCCGAGTCAGCATCCCCGTAGGCCTTCGCCATCTCGACGGCCTCATTGATGGAGACACTCGACGGGATGTCGTCCCTGTAGAGGATCTCGTAACACCCCATCCTGAGGATGTTCCTGTCGATGTTGGCCATCCTGTCCAGGGCCCACTCCCGCGAGAGAGTCGCGATATTCTTGTCTATCTCCTCGCGACGCTCCAGGGTCCCCCTGACGATCTCCTGTGCGAACAGCACGGTTTCCTCCGGTGTTCTCTCCTCACTCACTAGAAAGGACATGGCTTCATGGGCATCAGCCCCGGCCACGTCCACCTGGAAAAGCACCTTCAGCGCGAGCTCCCGGGCCTTCCTCCTTTTCAACAGTATCCCTCCATGGCCTCACACGGCCAATATAAAACCACCGCGAAGGTGGTTGGGCACTCTACCTGTCCCGCGGGGGAAACCACCGGTCGAGAATTTCAACGATGTTCTCCTTGTGGTCGTCCATCCCCTTGCCGATCCGGTACCCCGCGTACGTGCAGGCAACTATGAAAGCGGTCCAGAGAAACCCGAAGTCCATTATCATGAGGCTGATAATAAGGCCCGCAAGCGCGCCCAACATCTTACCCCGGTTTCGCAGGACCTCCTCCCAGTAACGTTCCCGCACTTCGGTCACTCCACTCTAGAACGCTTGGAGTCAGTAGTGATGTTACCGACAAACACCCTGACCTCGGCCACGGTTGCGCCTACCACGTTCTTGACGTAATTCCTCACCGTCGTCTGCAGCTCTTCGGACACCTGCGGTATCGATACATCTGGGCTGACGCTCGTCCTCACGATCACGTTCAAGCCGGACGGACCCGAAGTGACCACGGGCTTGACGTCCCTCACACCCTGGACCTGGCGCCCTACCCGCCTGACCAGATCCTCGATGGCGTCGAGTGATATGCGAACCTCACCCATCGAGGTCTCGTGCACGACCGTCTGCATTCCCCGTCTCTTCTGAAATCCGAAGTACAGCAGCCGAAGGCTGGCGACGAACAGCATAGCGCTGATTATCCCCGTCACCCACCTGCCCGACACGGTCGCGAGGTTCGCCTTCAGGAATTCGAGCGGGTATCCCCAGCCCGCCGAGACGAGCACCATCGCCAGGGAAAACAGGGCGAGAAAGAACGTGTACAGTGTGAGAACTACCCTGTCGAACAGACCCACCGTACCACTCCCTCCGCGCGGCTACTTGACGCGCGCTTCTTCCTGCTCACCGGGGTTAAACGCCACGCCGTGGACGTGGACGTTGACTTCCACAACCTTCAAGCCGGTCATTATTTCGACGGCGGTCTTCACGTTCTCCTGCACCCTCTGAGCGACCTCGGGAATCCGGACACCGTAGTCCACCACGACGAAAAGGTCGATGGCAGCCTCCTTCTCACCCACCTCGACCTTGACGCCTTTCGAGAAGTTCTTCTTCCCGAGGATCTCCGACAAGTCCCCGACAAGGCCCCCCGACATGCCTGCCACGCCTTCAACCTCAGTGCAGGACATTCCGGCTATGACTGCGACCACGTCATCGGATATCCTTACGTTACCTTCGGTCTGTCCCCCGCGCTCTTCGGCAGCAGGCGCTCCGTCCACAAGCCCACCCCCTGGCGCCGGACCGGGCTTCCTAATCCCAACATTAACAATTATAGCGGAAGAGCCTGCTCGTTACAATAAACGGCGTTCGAGCAGAACCTCAAGTCCGGTTCTTACTTAGTTCTGTGCCCTTACGCGCATTCCTTCCATATACTCCCAGCAACACAAACGCCGGATCCTGCCGGTCGCGCTGCCCGCTCGGCGCTATCCGGCCCGGAACCGGCGTTCCCTGCAGAGGACCCTACGGTTTCGGGACTATGCTTACCTGTTCAGGCTTGATGTTTGCCCCGCGGCTCACAATGTCGGCGATCTTGGCGGCATCCGCCTGGGATATCTCTTTCGCCTTCACCATGACCACCGCGGTGTTCTCGTACAGGGAGACTATCGCGTCCTCGAACCCGCGGGCCTTTATCAGGTTCTCGAGCTCCGCCTCTTTGCCGACGTAGTGGGTCATCTTCAGAAACACCTGGTTGGCTTCTTTACGTGCGCTGGGCTCAGCGTTGGTGTTGTTTATTATCTCCCTGTACAGGTCCAGTTGCTGGCTTCGAGTGCGTTCCCTTGTCAGCCTGTAGTCGTTGTAGAAGTCCTTCCTTTCGACCGTCCCCGTAGTCTTTGCAGCCGTTTCCTTGTTGACGGGCTGGCCGAGGTTACGCCTCTCCACCTCCACCCGTTTCAGCGAAACGTACCAGACGACCCCCACCACCAGTACGGCGAACGCCACGAACCTGACGATCTTTCGCCCCCTGGCGTTCAGTTTGAGCACACTACTCACCTGCCTTCATAGTAAGTACGGTGACCCTGTGCGCGGGAACACCCAACATGACCTGCACCGCTCTGAATAGATCGGCCTTCACCTTCGAATCTGACGCCCCCTCCGCCACGACAACCACCCCGTCCACTTCCGCGCGGTGGACCCCCGTCACCACCGGCGACTCCTCGCCCCCTTGCGGCCTGCGGGCCATGACCGCCTGATAGCTTTCAACCGTCTCGGTAACCGTCCGGGTACCGCCGCTCGTGTCCCTTTCCTCCGTCTTTCTCTGGGTCGAGTTCCGGTTGTCCCTGTAAAGGTAGCCGGGGCCGGAGCGCAGCCGCACCGAGACCACGACCTTCCCAGCGCCGGCCACGCGGCCGAGCACCCACTCCGCCTCGCGCGCGAATTCCCGTTCCAGCGCCGCGAGGGACCCGTCAACGGTGGCAGCCGGCGCAGCCGCGTTCTGCTCCTCGATGGGTTTCGCTCTCCCCCCGGGCGCGAGGAGCGGTCCCGCCACGATCAGCAGCACCCCAAGCGCGGCGAGTGCGACGAGTCTGGCCCAGATCTGGAGCTTTCGGCCACGCAGCGCGAACGTCCAGAACCGAACCTGTTGCTTATCCTGCCAGCAGTCCCGGTCCAATGTCTCACCCCACCCCGGAACACGTGCCGGTTTACCCGGCTATCTCAACGAGTACAGCGTCCTCGCCGAGTCCAAACCTCTCACAGATAACGGACCTGATCGCATCCGCTACCTTTCGGGTCTCCGCGTCCGTCGCCCGTCCCTGCGCGCCATGCGCGGGGGTTCCACGAGATCCGGCCGGTATGACAGGCGGCACAGGCTCCACCGAAGGCGCCGGACCACCACTACCCGGGGTTGCTGCGCCGCCGGTAACGACCCTGACTGTCACGCGTTCGATCCCCGCGGCGCCGAGCGGCATGGGCCACTCGCCCGGTTGTCTCATCCTGACAGTGACCTTCGCGGACCTCACGCCCGGGACCGCGCCGGCCAGGGCCTCGGCCTGCCACTCCAGTACTTGCCGCGTCTTGTCATCCATATCGCCCGGCTCCGCCGCACCCGGCCCGCGGGGGAACAGCGCGTTTCCCCCGGCGAACGTCGACCAGGTCCCCGCCCTCGTCATCCCCGCGAGAGGGGATATGATGCTCAGGACTATCAGGAGGCCCAGCGCGAGGCGCGCGTATTTCCTGAGATCCCCCGCCGGGAGCACCATGTCCACAGCCCCCGCGAACACGGTCAAGATCACTATCCCCCTGACCCATTCCTTCAAGGCCTGCATCGAGCACCCCCGCCCTACACAGGGTTGGCCGCAACAGCGAGCGCCGTGATCGCCAGCACGAACATGATGGCGACCGACCCCGCAGCCGCGGACATGAACGTCAGCGCATTCGCTATGCTGTTCAGGCACTCACCCAGCGTGTCGGCGCCTATCGGTTGCATCAGCGCCGCAGCCACGCGGTAGATGATGATGAGCGACAGAACCTTGCACAGCGGGTATGCAACCGTGACGATCACGGCGGCGGCCCCCGCGATGCCGACGGCGCTACGCAGCAGGTAGGACGAGGCGAATACCATCTCGGCGGCGTCGGAAAACATCTTACCTACCACGGGCACGAACGTCCCGCTTAGGAACTTCGCGGAGCGGAGCGCCACGCCGTCCGCCACGGAGCCCGCGGCCTTGTTCACCGCCACCATGCCCAGGAACGTCGCCAGGGACAACCCCAGCACCAGCGCGCTCGCCTGCCGCAACAAGCTGGCGACGCCCGATATCCTGAACTGCTTCACAACGTGGCCCGCGAGGTCGATAACGGCCGCGAGCATGAGCATCGGGAGCACGTAGTCCGAGGTAATCACCGAGACCGCGTACACCGTCGCTATGATCGCCGGCTTGAGAAGGCCCGCGCTGACAGGGCCGCCGGACGCGGCCACCAGGGCGATCAGCGTGGGGAGCAGCGCTTTCATCATCGTAACCATGTCGGCAATGACCTTTCGCGCCGCGGACATCGTGTGGATGAAGCTCCCCGCCGCCAGCACGACCAGCACGAGGTAGCACGCCGCCTTCGCCAGGTCGGCCACACCCCTTCGCTCGAACGCCGAACCGATATTCTCGAGAAGCGCCGCGGCAACCGCCAGGATCACCAGCCTCCCGAGGAGTCTGGAGTTGGCCATCGTCTCCCGGAACAGGTACTCGCCCAGCCCGCGCATTATGGCGGTTACGTCGACCCCCGGACGGCCGCGCGAGACCTCGGAAACCACGTCCCTCCACCGTATCTCGGGGGCGTAACCTGCCGTATCGCGATACAGCTGGTCGAGCAGTCTCTGGAACTCCCCGTCGTCCAGCCTGGCGGCCTGCCCCTGCACAAGGCCCTCCACGCCGGGGGGGCCTACCCGCCCGGACCCGGTGGAGCCGGCGCCATCGTTGCCTGCGGCCGCTGCGGCCCGCGCTACGCCCGCAGGCACGGTGATCGCCGCGCACACGGCACAGCACAGCGCCATAGCGGCCACAGCCGCCACGAGCGGGGCCCGCCGTGGGGCGCGAGCAATCGTCAATTCACCGTGGTCCCCTGTCACGACAGCATCCCCACGAACGTCTCCAGAATCCCCTGGATTATGGGCACCGCCAGGATCAGGATCAGCACCTTGCCGGCGAGTTCGACCTTTGAGGCGATGGCCGCCTCGCGCGCGTCGCGGCAGACCTCCGCTCCGAACTGCGCTATGTAGGCGACTCCGGCGATGCGGAGCACGCTCGAGAGGTACAGCTCGCTTATCCCAGCCCTCGAGGCGAGGTCGCGAATGACCCCCACAACCTCGCCGATCCTGCCAAGGAGCAGGAGGAACACGGCTGCGCCGGCCACGACGCTCAACCCCACCGCGAACTCCGGGCGCTGCTCCCTCAATATGGCGAGCAGCATCACTGCAACGAGCGAGAAACCCATCACCTGCACCATTTCCATGAATGCCGTCCCCCCCTCCCCCCGCCCGGTCAGTACAGCCGGAACATGGTCTTCACTGCTTCGAAGAACTGGTTTATCACCTGGATCACCATGCTGAGCACTATGACTATGCCAGCGAGGGTGGCCAGCCAGGCGTACTCCTCCTTGCCCGCCTGCTTGATGACGGTGTGCAGCACGGATACGATGATGCCTATGCCCGCTATCCTGAAGATCAGGTCGACGTTCATCGAGGTCCCCCCGCTAGAGCAAGATTGCCGCCAGCGCAAGTCCGCCCAGGACGCCGGCGTATCCCCAGAGCCTGCCCTCCCTCGATTGCCTGTCCCGGGCCTCCGCCTCCTGGGCGCCGAGTCTCTCGGCCACACCCCGGATGTGGCGCCTCTGTTCCCCCACGGGGGTGTTCCCGAGGAGTGGCGCCAGTCCCAGCAAAGCCGCAGCGTCCGCCTCCGAGAGCGACGAGCATTCCACGGCCCGCCGAACCGCCGACTCCCATGCGGCCGCCGCCGGCAGCCCCTCGCCCAGGTGCCGCGCCGCCTCCGCAAAGAGTACGCGTGCAACGCCGCGGCTTTGCCGCGACGCAGCCTCCAGAGCCCCGATCAGCGGGCGAGCGAAGAAGCAGATCTCGGTCTCGAGCAGAGCGAGCCCGTTTCTGCAGTCAGCCAGTTCCCTGCCGCGTGCCGTATAGGTCGACGCCATCACCAGCCCCGCCCCTGAACATCCTGAGACGAGCATCATGAGTCCGAGAGTCTTCGCGAGCAATCGAGCAGCCCCCGTCCCGGGTCAAGTCGAACACGCCCTCCACTGTGCCGGGGCCGAACCTCCTCGACAGGACCACGGCCCTATCGAACAGCCCCTGCCGGATGACGGCGTCCACTCCCGGGCGCCGCGCCGCATCGGCCGGGTCCCTGCCGTGGACGGTGGCGATCACAGCCACACCAGCCAGCACCGCCTCTCCCACCGCCGCCGCGTCTTCCGGCCTGCCGATCTCGTCGGTCGCCACGACCTCCGGTGACAGCGACCGGAGCCCGATCATGATGCCCTGCGCCTTCGGGCATCCGTCCAGCACATCCGTGAGGGCGCCGACGTCGTTGCGGGGATACCCGCTGGACGCTGCGACTTCGGACCTTTCGTCCACGAGGCACACGCGTCGCGCCCGGTTACAGCCCAGGCCGTCCGCAAAGCATCTCACGACGTCCCTGAGCAGTGTCGTCTTGCCGCAGGCCGGCGGCGACACAATCAGCGCGCTCGCCGGGGAGCCGTCGTCGCGTACGAGCCACGGCATAAGCGGGAGACCCGACCCCAGCGCTTCCATCGCTACCCTGTAGTTGGCACCGGAGATGTCCCGGAAAGTACCCACGGCGCCGTCCTCCGTGACGGCCGTGCCCGCCACGCCCACACGGTGGCCGCCGGGGAGGGTCACAAAGCCCTGCCTGATCTGGTCCTCGACCGCGTACAGTGACGAACCCGTCACCAGCTCGAGTGCGCGGTCGATGTGCCGGCGCTCCACGCACATTCCCCCGCCGGCGGCCGGCCGGCCGGCGCGGTCTAGCGACACCTCGCCATCGCTGGTCGTCACACCCAGTGGCCGGTTGACTCTCAGCCGGACCTCCTCCGGCAAGGGCCCCAGCGCGCGGTCCAGGTAAGACACGACTGCTTCCCTGATCCCCTCCGGCAGGAACGGTACTATCTCGCGCCTGAACCTCCCATCGAAACGGCTCCGGTTGACGGCCGGAGGTTTCCAGGGAAACGCTGCGCCCATGCCTGACCCCCTTTGCACGATAAAGATATTTGTCCCGCGACTCGAATATTCTCGGGGAGGCAGTCTCCTGGAAAACAATAGCACCACCCGCGGGGCATTTCGGCTTCCGGGTGGTGCATTCAGGAGGGCTACGGGTCCGGTTGACAGCGCAAATAAGAAACCAGGCCGGAACTACGTCGCTGCCTCGCTCGCGCGAGTCGAGGAGTACCCACGCGGCCAGGGCAAGCCACGCCCCCATCCCCGCGAGAAGGCCCAGTCTTTCGCTCATCCTGGCTGGACGCCTCGCGACATCCAGGTCCACCGCGTCCATAATCGTGTAGTTCCCGCGTTCAGTCGACCAATTCAGGGATGTATACTGGTACTCGTAGACATGGCCGCCAGTCGTTCTCTAACCTGCGTAAGGGTCAGCCCGGCCAGATCCGTGGGAGCTGCTGCCGGGACTCTGTTTTCGCGCTGCGGCGTACCATCAGGGGTCTCCACCACAAGTGTGGAGGGACTGGGCGGATAATGAAAACAAAGAGGATGTACTTGGAGGAGAAGAGAGGATTGTATGTAGGTCCCGTAAAGAGCGGTCGGGAAGGGGTTCAGGCCGCCGTCCAGATTCGACGTCTCTGTATGGGAAACTAGAGGGCCTATCTGAACAAGGCTGTAACCCATGGGGCATGCAGGAGTCCTGCGGACTTCACGAAATGCAGGCACACTATCTGAGGCATATTCTCCTCTTCAAAGTGACAACGGACAGCGTCTCTAACAGCCTCTCTTAGCTGGTCGAACGTTTCTCCTTCAGTGAAAATGGAGTGCCCGACGGCCCATGCCTCGTACCTACCCTCCGCCGATTCCTTGGCTACAAGTCGACGAAGGCGCGGTGCGCCTGGCAGCCGTCGAACTCGGCATGTGTACCGTCAGGGCCGGCTCCCCGCGGGCCGGCCCCCTCCCTGTTCAGCACCAAACACCCTGCAAGCATTGTGCGATCGGGCTGTTTTCCCAACTCAACCAGTCTGCAAAAACTTGGAGTCGCCAGTATTTCTTTGCCGTCGACACTTACTTTTTCAAAGTGTCCATCATCTCTTGTGCCGTAACAACGTCACCCAAGACGTAGTCGGTATTCCGGAGAAACGCTTGATGCAGTTCCCTGCTTGTCCCAGCGACGCAGTCCGAGATAACGATTACGTGGTGGTCTCTCTGTTGAGCGTCCAGAGTGGTGGCATAAACACACACGTTGGTAGCAACGCCTGTAATGATCAGGGTCTTCTTCTTGAGGCCCTTAAGTAAGATCTCCAGATCTGTCAAGTAGAAACCGCTATATCTGCGTTTCGGTACGACGAAGTCACCCTTCTGGGGCTTAATCTCTTCGATGATTTCCACGCCGGGAGTACCTTCCACGCAGTGTTCCGGCTCTTCGCGCTCCAACTCCCTCCCAAAGTCAATCTTCTCCGGTCGGTGCATCTCTTGGGTGTAGATTACCGGAATCCCCTGGGAACGCGCAAACGCGAGTAACTCCTTCAGTCGCTGGAGGATTTCGCGACCGCCCGGACACTCGATCGGCGCCCCTTCGCAGATGAAATCCGACTGCATGTCAATTACGATCAAAGCGCAGTCTCCCTTTTCTACCCGAGACAAGTTGCTCACGCCCATGGCATCTTCCCCCAGTGTCTGGACCTTGTTTTCTTGAGCCTGTATGTTGTGGCCTCTACATTAGAAACCTCAGAATCACACCCGCTACCATCCCAAGAAAAGGATCAGTAGCCGCAGTGACCACGGCGGTCACGCCGGCTGTAACTGGAGATTCCTTGAGCCCGAGCCCGATGTTGGCAGGGAATACGACGATGGCTCCCAGGACAAATAGGAATCCCGCGATCGATTCACTGGGAACGTGCCTGGCTATCCTGGGAAGAAGTTTCAACGCCAGTATCACCGTCATTATGCCCATCATCAAGACGGCGCTGATCATGGGATGGGGTGCAGCAGCCGTACCGCTAATAATGGCTTCCACCGGGCCTCCTCCAAACAAGGCGCTAACGGCGTCGGCAATCCCGGAGTACAGCGTTATGTGGTCGACGTTAACCGGGGTATTAGCGATGCCACCGGTAATACTCCCATACGCTATATTCCCCCCGATCTGGAGAGTGATCATAGCCAGGGTGCTCCTTATGACGTGGGGGTTAATCTTCCAAGGAGTTCTCTTCAGAACCTCGATAGAGAGATCGCCGGCCGGAGAGGCATCGCTCTCTTGCTTCTTCACGAAGATCCATATAGCAGAGCTGAGGAGCACGCTTATCACTATGGTATGTACGAGGTTCTTTGACCAGGCGTAAGTGAGGATGGCGGCTGCGGCGGAAAGCCCGCCAACAACATAGTTCGCCCTGATCATGTTTATGGCCGCAGTAGCGAGTATCACACCCACGCCGGCCATCATACCGTTTAAGATGGCGGGCCCTATGAAGCGAATGGTGGGCTCGAGCAGGCCCAGGGCTCCTACGATTGTCATGACGATACCCGTCAAGATTACGATGTTGAGGCGCTCTTCCCTATCGCGACCCATGGTGCCGGCCAATACGATGGACTCCGCCTGGAACGATATTGGCGCCACCTGAGAAAAGGCAACTGCGCCGATCGTGCCGACCGCAAAGCCCAAAGCGGTAGGAAAGGCCGCAAACCCGTACGTCAATGCCAGGAGTCCTTGAGGTAAGCCGTTTACAACGACCGCCATAGCTGCTAACAAGTCGCTCAAGTTCATCTATTCATCTCCTCCCATTGAGAGATACCCATCACCCGAATACGCCAATGTTACCCTCGGCGTTTTCTCATCTCCAACCCTCTACCGCATCCTTACCCCTCCTAAAATCGGATTCAGCAGCTCAGGATCCCAGCCCGATTCGGTTGCGTAACTCGTATGGGTACTGTCGCTACCACCTCCTCGCTATTCGGTCAGGCGATAGCCTGGGGCCGCTACTCATCGAGCAAGGCTACCGCCCTCACCGGTGAACCGGTGCCGTCCCTGATTCTGAGCGGCAACCCGATGTACAGGAAACGCTTGCCCGCTACCTTATCCAGATTGGCGAGGTTCTCAGTGTTGGTCATGCCGTACCGAGCACACACGGCGTGGCCTGAGTATTTCGTGTCATCCGGGTGGTCGATGGCTGGCGCGTCAACGCCGATGTTAACTACGCCTTTCTGCACCAGCCATTCGGTGGCCTCATAACTCAGCCCCGAGTATTGAGTGAGCCATTTCGCGGTGCCGTAGTTTCGGTTGTAGTGTCCCGTGTAGAGCAGGACGATATCGCCTCTCGAAATTTCCAAGCCAGCCCTCTTAAGCGCTTCTCGCAGGTCTTGGACTTCAATGTACTTTTCATGAGATATGTGTGACACATCGAGGCACACGGCGGGGCCGAGGAAATACTCGAGAGGCATCCGTTCAATCGTCGGGCCCGCAGGGTTATACTCGTAAACAGCGTCGCTATGCGTCGGCCCATGTTCGTTGATGAGCAGGTTTCTGGTGGCAAACCCAAACCCGATCTGCCGAACGCACTCTTCGTGAGTTATATTCTGAAAAATGAACGTCTTCTGGTGCAGTGGGAAAACGGGCATTCCCTGGTAGATCTCTTGCGACAAGTCCACGATCCTTGCCACCAGCCAACCCCCCCTGTTGCTCGTTAAGGTACTGCACAGAATACCTGGATCTTCTGGTTAACGTAAGCGGCAACTCGGTCTCTCAGATCGCGCCCGACCTTGAGCGCGGCGTTCACCCTACTCCGGGTTTCCCTGACGAACTCCTCGTCCTTGATAGATCCCAGGTTAATCCTGACATTCATTGCCGCTCCCTCAAGCCCGGCGTAGGCCATGTTCGCTGCCACACCGGCATCCGACAGCGCGCTAGGGTTCCCTTTTTCGGCTATGACGGGACACATTTCGAGTAATCCAACACACTTCTCAGCAACCTCGAGGGGAACTCCGACAGCTTTTTTGTAGGCAGCCTGAATTCTGGCGGAGCGTTCTTGCTTCTGCTCTTCCGTTTCCCTGGGTAGTTTGAGTGTGGCCATGACCTCGTTGAAGGTGTCCGTGTCGATGTTGGCAAGTTCGAGAAGCCTTGTGTGGAGCGCCCGCGTTTTTTCCTTGAGTGGGTACAGCTCGCCCTCAACATCCGCGAACTTCTCCCTGCCTAGCGTCAGGCCTAAGACCATGCTAAGCAGGCCCGCGCTCATAGCGGCCGAGAGAGCCGCCACGCTCCCACCACCGGGGGCGGGTGAGTTGGACGCGAGCTCCTGTACAAAGCGTTTTACGGACATATCTGTAAGCGCCGCCGGTTTCGAGGCCTCCACTACACCTGCGTCGTGTAGATCGATCAGGTGGTTTTCCCTTATCTGGGTCCGGTCAAAGCCTTCAAGCCTGAGAAAGTACTCGGCCACCTGCACCAGGCTTTCCTGTGGAACGGTTCCGATGAGCTGGGTGGCGGTTATGGCCGCGCCATACCGTTCCGCCTCGGACTTCACCAGGTTAAACGTACGGGATAGCGGGGTCGCGTTGTGGTCGAACATGTTCATGGACACGACAGCCTGGTTTCGATCGGTGAACCTGAGCCCAACCGCCCTCACTGAGGAGAACCCTCCGGACGGGCCTCTGGCCGCGCGGGCGATCCGTTTTGCGATCTGGACATCATCCGTGTTCAATATGTAGTTGACTGCTACGAGAGGATTGGAGCCCGCGCTGACAATGGTACCCCCCTTATGCACGAAGTCCTTGACATCGCCGATGTCTGGGAGGCGCCTGGGGTCGCAGTTCCCGCTCAGGAGCAAATCTCGAAGCCCCTCGTACTGGCCTTTGCGGATGAAGTCCAGCGCTTTCCTTTCGGGGATACGGGCGTTCTCGCCCGCAAAGAATATTGGAACGCGGGTTTGCCCGTTGAGTTTCTTCCCGATTTCTTCCGCGAGCTGAGTGCACTCGTCCAGGGAGATGTTTCTCATGGGGAAGAGCGGAATGGTGTCCTGAGCACCGATCCTCGGATGGCTCCCGGTCTGCTGCTCCATGTCGATCAGTTCTATTGCTCTGGCCGCCATGTTCAACAGGGCTTCAACCATCGGCTGCGGCGTTCCGACCAGTTCGACCACAGTCCGGTTGAAATCGGGGTCAGGGAAATAACCGATTAGTTTTACCCCAGGCACGCCCCTAACCTGGCTTATAATAGTCTCGATGACCTCTTGCCGGCGGCCTTCTGAGAAGTTCGGCACCGCGTGAATGTACTGGGTCATAGCCCTACCTTCCCTTCAATCTCGTTTGGCTACACGACGGGGTCCACGATGGCGAATCGCTCCACGTCAATGAGACCCCGGTCCGTGATTTTCAACTTGGGGCTGGTCGTCAGCGATAAGAACGAAAGGTGCATGAACGGAGCATGGACCCGGCAGCCGAGTTCCGCTCGTGCAATAGCATGCAGAGCACTTATCTTTTGGCTGAGCCTCAGGCCGTCTACCTCATCCGTTATCAGTCCACCCACGGGCAGCTGCAGCTCGTCCAGCACCCGGCCACCCTTAACGACCGCGACGCCCCCATTCATCTCGATAACCCTGTTGACCGCGGCCGCCATGTCCCGATGATCCGTGCCGACCACAATGATGTTGTGGGCATCGTGGCTGACGCTCTCCGCGAAGGCGCCACTCGATAGCCCAAATCCCTTTACGAATCCTTTTCCTATTCCGCCGGTGCGCCCGTAGCGTTCGACCACAGCGATCGGCAAAACGTCCTGTCCAAGGTCGGCCATCGCGATTTCACCTTGTACAGGTATATCAAACTCGAGTAGGTCCGTAAGGTTCTGGTCAGGAATTAGACCGATCGTCCTGACGCGAGCAGTGCCGGAATGCGCTCTTACCTGAAGCATGTCTGCCTCCACAGGTTCGCGCCTGACCGACCGTTTTGTGCTATCGGGGTAGGTGTAAACGGGGATATCGATAAGCGTCTGACCAGCCCCGGCGACAAGCCTGCCGCCAATGAAAACTTTCTCGATTTCCATCGCGGACAGGTCCGAGATCACAGCGATATCGGCCATTTTCCCAGGAGAGAGTACCCCGATGTGCTTTAGCCCGAAGTAAGTGGCGGGGTTGATGGTCGCCATCTGGATCGCTTCCACCGGGTCGATACCTTGCTCGATGATCCTGCGGATCGCCCAGTTCATATGGCCGGTGCTTGCAAGGTCCTCCGCGACCATATCATCCGTGGCCGCAATGAGTCGGCGCGAGTCCACGCCTTCCTCGGTCACAACCCTGATGCACTCCGCCATGTTTTTCTGGGTGGAACCCTCCCGCATGAAGACATAAACGCCGTATCGGATCTTCTCGAGGCATTCGTCCTTTCGCGTTGTCTCGTGGCATGAGACTTCGGTGCCCCCGGCCACGATGTGGGCGGCCAGTTCGCTCCCGAAAAGATCGGGGGCATTGCCGTCAACGGTTTTCCCCATCGACTGCGCATAGGTAGTCGAAGCCACTAGGTCGGTGACCACCTGTGGGGCGTACCGGTGAACCGCCCTGGCGTTTGAAAACCCCTGCAGTTCCCCGATGCCGAGGACGTTGGGATAGCCCAGCGCCTCAGCCATGTGCTTTGAAGTGATGTTACAGCACGCGGTCTCGAGGCCCGGGCAGTCCGGGACAAGCGCGGGTATGACGAGGTAAACCCTGCTCGGCACTAACGTCGCTTCTTCGCACATTGCCCTGATGCCCACAAGGCCGAGCGCGTTTGCGATCTCGTGTGGGTCCGCGACGAGCGTTGTAGTGCCGGAAGGGATGGACAGACGGGAGAACTCCGAAATGGTAAGCATACTACTTTCAAAATGCATATGAGAATCTATAAAACCTGGGGCCACGTAATACTTGCCCTTAAGGTCGAGCATTTCGGTGCAAGGGCCGGTCAGGTCTGATGCGTCACCCACCTTGAGGATAAGGTCGTCATAAATGGCCACATCAGCCTGGTAAACCTCGCGGGTAATGACGTTCACCACAAGGCCATCTTTGAGTACCAGGCTTGCTTTTTGGCCCTGACCCATAAGTATATCCACCAGTTGCCTGCGCGTGAGCCCGGTCTTATAGACTTGAGCGTCCAGAGTAACTCCCCCCCCCAAAGGATTGGCTAGTCCTTCGACAATTCCAGCCGATCAACAATACCCACTATAGCGGCGTCTATCGGGACGGCCCCCCTGCGTACGGCGTAGGGAGCCACGCTCCCGGTAACGTACAGCACAATCTCTCCTGCTCCAGCACCGACTGTATCTACAGCAACGAACGGCTGTCCGATGGGTTCTCGCTCAGCATCCACCGGTTGAGTGATGAGGAGTTTGGTGCCAACCAGGCCTTCGTCTTTGCGTGTCGCCACGACGGTCCCGATCACCCTGCCGAGGTACATCAGCACACCTCCCCTTCCTGGTTACAGGAGAACTTGACACCTTTTTCGGCCGCGTACTCTTTGGCAAGTTCGGTAAACCTGGCTCCGGTGGGGACCAGCACAGTGCAGTTCTCCAGCCCAACCAGGTCTGACCGGGTGATCACTTTAGTGTTGAGGACCGATGGTTTCCCGGCTGGCACGGCCGAAGGGATGTTGATCACTCTCCCCAGTTCTTTCGCCACCGATCTCGATGGATATAGACGCATCCCGAGCGCCGCTACCGCCCCAAGGTTGGCCTCCAGCATCTCAACGAGACCGGGCGATGGGTTCGAGTACCCCTTGGCCCTGTAACCGTCCGACGTTGGCCGGGCCCCATCTTCAGTACCAATTACGGGGACACCTGCCATCAATGCGTGAAACACTAGAGATGCCAGCGGTTCATCGTAGATACCGTGACCGACCCTCGCCACCAGGCTGGGAGAGACCACCGGAAGGTAGACCAGATCAACATGCTTGACGATGTCTGGCCCGCATCTTCCCATATCGAGCTGTGTGCCCGTGAGGCCTGCAAGTGATGCGATGTTGTCCTTGCCCAGGACATCGATCGCATCCTGAGAAGGTACAACCAACAGCTCATACCCACCTCGTCTCAAGACGTCGAGTGTGCCGAACCCCAACGCAGCCCCCACACTGGACCCCGGCACAAGAACCAGTGCCTTCCTGGCGGAGTCCCGGAAGGCCTGTCGGCCGTCATCCATGCAATGCTTGAACGAGGTCAGGTACAGACTTCTCATGGTTCACGACTCAGCCACGTGGTGCGTCCTGGATCTTTGCCAGGATTTCCTTCTCAACTTCCGCGTGAGGCCTGGGAATTACGTGTACCGATACGAGTTCACCGACACGCTTGGCCGCTGCCGCCCCTGCGTCCGTCGCGGCCTTGACTGCACCGACATCGCCCCGTACCATGACGGTTACAAGGCCGAATCCGATTTTCTCATACCCAACGATTGTGACCGTCGCCGCCTTAACCATGGCGTCCGCCGCCTCGATAGCAGCGGTAAGGCCCTTTGTTTCGACAAGACCTAGAGCTTCACCCATGACTCAATACCCGCCTTTCATATGTTATTGGGAATTGTGCAACCGGTGCAGCATCTGATACTAACCAGCCGCCGCCTGATCGCCTACCTGCAAATGATTGACGCTTGCGTCTCTTCACTCCAAATCAACCTGGAAAGCGACTCGTGTGGCCGTGGCATGACGCGCCAGGCAAGTACCTCACCCACCGAGCGAGCGGCTGCCAGGCCGGCTTCGACCGCTGTGGTGACCGTTGCCACCTCGCCTCTGAACTTGACCACGACTGAGGCTTTCCCCCCCGCTCCAATCACCGTCTCAAGCCCCAGGAACTCTACTTCCGCGCACTTGCATGCTGCATCCACGGCGGCCATGGAAGGGGCGTAACCGATTGCTTCGATGAGACCCAGTGCGTCGCTCAACTTGAAACCTCCCCGGTGTTGGTAGCCAGCCTCTGCAGGATGGCGGCTCCCATTTTGTGTGCAGCGTCAAGAGCCGTCTTGACTCTGCTCGGGTCGCCCGAAATGACGGTCCAGAACTCGTTCCCGACGCGACAGGACGATGAGGGGCCGCAGAAGCTTTCCAGGAATACATCAGCAGACTTTAGCGCCACACTGGCAGCCGCCAAGCCTACTGCGGCCGGATAGCCAGCGATTACCCCACATGCCCGGCCGAGCGGTACGTTAAACAGCCTGTTAATGATCCGAGCCGCTCGCGAGCAGTAGAGGGTCTCTATCCCGCCGGCACCGGTTTCCAGGATGTACCGTTGGCGTTCTTTTACGTTGTTAAGGCATGTCTCCACGACCCTGGTCGCTTCCAAGGCATTTTGCGCTTCAAACACCACCAGCGCGCCACGCTTGCCTCGATCGCCATCTACCAGTTCTATGTCTGCAATACCTACGTCCGCACTCCCGCATGCTTCATCCGCCGCCACGATCAACGGGGCAGCTCCTCGACGCGAGCACAAGACACCAACGGCCTGGTTCTGGGTGACGATTTTGAGATGCTCGATCAGGCGCAGATCCATGTCGGCCATCACGTAGCCAAACGTATCACCACCAGCAACTCCCTGGAACTCAATACCGGGTAGGTCCGGAGCCTCCCCACGCGGTTCCTCAGGCGCTGTGGTTCGCGACGTTGGGTCTGCCGGGCACCCGACAGGTTCCTCGGGCCCTGCCTCAGCGGGTCTGTGACCGGGGCTGGCTCTCTTAACGGCGAAACCAAGCAGCGCACCAGCAGGCAGGTTGGACTGAACCAGAGGGGCCGTGGCTGCCGGTTGCAGCACGCACGCATTAACACTGGGGGCCGGGCTGTGGTCCTTGCTCTCGCGGGATCCGACCCGTGGTTTCCATTTCTCGCGCTGGTAGTTGGGCCGCTGCAGACGCGCTCCGGCAGCGGTGTCGGCGGTCCCACATCTCGCGAGGATGTCCCTGATGATTTTTTCGGTAAGGCTATCCGTCAAGGCTCAATCGCCTCCCGCAGAGGTATGACCTTGAGCAGGTCCTCATGGGGTCTCGGCACCACGTGGAACGAGATGGCCTCACCGAGTTTCCTCACCCGCTCTACCGCCGTATCCACGGCCACTTTCACCGCTGCCACTTCTCCCTGGACAGTAATGTTTACGAGCCCTGACCCGACAAGCCGGTATTCGATGATCTTTACATCAGCAGACTTGACCATAACATCCGCTGCTTCGATGGCCGCGACCAGCCCACGAGTTTCCACGAAGCCTATGGCGTTGCTCAACGGTGGTCACCCCCTAGCGCTCCAGGGTGAGGTAATCGTCCAGGTTGATGTGGTCGTATCCCGGAATGCGGGCGCGCTCGAACCTTTGCTTTTCGGAAAGCGGACATGTGGCGTCTATACCCATCTTGGCGGAGACTCCTCTAATCACGTGGGATGGTTCCAACGGAGTGCCCTGGCCGCCGGGGACTATTATCACGCCTTGATCTGCCTGAACCCGGCTGGCTATCGCCCACTCGACATCTTCCGGCTCAAAGATATCAACATCATCATCAACGACTAAGACATGCTTGATGTCTTTATTGGCGGCAAAGGCCGCAAAAATCGCTTGCTTCCCTTGCCCCTCGACGGTCTTCTTGATAGAGATTATGGCATGGCATCGACCACCACCAGCCATCGTAACGTTTACGCTCTTCACGGTCGGGACTACATGCCGCACGTGATTGAAAAGGATCGTTTCTCGCATGAGCGCCCCGGTCATCTTGTGCTCGTAACTGGAGGGGAAAATCACCTGAAAAATCGGGTTGTATCGAAAAGTCACGGTGCTTATCTCGACGACGGGCTGCATGGTCTGAGGCCCGTAATAGTCAAATAACTCGCCGAATGGCCCCTCCGATTTGCGCACCTTCGGAAGTATTCGCCCTTCCAGAACTATCTCGGCATCCGCAGGCACCTCAAGGTCGACCTCTATGCAATTGACCATGCGGATAGGCTCACCGGCCAGCGCGCTGGCGACCGCCATCTTGTCGAGACCGAACGTCTGCGTAGGGAGCTGCGAGCTCAGTGTGATGACTGGGTGTACCCCTATTATGAGAGCAACTTCGAGTGGTTTCCCCTGGCGTTCGAGCTGCTCATACTGGGAGAGCAGGCCAGGTGACTCGATGACAATACTAAGGCAGTTGGGCCCGTTCAGTTGCATCCTCCTGATCGAAGTGAACCTACGTCCGTCCATGGGGTCCTTTACCATGAGGACCGCGGCTGTGATGAAAGGCGCAGAGTCCTTTTCGTGAAAGGTCGGCACTGGAAGTAGTTTCATAAGATCGATGTCCTTTGTTAGCACATTTTCCTGTGCGGGAGCGGTAGCCACCGAACGAGTGGTTCCCGGATTTGTGATGGCCTCAACGATCCGTGTCATAAGCTGGTCCTTCTGTACCCCCATCGATAAGGCCAGAAGTTCCCGGCTACCCACCACCCCGGCGGCCACAGGCATGTTATACCCAACAACCTGTTTGAACAGGATGGGGGTAGCTCCCCTAGTTTTCTTAACTATTGCTCCGAGTTCGAACCTGGGGTCAACGGGTTTTGCTACACTCCAAAGATTCCCGCGCTGCCTCAGTTGATCCAGAAAACACCTCAATGAGAGGGCCAACGTTTGGCCTCCTTCAGTAGCCCTGTTGTCCCCACCGTGTAAAGAGCTGGTTGTCCACGCCGAGGATGTCCAGGATCCGCCCGATCATGGCTCCAACAAGGTCGCTCATAGTCTGCGGGTGGTTATAGAACCCAGGAGACGCTGGAACGATCACTGCGCCCGCCTGTCCGAGTTTAAGCATGTTCTCCATGTGGATAATGGTTACAGGCGTCTCACGAGGAACCACCACAAGCCTGCGCCTTTCCTTGAGCGTCACGTCCGCTGCTCTCGCCAGTAAGCCCTCGCCCAACCCCGAAGCGATAACGCCTAGAGTATGCATTGAGCACGGTACAACCGCCATTCCGTCTGTGTGATGGGACCCGCTGGCCAGCGGACTGAACAGATCATCATTGGAATGGACGGTTGCATATCGACGGATCGTATCCAAGCCTACGCCACACTCATGCTGCAACACTCTCTGGCCCACTGGGGTGCAGACCACGTGGACCCCGACGCCCATGCGGTCTAGAACACGGACCAGCCCATAGCCGTATATGGCCCCACTTGCTCCGCTGATCCCTACGACCAGTTCCATCGACATAGGCTCCCCATTCAGCCTTAGCGTTACAGTTCACGTGGAAAGGTCACAATCTCACCTCGATAACGACCAAGGCACCACGCATCTCGTATTGATCTCAAGATTCTACGGGATTGTTCATTTTCCTGCTAATATTGCTATTAAGGAAAAATGTTTTATAGTTAACTGGAGCAGGTTAAGGAAGGAATCAGTGTGGTTGTGCAAAACTAGATGTGGTAGATCTTTAGGCCAATGATAAGGGTTTGGCAGGCGGAGGTTAAATGTCACGGGATCAAGTCGTTTTCCGTATTGGCACTGCAGCAATACTGATAGGCGTAACCCCGTCCACACTCCGAAACTGGGAGAAGGCCGGGCTCATCCGGTTGAGCCCCCGAAGCGGACAGTACAGGCTCTATACCCAGAGCGATATCGAAAATCTGAAGAAGATACATTACCTGATCAATGTCAAAGGCTTCAACATAGCCGGATTGCGAGAATACCTTGCGTCCCAGGGCGAAAAGCCCGTAGCAAAGCCCTCCAAGCCCGATAGCCAGGACCCCAGTATAGTCCTGGGTCAGAAACTAAGGGCGCTACGGACGAAGGAAGGGCTCACTCTAGAAGAGGTGTGCCGGGCGACTGGGATCTCCACCTCTTACCTGAGCAGAATTGAGTCGGGTCAGGTTAATGTCTCAATTACCACTCTGCAGAAACTGGCGACGTTTTATGATAAGACCCTCTTACATTTCTTCGACCAAGGTGGCGAGTCGACAGAAAGCAAACTCGTGCCTGCGGGTCAAGGCAAACAGCTACAGACCGACGAGAAAGGTATTAGTGTCCAGTTGTTGACCAATATCTCTAGTTTCATGATCGAGTCACTTCTCTATCGGATAGCGCCCGGGGCTGGTCGCACGGAGAACATCGCCCACGAAGGTGAAGAGTTCATATACGTGCTGAGTGGCACGTTGGAGGTCTGGCTCGACGAAACCGAGAGGTATGTCGTGGCCTCAGGCGATAGCCTCCAGTTCAAGAGTTCCCAGCAGCACCGGTGGCGCAACTGCGGTCCAGATGAGGTTGTCGCGATCTGGGTTAATACTCCCCCAACTTTTTAGTCTGCACTCCGGTACTTGTATCACCACCAGCTGTAGAATGATCCAGTAGCACCGGTTCAGAAACATTTGAAAGCCAACTCTGCTCCCCCAGTTCGGCAATCCACAGGCATATGCGGAACGCAGACAGCGAGGGCCCCGAATACCACGCCTCCGCAGCTCGGGCAGCGCAGCTCGGTACAATGGAATAAAATACCTTGGATGGGGTAACATCGTGCAAAGCACGCAGTGCAAAGGGGGACGCCCAGTGAGGCTTTCCCGGGTCCTTTCTCCCAGACGCCACTATCCGACGTCGACCTGGCGGTCCTGCCGGCACCTGGCAAGAGGTGGGACGTGCACCGCGAGTTGGAGGTGCACGCTGAACTCGCTGGAATCGGCAGAAACGACGACGTCAACGTGGTTAACCTGCGGGTCGTTCCGGTGAACTTACAGGACAAGGTACGGCAGAAACTCCAGTACATGCGTTCCAGATACGTGAACTGGAACGGTTCCGAGACATGCTGGACTTATGCGCCCACGTGATCGCTCACAAAGGCAGCGCTCCCATGCCGGCGCTGCCTGAGCCTCTGTACAATTTGTCCGGAGGTCAATCGGAGCGGGATTCGCCCGAATCGTCGTCGTTGCGGTCTTCGCCGTTGCCCTCCTCGTCGTTCTCCGAGGAGAATATCACCCCGCCGCAGCTAGGGCAGCAGAGCTCGTCGTCGCCTTCGAGCAGGTCCTCGTCGAAGCAGATGGTCTCCTTGCAGTGGGGGCACTCGATATCCACATATTCCTCGTCATCGACGTCGTACAGGTCTTCCTCGACGGCCGCCAGGTCCTCGTCGATGGATTCGATCCTTCCCTCGGTTTCGACCTGCCTGTCGGTTATCTCCTCGAGCGCCCTGGCCATGTCGGACAGGATATCGGCCATCTGTTGGATGACCCGGCCGTGCTTGTCGTCCCTCCCGATTCCCATGCCCTCTATCAGGCCGCGGAGGTAAGCCACCTTCTCGACCAGTTCCTTTGCCACGCCAATCCCCCCATCAATTCCGGAATTGAATCCGTCTCGATGCCGGGCCGTGCCCGGTTCGCCGCTCTCACGCCCGCTCGAGGTACGTCCCCGTGCGCGTATCCACGCGTATCTTGTCGCCGATGTTCACGAACAGCGGGACCTTGACAATCGCCCCGGTCTCGAGCTTCGCGGGCTTGGTACCACCCGTCGCCGTGTCGCCCTTGAACCCGGGCTCGGTCTCGACTACTTCCAGCTCCACGAAGTTGGGGATCTCAACGCCCATGATGGCGCCAGCGTGGGTCAGGACCCACATCGTCATGTTCTCCTTGAGGAACTTGACGCCGTCACCGATCTGCTCTCCGGTCAGGTTGAACTGCTCGTAGGTCTGGCTGTCCATGACCACGTATTCGCCGTCGCTGTTGTAGAGGTACTGGACTTCCTTCCTCTCGAGGTGAGCCCGCGGCAACTTCTCACCTGCGGCGAACGTCCGCTCGAGCACTGACCCGGTCTTGACGTTCTTCAGCTTGGTCCTGACGAACGCCGAGCCCTTGCCGGGCTTGACGTGCTGGAATTCTACGACGGAATAGACCTCGCCGTCCACCTCGATCGTTACACCTGTCCTGAAATCGTTACTGGAAATCACCTGGGATACTCCCCCTCCGCGATCCTATTGTTGCCTGAACGCCTTCACCGAAACCGGATCTACAGCCTGATCAGGTGCTTTGGGAAATCCGTCAGTACCTCAACCCCGTGCGGTCGCGCGACGACCGTGTCCTCGATCCTGACTCCACCAACGCCGGGTATGTACACCCCCGGCTCTACGGTGAACACCATGCCCTCGCGGATCATGCCGTTTTCCGGGGCCTTAGGCGAGAGTCGCGGCGACTCGTGGATGGCCAACCCCACGCCGTGGCCGAGTCCGTGGCCGAAATACTCACCGTAACCTGCGTCCACAATGACGCTCCTCGCGGCGGCGTCCGCCTCCCTGAGCCCGAGCCCCGGCCGGATCACGGACAGCGCAGCCTGCTGGGCCTTCCGCACAACCTCGTAGACCCGCATGAGCTCCTCGGGCGGGTCTCCAACCGCGACGGTCCTGGTCATGTCGGAGCAGTAGGAACCCCACACCGCGCCGATGTCGAACGTCACGAACTCCCCACGTCCGATCTTGCGGGCCGTTGGGACCCCGTGGGGGAGCGAACCGCGCGGCCCCGACACGATGACCGGCTCAAACGCGAGCCTCTCGGCCCCCGCCTTCCGCATGAGGTATTCCACCTCGGCGGCAAGGTCGATTTCAGACACTCCCGGCTTCAGGGAGTCCACCAACTTCGCCAGCGCTCCGGCGGTGATCGACGCGGCCTTCCTGATGCTGTCCACCTCGGCCGCGTCCTTTACCTCGCGGAGCGACTCCACCACTCCCCGGACGGGGACCATCTCGCACCCGCGGGCGGCCGCCCGATCGGCGATCTCGGAGTACTCCCTGTACGTCACGTGCTCTTCCCCGAAGCCAAGTCGCGTGACCGGGACCCTCGCCAGGAGATCCCTCAGAGCCTCCGGCACTAGGCCGTTGACCTTCACAAGTTCAAATGCGGGGGCATCCGCCCCCGCCTGCTCGAAATATCGTGAATCGGTGAGGATATACAAACCCGTGGCCGTCACAACCAGGCTTCCCTCGCCGGTGAACCCACTGAGATAGGCGCAGTTCTCTCGACCGGTGACCAGCATGGCCTCGAGCCGGTTGCGCTCAAGGTATTCACGCACCGCCGAAAGCCTCGATTGACCCGTCATCAGGGGCGTGAGCCGCCTCCAATCACCCTGTTTATCGCGTGCAAGCCAAGCACGTATCCATGAATCCCGAAACCGCAGATGACTCCCCGCGATGCGCGCGCCGTCACTGATACCGCCCTGAACTCTTCCCGCGCGTGGATGTTGGTAACGTGCACCTCTACCGAGGGGATGCCGACGCTCTTCATAGCGTCGAGCAGCGCGACACTATAGTGTGACAGGCCTCCGGGGTTGATTATTATGCCGTCCACGCGCCCGCGCGCCGCGTGAATGGTGTCTATGATTGCGCCTTCGTGGTTCGACTGGAAGAATTCGACGGACACGCCGATCTTGCCGGCTTCGGAGCGCACGGCATCCTCGACGTCACTCAGGGTATCTGTACCGTATATCGAGGGTTCCCTCGCGCCCAGCAGGTTGAGGTTGGGCCCATTGATGACCAGGATCCGGGTCAAATGCGTTCCCTCCTGACAAGCCTCGGTCCGTTACCAATATTACCATAAGCACGTCTTTCCTGTCACGCCAGCCCGTGCCGGCTCCCGCAAGCCGGTTCATCAGTCTCTGCGCTTCCGCCACAGCCTACCTGTAGCGCACGATAACCCGGACGTTGTCCATGGGTAAATGGCGAGCGTCTCTCGTTACAAGGGATGCGCCAACCACCCTGGCGCTCTCGAGCCGGGGGGTAGCCCCTCAGGTGATCCACCAGGATACGGGTGTCGAGCAGGTAGGCGCTGGCGACGGGGCTCATCGACCGGGGCCCATGCGAGTTGCCGGCTGGATCCCCCGAGAAAAACAACACCTTCCGCCTCACAGCCGGAAGGCAGAAGGCGGAAGGCATCGCACCCAATCCAGGCGTCACACGGGTCTACGTTTCGGGTTCGCCCGAGCCGGCCCGCTCTATGACGAAGCCGCCGTCACGCGCAATCATCCTCACGTTCCCGCCGCCGCTCACGCCGATGAGCGCGAGGTATTGCGCAGGAATGGTAACCTGTCCCTGCGCATCAACCGCGACTATGGGGCGGGAGCCCGTTTTCTTCTCCAGCCCTGCGGCAATGTGGATAACCCTGGTCCCCATCCGAGTGTCCCTCGATCTGACACGTTCGCAGGCCCTGCAAGTCTCGAAGGCAACCTCACCATCCCTGATTTATCGTGAATTAGGCGCTTCAGCCCGCACACCGTTGACACCGGACTCCCCGGCTGTTTACGCAAACACCGGCGCCGGTAAGCCGAATTATAGATCGGCCTGACGGCAACGTGAGTCGAACTGTGGACAGGCCCATGGCGAAGGCTGCCGAACAGGACAAGTCCCTGGCAGGCCTACAAATCCTGCCCTGGAATGCGGCCCGTGATCCGCCCGGACGGCGCGCCCGGTGCAATTGTGCAGGGGAAGTGAAGGGGAGGTAAAACGGCCGGGCTCGAACCCGGCCGCCTTGTCAGAACATGTCGAGCGGTTTGCGCACCTCCCGCCGGAGCGCCTAGTTGTAGAACGGGAACCTCGCGCAGAGCCCCTGCACCTGCTTTGCGATCGCGCCCAGTCCCGCCTCGTCGTCCTTTGCGGCAATGGTCTCGTGCATGAGCCGGGCGACCTCTTTCATCTCGGCTTCCTTCATCCCCCTGGTGGTGATGGTCGGCGTGCCGACGCGAATGCCGCTGGTGACTTGCGGGCTTCTCGTCTCGAACGGGATCGTGTTCTTGTTCACGGTGATCCCGACGCGGTCCAGCAATTTCTCCGCCTCGAGTCCGGTAACCCCCTTGTTCGTGAGGTCGACCAGCATGAGGTGGTTGTCGGTGCCGCCGGAGACCAGCCGGAAGCCCCTTGCCACGAGAGACTCGGCGAGCACCTTCGCGTTCTTCACTATCCGGCCCTGGTACTCCTTGAAATCGGGGTCGAGCGCTTCCTTGAACGCCACGGCCTTCGCCGCGATTATGTGCATCAGCGGCCCGCCCTGAATCCCGGGGAACACCGCCTTGTCGATGTCTTTCGCATACTGCGCAGTCGTCATGATCATGCCGCCCCTCGGGCCGCGCAGCGTCTTGTGAGTGGTCGTGGTCACGAATTGCGCGTGCGGTACTGGCGAGGGGTGGTGCCCCGTGGCCACCAGTCCTGCGATGTGCGCCATGTCAACCATCAGGTACGCCCCGACCTCGTCCGCGATCGACCGGAACGCGGGGAAGTCCAGCGTCCTCGGGTACGCGCTCGCGCCCGAGACGATCATCTTCGGTTTCACCTGGCGGGCGATGTCTCTTACCTCGTCGTAGTCGATCCGCTCGGTGTCCTTGTTAACACCGTACGCGACGAAGTTGAAGTATTTCCCCGAGATGTTCACGGGACTGCCGTGCGTGAGATGGCCGCCGTGACTCAGGTTCATGCCGAGTACGGTATCGCCCGGCTTCAGCATCGCGAAGTACACCGCGGTATTGGCCTGGGCCCCCGAATGCGGCTGGACGTTGACGTGCTCAGCGCCGAACAGCTGCTTGGCCCTGTCTCTGGCTAGATCCTCAGCGACATCCACGACCTCGCAGCCGCCGTAGTAGCGTTTCCCGGGATACCCTTCCGCGTACTTGTTGGTAAGGCAACTCCCCGCCGCCTCTAACACAGCGCGACTCACCAGGTTCTCGGAAGCGATGAGCTCGATCACGCCCATCTGCCTCCGCTCTTCGTCTTGAATACAGCGGAATATCTCGGGATCTACCCTCTTGAGCGGCTCCATTGCGTCTCCCTCCGTTTTCCGGTTTTGAGCCCGTCTCAACGTCGTTGTTTCGCGAAGTGTATCGGGCTTCCGTCCACACCCAGGAACGCCTCACCCACGGCTTCGGCCAGCGTCGGGTGCGAGTGGATCATCTCCGCCATCTCGCAGGCGGTGGCACCCATCTTGAGCGCCGCTGCGGCTTCGTGTACCAGGTCGTCTGCATGCGGCCCCAGGATGTGCACCCCGACAAGCCTGCCCTGCTGATCGGCCAGTACCTTGACCATCCCGTCGGCCTCGCCCAGTATGAGCGCGCGTCCGTTGGCCGAGAACGGGAACCGCGAAGCCTTCACCTGCAGCCCACGGGCGCGGGCTTCTTGCTCGTTGATCCCCACCCAGCCGATCTCGGGGGATGAGAACACGCAAGCGGGGATGACGTCGTATTCCATCGACGTGCTTTCCCCCATGATATTCCGCATGGCCGTGATGCCCTCGTGTGAGGCGACGTGGGCGAGCCACGTCCTGCCGAGGACGTCGCCGACCGCGTAGATGCCCGGGACGTTCGTCATCAGGTGCTCGTCTACCTTTATCCCTTTCCGGTCGTAAGCCACGCCCAGCGCGTCGAGGTCTATCCCACCGAAATCGGGCCTGCGGCCCACCGAGACGATCGCGACGTCGCAATCGGTTTGCAGCGGGTTCCCGGCCTGGTCCTTGCCATACACGCGCTTCGAGCCGTCCGCGTTGGCGCCTATGCCTTCTACCGATACCCCCGCCTGGACCACAATGCCCTTTCGCTTCAATAGCGCCGTGAGCCTTCTCGAAATCTCCTCGTCGACCGGCGGGAGGATCCCGGGGAGCTTCTCCAGGACGGTTACCTCCGAGCCGAACGAGCGGAATATGCAAGCCATCTCGATCCCGATGACGCCGGCGCCTATGACGGCCAGCCGTGGCGGAACGTGGTCCAGGTCGAGAGCAGCCTCGCTCACGAGCACGCCCTGAAGGTCGGCTCCCGGAACCGGGAGGTTCACCGCCCTCGAACCGGTGGCGATGATCACTGTCCTGGTATCCAGCGAAATGGTTGAGCCGTCAGCCTTGACCACGTCGACTCGCCCGGGTCCGGCAACGCGCCCCGCCCCCTGTATTACCTCAACGCCCCACGACTTCAGCAGGAGCTGCACGCCCCCCACGAGTTGAGACACCACCATGTCCTTCCTGGCGGTGACCTTCATCATGTCGAGCGACGTGCCCTGAACCTGCACGCCGAACTCCGCGCCCCTGCGCGCAAGGTCCAGCACCTCCGCGGTCCGGACAAGCGCCTTCGTGGGGATGCAGCCCCTGTTCAGGCACGTCCCACCGACCCTGTCCTTCTCCACGAGGGCAATCCTGCCGCCCATCTGCGCGCCCTTGATGGCCGCGACGTAACCGCCCGGCCCCCCTCCAACGACAACTGCGTCAAACATGCTGTCCTCTCCCCTGCCTTTGCTCGTTCCAGGCCGATCTCGAGTACTTCTCCCGCTCGAGATTTACTGCAAGTTCGACCTCGAACGCGGTAAGACCTCCGCGCTCAAACTCCAGCCCGAGCCCCGCGGCAAAGCCCTTCTGAACGGCGTCCATTACCTCGTCACGTGCCACCGCCCTCCCGAGCACCTGCTGCAGGCCGACCGCCTTCTGCGCGAGGTTCTTCTCGAGCCTCCGCCTCAAATCGTCCGAGTCCAGCCTGAGGACGGACACTACCCTGCGGGCGTCCATGTAAACCGGGATCGAACCGTGTTGCAGGATCACCCCGTTACGCCGGGTCTGCGCGCTGCCCACGACCTTCTTCCCCCCGCAAGTCATTTCGTACCACGCGGGTGAGTCGAAGCACGCGGGCGACGCCCCCCTCCCGCCCCCGGGCAGGGCGCCTTGAGCCAGCTGGGGGTCCGCCCCGAGCAGCCTCAGCGCGGCGACGAGCCCCCGGCTCAGCTCGAGGTACGTCTCCAGCACCGAACCCGGCAGGAGTCTTTCGGATATGACCACGCTGTACGTGACCTCGTCTTCGTGTAAGACGGCCCTCCCGCCGGTGGGCCTTCTGACCCAGTCCACGCCAAGCCCGCGGCACGCCTCCAGATCGATCTCCTTGCTCAGGTCCTGGAAGTACCCGATCGAGACGGCGGGCGGGTTCCACTCGTAAAGCCTCAACGTGGGCGGGACGTGTCCTCTCGAATGCGCGACGGCGATGGCCTCATCCACGGCCATGTTCCGCGCGCCTGTGTTTCCTCCATCGATCATGAGTCTCCAGATCAAACAGCAGCCGCCCCCACCCCGGGATCCCGGTCGAGGATATCCGCGGTCGCCTGGGCGACTGCCTCCGCCGCTTCCCCGGGCGAAAGCCTCCTCGGGTAGTTGTACATGACGCCGCCGGGCCGCTCATTGTAATACGGCCTGTTGCAGAACGGGCAACCTGACGTCCTGAACGGCTCCCCCGGCTCGAGGAGGTAAAGCAACCTCTGCGGCCGGACTCCGTAGTCCACCAGCCTGCCGGATTCGAACCTCATCAGGCCGGAACGGGAGAACCCGTTGCTTATCAGGTAATGCGCCGCCTGCACCCGCCTGTACGAGCGGAGGTCGGGGGCCGTCGTCCCGGCCAGCGCGGTTCCCCGGACAGGCGTGAACGCGAAAAGCCCCACCGTGACATGCGCGTCGCGCATCACCTGGATCGCCCTGACGAGTTCCTCTTCGGTTTCGCCCAGTCCGGCTATGAAGTGGGTACTTACACGTCCCGGCCGCGCCGCGGCCGATTCAATGATCGCCCTGAACGCCGTGTTCCAGGAACCGCCCTTCACCCTCTCGTACACCTCCGGGGTCGCTGCGTCGAGTGGGATTCCGACCCGCTCCGCCCCTGCGTCCATGAGGCGGATGGCCTCCTGCGCACGCGCGATGTGGGCGGAAATCGACACTGGAACGGGTACGGCGGCGCCACACCTGCGGCTCTCCTCCGCCAGGGCGCGGACAACGCGTTCAGCGCGCTCGACTGCGCCCGGGCTGTG
Source organism: Bacillota bacterium (assembly GCA_013178305.1). NCBI lineage: Bacteria > Bacillati > Bacillota > Bacillota bacterium. Next base: position 353,430 of record JABLXB010000003.1, on the reverse strand, counting down.
TACAACCTGTATGCAGACGCGCTGGAGGCTTCCGCCGTAGTAGGCGCGGGCGATAGTCTCGACTACCTGTGAATCCTCGAACTCTGGCCACGTGACTCTTGACAGGAGCTCGACGGGCGACGAGGCGTCCCTGGCCTGCGGGCAGAACCCGCAGGTGAACGCGCATCTCTCCCCCGCCATGAGGTATGCGGTGGTCGGCCTCGCGTCCACCCTGGTCTGGATAAGCCCCAGCACGGTCGCAGTCCCCGATGAAACCCGTATCAAAGCACGCAACACTCCCTCCTGGCGACCACGTCGAGGCCCAGGCGACGCGCGTGCTCCTCAGCCTCTCGCGCCGGGTTAACGACACCGTCAACCCCCGCATCCATGCACAGCACGTCGACGACTGGCCGGTACCTGCCCCCGGGTCTCATACACCCCAGTTTCAGGTTGACCCCCGGCATGACACGCCTCGCCCTGCGGACCACCGACGCCACGTCTTCCGGGGCAGGCGGCGTCCTGTTTTCGTACAGCGACCCGCGCGTAGGCGTGAATACAATGAACACTACCTGCCCGGGCTCGCTGCCGCCGCTCCCGCGCCACCGTCCGGCCAGGTAGTCAAGCACGCGCAATTCCCCGGAAATCCTCCCGCCCCTCAAGCCTATACACACGTGCGGCGTCACCCGGGCGTGAGCGGAAAGCGCCTCGTACGCCGCGAAATAGTCGGCCGCGGTCGCGGATACACCGAATACCTCCCTGACCGTTTCATCGTCGCCCACGAGGTCGAACGAAACGTGGTCGGCCAGCCGGCCGATCTCCGCCGCCTCGTCCCGGCTGACGAGACCCGTGTGGAAGTTGAGCCGCAGCCCCAATCGCTTGAGGCTCCTCAGCAGTTCAACCTCTCGAAGAACCGGCACCTTGCCTGCGCTGTCGCAACCACCGCTTATCAGGCAACTGGAGTATCGCGGCCCGGCGCCGGCCCCCCCGGGCACGCCGTCCACTACGCGGTCGAGCGCCTCGGAGGCGGGCACCATCCCCTCGAGGTAGTGCCCGCCGCAGTGAGCGCAGTTCAGCCCGCAAGCCTGCCCGGTAACGCTGACGGGTAGCGTACGGTCCGGGTGGTAGAACTCGATCTTGCGCCCGGCCCCGTCGCCGGCGCCGCCATCGCCGGCGGCGCCGGGGGCGTGGCCAGCATTGCCTGATGGGTCACCCACCGCGCGCCCGGCGCGGGTGTCAGCCGTCATTTTTCTTCCATCTCAGGTTGAGGTTCCTCGCGGCTCCCGCCTCGTCAAGCCTGCCTACCGGCGTCGTGTACGGCGCGCCCTTCACCTTCGCTGGGTCCGCTTCCGCCTCCCTCGCTATCTCCAGCAGGGCGTTGACGAAATAGTCGAGCGTCTCGACGCTTTCGGTCTCGGTAGGCTCGATCATCAACGCCTCTTCCACGATCAGCGGGAAGTACGTCGTCGGCGGGTGCACGCCGTAGTCGAGCAGCCTCTTCGCGATGTCGGTGGTCTTGACCCCTGTCGCCTTCTTGATCCTGAACGGCGCGACGACGAATTCGTGCTTGCAGTGCCTGTCGTACGGCAGGTCGTAGGCCGGAACGAGCTTCCTCATCACGTAGTTGGCGTTCAGCACAGCGTCCTCGCTGACCTTTTTCAGGCCGTCCGGACCGAGCGCCCGGATGTACGTATACGCCTTCACGACTACGCCGAAGTTCCCGTAGAACGACTTGACCTTGCCGATGCTGAGTGGCCTGTCGTAATTCAACCTGTACTTCGACCCGTCGAACTCCACCACCGGGGCGGGCAGGAACGGTACCAGCGCCTCTTTCACGCCGACCGCACCCGAGCCAGGACCGCCGCCGCCGTGCGGCGTCGAAAACGTCTTGTGCAGGTTGAAGTGCACGACGTCGAACCCCATGTCGCCCGGCCGCGTGTACCCCATGATGGCGTTGGCGTTCGCGCCGTCGTAGTACAGGAGCCCGCCCGCCTCGTGCACGATGCCGGCGATGACGTGGATGTTCTCGTCGAACAGCCCGAGCGTGTTCGGGTTGGTGAGCATGAGCGCCGCGCACCTGTCATCCACGGCCTTCTTCAGCTCCTCGAGGTCCACGCCGCCGCGGGAGTCCGACTTGATCGTCACGATCTCGAAACCGCCGACCGCAGCCGAGGCAGGGTTTGTGCCGTGCGACGAGTCGGGAACGATTACCCTGGTCCTCTTCTCGCCGCGGTGCTCGTGGTACGCCTTGATCAGCAGGAGGCCCAGGAGCTCACCGTGCGCGCCGGCGGCCGGCTGGAGGGTGACCTCCGCCATGCCGGCGATCTCGGCGAGGTACTTCCCGCACTGGTAGATGAGCTGCAGCGCGCCCTGGACAGTCTCTTCGGGCTGGTAAGGGTGGATCGCCGCTAACCCGGCCATCCTCGAGGCCTGCTCGTTTATCTTTGGGTTGTATTTCATGGTGCACGAGCCGAGGGGATAGAACCCGATGTCCACGCCGTGGTTCAGCTGCGAGAGCTTCGTGAAGTGCCGTACCACGTCGACCTCGGCAACCTCGGGCAGCTCCGGCGGCTTCTTCCTCAGCATGCCGGCCGGGATCGCGCCGAGTGCATCCGGGACATCGCGCTCCGGAAGGGAGTAGCCTTTGCGCCCCGGTGAGCTGATTTCGTAGATGAGGGGCTCCAGCTTCTTCACTTCAATCCCTCCATTCGCGCGACGAGCCTGTCGATCTGTTCCCTGGTCCTCTTCTCTGTCACGGCCATGAGCAGGCAATCCTTGAGCTCGGGGTACGCGCGCCCGAGCGGATAGCCCGCGAGGATGCCGTCCTTGCACAGTTCACTCACTATCTTTTCGGGGTCGACGGGGCAACGCACGGCGAATTCCTTGAAGAACGGCGCCTTGAACGCGAGAGGGTATTTGCCCGTCGCCTCGAGCCGCGCCGCGGCGTAATGCGCCTTGTCCAGGCAGAGCTCGCCGACTTCCTTGATGCCCTGCTTACCCATCGTCGACATGTACACCAGGGCGGCCACCGCGCACAACGCCTCGTTCGAGCAGATGTTCGAGGTCGCCTTCTCGCGCCTTATGTGCTGCTCCCTCGTTTGAAGGGTCATGACGAACCCTCGCTGGCCGCGGTTGTCGGTGGTCATGCCGATGACCCTGCCGGGGATCCTGCGGACCAGCGCCTCCTTCACGGCGAATATGCCGAGGTACGGGCCGCCGAAGCTGATCGGGTTCCCCAGCGCCTGGCCTTCTCCCACAGCCATGTCGGCGCCGTATTCCCCCGGCGGCTTCAACACGCCCAGCGAGATCGGGTCCACGACGACCGCGTACAGCGCCCCTTCGGCGTGAGCGGCCTTCTCCGCCGCGACGACGTCCTCGATACAACCGAGAAAGTTGGGGTTCTGCACGATCACGCACGCCGCCCCGGCGGCCGCCGCCGCGAGATTCTTCGCATCCGTCACACCGCCGGCGCACGGGACCTCGACGACGTCGGCGCCGTAACCGTGGGCGTACGCCTTCAAGGTCGCCCTGTATTCGGGGTGTACGCCGGCCGACACCGCGATCTTCTTCCGGCCGGTATGCATGCACGATATGATCCCCGCCTCGGCTGTCGCGGTCGCGCCGTCGTAGTGCGAGGCGTTGGCAACGTCCATTCCGGTGAGCTCGCAGATCGCAGTCTGGTACTCGTAGATGATCTGCAGCACAGCCTGGCTTATCTCCGGCTGGTAAGGGGTGTAGGCGGTGTATAGTTCCGACCTCGAGGTCACGTGGTCCACCGTCGCCGGAACGTAGTGATCGTACGCCCCCGCCCCGAGGAAGCACACCACGTCATTGAGGTTGGCGTTCTTCTTGCTCAGGCCGTAGAGGAGGTTGTACACCTCGAGCTCTGACATGCCCTCCGGAATCTCGAGCCTCCGTTTGAACTTGACCTGCTCGGGGATGTCGGCGAACAACTCATCGATGGACTTCACACCGATGGCGTCCATCATCCGCCGGCGGTCCCTATCCGTGTGCGGTATGTAGTCCATTTAGTGACCGCTCTCCTCCTCGCAGAACTTGTCGTACGCGGCGCCGTCGAGGAGGTCGGTCGTCTCGCCGGGGTCGGCTACCTCGACAACCGCTATCCAGGCCTCACCGTGCGGGTCCTGATTCAGGAGCTCGGGTTTGTCCACGAGCTTGTCGTTCACCTTGACGACCTTGCCCGAAACGGGCGCGTAGCAGTCGGCGACCGCCTTCACGGACTCGACGACGCAGAGCTGCTCGCCCTTCTTGACCTGTTTGCCTATCTCGGGAAGCTCCACGAAAACGATGTCCCCGAGATGGTCCTGGGCGTGGTGGCTGATCCCCACGCGTCCCTCTTTGCCCTCGATCTTGACCCACTCGTGGGTCTTAGAGTACTTCCTGTCGCTGGGATGCATCTACTTCGTCGCTCCCCTCTTGTAGAATGGTAACGGGACGGTCACGATCCTGAGTTCTTTGCCCCTCACGCCGACCACGAGCTCAACGCCGGGTCTGGCCAGTTCCGCCGGAACGTACGCCATTCCAAGGTTCTTGTCGAACGTGGGGCTGTATGTTCCCGTGGTGACCCACCCGATTTCGTGCCCGTCGAGCAGCACGGGGTATCCCGCGCGCGGGACGCCCCTGTCGACCATCTCAAAGCCGGCGAGCTTGATCTTCAGGCCCTCGTTCTTCTGCTTCAGCAGCGCCTCCCTGCCGACGTAATCCCCTTTGGCGAACGACACGAACCGGTCCAGGCCCGCCTCGAGCGGGGTCCTGTCGTCGTCGAGCTCGTGGCCGTACAGCGGCATTCCCGCCTCGAACCGCAGCGTATCCCTGCAACCGAGGCCGCACGGCACGATGCCGTAGTCATGCCCCGCCTCCATGATTGCCTCCCAGACCAGCGGGGTATCATCCGGCTTGCAGTAAACCTCGAACCCGTCCTCGCCGGTGTAGCCGGTCCTCGACACGATGGACCGGACGCCCGCGACCTCCACATGCTCCTGGAACCTGTAGTACTTGATCTCCTTCAGGTTGGTCCTGGTCAGGCGCTGGAGTATGGCCTCGGAATCCGGGCCCTGCAGCGCCACCTCGCCCGTCTCGGACGACGCGTTCCTGAGATCCACCTTCAACCCCTTAACATTGTCCTTGACCCACGCCCAGTCCTTGTCGATGTTCGCGGCGTTGGGAACCATCATGTAGCCGCCGTCGCCGAGGCAGTACACCATCAGGTCGTCCACCACGCCGCCGCGCTCGTTGCACATCGGGGAATATATCACGCGGCCCGGCGTCCCCCTGGCGATGTCATTACACGTCACACGCTGAACAAGTGCCAGCGCGTCGGGGCCATGGATGAAGAACTCACCCATGTGGGACACGTCGAACAGTCCCGCGGCGGTTCTCACGGCCTGGTGCTCTTCCTTGATCCCGGTAAACTGGACCGGAAGCGCCCACCCACCGAAATCGATGATCCGGCCCCCGTACTTCTGATGAATCTGGTACAGAGGGGTTTTCTTGAGATCCTCCAAACACCTCACCTCCTGGGAGTGATGGCCCCACCGGTGGGCCGTCTGAGGCAATGATCTCCGCGTCACCGCGCCAACTTTCCGGCCTCCGCTGTCCCCAGTCCCCCCGTACAAAAGCGAAAACAGGAAAGCCGCGATGTCGCGTCTCCCCTGTTACCTTCGGCCGGTGTTCTACCGATCCAGGGTGCGTCCGGCGACAGTGTGTTTGCCTGAGAGTTTCAGCCTCGGCCTTGCCCCTTCGGCGCCCCGCCGGCAGCGCATCCGGACGGGGACTCTCCTGCCGCCTTCATCCCATGCACTCATTCAGTTTACACTGCGCCCGGCTGCCGCGACCTGGTCCTCGTTACAGCCGGACTTAGATACCTTCCGGTTCTTCTACACGGATTTGCCGCGATCCTTCCCGCCCAGAGCGAGAGTCCATCTTTTTGTGAGGTCATCCCGGGAGGTCATTTTGGGGCAGTTATCCCCGGCGAGTCATCCCCAGGCGGTTATCCCAGCCTCCTGGCGATCTCCAGCGCAGTCGGGGTAGTAGCCAGTCCCCCGAGCGAGGTCTCGCGGAGCGATTCGGGTATCGCCCTGCCGACGCGCTTCATCGTGTCGATCACCTCATCAACAGGGACCACCGACTCCACCCCCGCCAGAGCCATCTCAATTGCCGCGACTGAATTGGCGGCCGCCAGCGCGTTCCGCTTCACGCACGGTACTTCGACGAGCCCCGCGATGGGGTCACACACCAGCCCCAGCGTTCCCTTGATGGATATCGCCGCGGCGTGAGCGCTTTGCGCCGGCGTCCCCCCGCACAGCTCGACACCCGCGGCCGCGGCCATCGCGGCAGCGGCACCACACTCAGCCTGGCAGCCGCCCTCGGCGCCTGACACCGTGGCCCGCGTCGCTATGACTCCTCCCACAGCCGCAGCTGTGAACAGGGCCATGACCAGGTCCTGTTCGCTCCTGTCGAGCCTCTCGGCCAGCGTGATAAGCACCCCGGGGATCACCCCGCACGAACCCGCCGTCGGGGCGGCGACTATCCTGCCCATGCAGGCGTTTACCTCCGCGACCGCCAGTGACCTCGCAATCACCCTCGAGAACGAGTCGCCGAGTACGGACCCACCCCTGGCCCGCGCCGTCTCGACTCTCCGCGCGGCGCCGCCGGTGAGCCCGCTCCTTGACGCGAGTCTTTCCTCAAGCCCCCTGCGTACGGCCCCCTGCATTACGTGGAGCCGCCGTTTCATCTCGTCGAGGGCGCGCGCTCGCCCACCGTCGTCACCATACTGCTCCAGCACGACGTCCGAAATCCTGACACCACCGGCCTGCGCCCTGTCCACAAGGCTGGATACCGATTCCCAGTCCAATACCTATGCACGCCCTCCTACAAAGCGTTGGGTTCTATGTATCTCACTCCGGTGACATTCGGCAGTACCATCAGGCTCTCCATGAGATCCCCCGGGCCGGCCTGGTCCACCTCAATGATGCTCGTCGCGAGCGACCCCTTCCGCTTCCTCGACACCGTCATACCGCCGATGTTCACGTTCTTCGCGGCGAGCGCGCCGGCCACCGAGGCCACAACACCGGGCCTATCCAGATGATGCACAATCCAGGTCGGGTAGGTGCCGGTCAGGGACACCGAGAACCCATCGAGGCTCGTGACGACTATCCTGCCGCCACCCAGCGACGATCCTGTGATCTCCGTGGTCGCTCCAGCGTCATTCGTGACGCGAATGACCGCCGTGTTGGGGTGGACCCCGTCGAGATCGACGGTCTCGAACGTGACCCGGAGCCCCCGCTCGGCGGCTATCGACAGCGCGCAGGGTATCGCCTCGTCGTCCATGTCCATGCCGAGGAGGCCGGCGACGACCGCGACGTCGGTCCCGTGGCCTTTGTACGTCCTGGCGAATGAACCGTGAAGGCCAATGCGAGCAGCGACAGGCTTACCACCGGCGATGGCCCTGGCCATCCGGCCAAGCCTGACCGCGCCTGCCGTGTGCGAGCTCGACGGTCCCACCATGACGGGACCTATGACGTCAAACGGGTTCATCAGCAGTAGTCCAGCAGCTTCATGCTGAGGTACCTCTCGGCCGTGTCGGGACAGAGGGTCACCACAGTCTTACCCGGACCCAGATTCTCCGCGACCCGCAGCGCGGCCCAGACATTGGTGCCGGAGGACACGCCGACGAACAACCCCTCCTCGCGCGCCAGTCTTAGAGACGTGGCGACCGCGTCCTTGTCAGAAACCACGACGATCTCGTCGATGATCTTCGTGTTGAGGACCTCGGGTATCAGGCCGTCTCCGATCCCCTGCTGCACGTGGTGGCCTATCTTTCCGCCCGAGAGTATCGCCGCGTTCTCCGGCTCGGCCGCCACGACCTCGCAGTCCGGCCACACCTTCTTCAAGGCCTCGCCGACACCGGTTATCGTGCCCCCCGTGCCTATTCCGGACACGAACGCGTGCACGGGGCCCTGATCCCCCACCTGCTCGATGATCTCGACCGCCGTCTCCTGCCTGTGCGAGGCGGGATTGGCGGGGTTGGAAAACTGGCCCACCACGAACACCTGCGGATCCTCCTCGGCCATCTTCCTCACGGTCTTAAGACAGGTATCGAGTGCCTGGCCTATGTCGCTGCCCGGGTCGGTGAGCACCAGTTCTGCTCCGTACGCCCGCACAATCATCTGCCGCTCTTTACTCATGTTGGCCGGCATGACTATCCGGACCCTGTACCCCAGCGCGGCCCCCACCATGCTGAGGGCGATGCCCTGGTTCCCGCTCGTGGCCTCAACGATGATCGAGTCGGGCTTGAGGAGTCCCTGTTCCTCCGCGGCCCTGATCATTGCATAAGCAGGGCGGCACTTGATGCTGCCGCCCGGATTGAGAGCCTCGACTTTGACGAGCACCCTGCAGCCGTTACAGGGCCGAACCCGCCGGAGTTCGACCAGGGGCGTGTTCCCTATCGTCTCGAGGATGGACCTCCTAATCTGGTTCACGAGCCAGCCTCCTTGCCACTTTGCTGTCACAGTCTCTCGGACCAGATATCGCGAGACGTCTCACGATCGATTTATTTCGCGTCTGCCGAGTTGTTCCTGCTGCTGGAGCCCGGGTCGCGGCTACTTAGCCTGTGACGCTTCGCCAGGGCGGGCAATTAGGAATGAGTGGGCCTACTTCTTCTCCACGACGGACGCATCCGCGTGTGCCGACACGGCGATGCGCCTCCACCCGGCCGCAAGCGACGGCACTGTGGCCTGAAGTCCGGTGGTGACGCATACGGTAGGGTCCCGCAAACGCCTGCCGTCTCGCTGGTGGACTACCGTTCCGCCGCTCTCCGGGTTGTACACGCAAACATCGACCGAGACTTCGAAAATCGGCCCCAATCCCGCCACGGCCCTGTTCAAGTTGTCGATCGCGACGGCCCTTGCGCGGGCCACCGCGGCGCCTTCCACGAGCGACCGTTCGCCGCGGGCGAGCCGATCGAGGTCGATTTCCTGCACGGCTGCCAGGGCTGCCAGGTCGGCCGAGGCCTGGGCGACGGCCCGCGCCCAGACTGCGACGCCCGCATCGGTAACCAGCGAAACCGCCACGAGCAACACCGGGAAGGTAAGCGCAAGGGTCGCGCTCACGGAGCCTCTTTCGCCCCTCATCTCACTCTCTCGCTCCTCGTCACTACCTCAGCATCCAGCGTCACGCGCCCACCGGCCACCCGTCGCAGCAAAGGCGTGAGCGGCACGTACGGGCACGAGACCCGGACCGTTATCTGAGAGCCGTACGCGGCCTGCGCCGGCCGGATAACGACCTCGACGGACCCGGGGTCCAGGTTACTCGTCCGGAGGCAATCGAGTGCGCGGGACACCGCCGCCTGTGACGACCCGCCATCGACGGCGGCGCGCCTGGCGCACTCACGCGCAGCCGAGGTGATCAGCACCTTGGAGTTCATCAACAGGCCGAACTCCAGCACCCCGAACAGCACCGTAAACAACATGCCTGCTACGAGTACAAACTCAACCGCGGCCGCGCCGCGCTGATCCGCGACAACCCGTTCAGCGCGCATTGGAAATCTGCTCTATGATTGAGTGGAGCTTATCGTTCAACGCCGCCCCGAGAGCACTCAGGGCAGTAATCAGCGTGACAACCACGAGTGCGAGCACCAGCGCATACTCAGCTGATGTGGCCCCACGTTCACTGTGAGCGACCGCCGACACTTGCAGGGTGAGGGTACCAACGACTTTCTCCCTGCATCTCTTCATAGCGGAACAGAGGCTCCCAATAGCAGGCTTCAGACAACACACCCCCCATACGACTCTTTGAACCTGGAGCCGGGCAGGCAGCGCACTGCCGCCGGATTTCGGGAACCGACGCCAACCGAGGGACACTACGTCAAAGCGTGTAGAAATCGGGGAGGGACTCGACACCAGCATTCCCATTTCCTGGCAGCTTTATTCTAGTTGTCGAGGTATGTTGGAGTCAACCGAATTTGATCGACAAGTACGTGGTGGCTCGCTCGGGCGAAGTAACTCAAGGCGTGCTAGGCAACTGCTGGTGGAGGGAGACGTCAGTAGGACTGGGTGTTGGGTCGGCCGCAGCCCGCAAAGCCGAAACCAGCGCGAGTTGATAGCCAGGGCGCGCAAAGGCCTTGAAGCGCAATACGGTACAGCAGGCTTGCCACACTCAGCAACTGTGTTAGATAGTTTTTGCTGAAAAACCCGCATTGCCGGTTTAGTTTCCCGGCATGTTGCTCCTTGACAATTGGTCACGGTTCGGCTACCACCGGGGGATCAGGCAATCTGCGCGATCTGGTGGAGATTGTAGGCCCAAATCACCCCGCCTACCCAGCGCCGGGGGCCGTCCAACCCACGGTACAGAGTCGGTCCAACCCGTAGCGTCGTTTAAGCACGCTGATCGTGGCCTCCTGGCCGGCGCGCCAACGTTGGAGACGCTCAAACCAGGACTGGCGTTCATACGCTCGGCGTTTACCGCTGAGTTTGCCCTTGCGGGGCAGACTAGCCTTCTTCACGCCCAACTTTTCGATTATACGTGTTGTGCAGTCTTGCAGGGTCACCAGGCCTTCGGCTACCCGTTTCACGGCAGTGTCGCCACTGGCCTGCAACTCTTCGAGGACCCTGCTGACCACCTGCAGTACCTTGTTCCCGATGTCCGTCATGTCTCCGGTGATCCGCCGTACCTCTTTTACCGCCTCACCGGTTCGCCGGCGCAGGACCTTTGTGATGCTAAGCAGTCGCTTCTTGAGGCTGCGGGTCCGGTTTTTTCATACAATACAGGCCGTTAGCAGCGCCCAGGGCCTTTACCTGTTTGACCAGGCGGGTAATTGTCCGCACCCCATCGTAGATCAGGCTGGCATCGGTCGGATGATGGATGTTGGCTTCGACGGCAGTCGTATCCACCCGTATCTTACGTGCTTTCAGCAGTCCTTCTTCGCTCGCCTTGCGAACCAGGTGCTCGTTCAGGAGCGCCATGTGGTTCCCACCGTTCACATCCAGACGCTGACGGATCTTGGTCAGGCTGCTCGGGTGAGGGACCGGCTGGTTCCATGGGATACGACAGAACCGTCGCCCCAACTGATCCGGTCCTCGACTAGCGTACAGACCTGCCGGTCGATGAGTGCTTCAGGGCTATCATCCGGAGGTATTCTCGGCGGGAATCGATGGCCGTCCCAGCCGTTGGTGGTAGTGACCGAGGAATGGGCGGAAGAATCGTTCATCATCAAGCCATCTGGGCCAGTTCTTAGGGCAGGCAGCGGAGGTCGGGTAGTAAGAGCTCGTCCAGGAAAGTAATCTGGTTCCTATGCTCCTGGTGAAGGCGTAACATCAGGCCTCACCTCCGTAGGAACCAGCCTGCCGAGGCAGCCGGAATCCAGCTATTTATGCTGTTTTCAAGGTCCAATAACCAACTTTTTCAGCAGAAACTAGGTAGTGGTGTTGGCATGATGGATGTGAGAGCAGATTGAGCCGAGAGAGAGTCGCTACGCAGCCGAGCTGGCGGCATTCAGGCAGCAGCGTCAGCAATACCTGATCTACGGATACGCTGGAAAGCCAGGACAGATCGGTGTCATCGTCAACAATGTCCCCATTTTCTTCGACTCGGAACCCTATATCGATGGCAGCAACCGTACCATGGTTCCGCTGCGCGCAATCGCCGAGGGGCTCGGTGCGCTGGTGTACTGGGATGGTGCCCACCGGCTGATCACGATCGTCAAGGCTGAGTTGACGGTCAAATTGACCATTGGCAGCAGGACTGCTGAGGTAAATGGTAAGCGGAAGTCGATGGATACGGTTCCCGTTATTCAGCAGAACCGTACTATGGTGCCCCTGCGCTATGTGGGTGAATTGGGCGCTTCCGTAGACTGGGATGGCGCCAGCCGCACTGTGACAGTCAACCTCCCCCATCAGTGAAGCCGGGGAGGCTGAGGGCCCATACTTGCCCACGAAAAGGAATTGCCTTCCGCTCATCGAAAAGACCTTGAAAGAGCTATCTGAGGCCTGGAGGAATGGGGCACTTGCGAGCGCGACTTCTGCGAGTCGATCTTACGAGCGGACAGCTGAGATATCAGGACGCACAGGATTTAGCGGACAGGTGGATAGGTGGACGCGGCGTCGGAGACTGGATTGTGTTCAACGAGGTCTCACCGGGTGTTTCCCCTCTTGACCCGCAAAACGTGATTGCAGTCTGTAACGGTGGCCTTACCGGGACTCAAGCGCCGTCTTCTTCCCGGACCGCTCTCGTAACGAAGAACGCGATTACAAACGGCATATGCACCTCCAATGTTGGAGGTCACTTTGGAGCGGCCCTTTCCGCAGCAGGTATCGACTACGTGCTCGTGTCGGGAGCTTCGGCGAAGCCTGTGTATCTGTGGATATTCGACGGCCGCGCTGAGATTCGACCGGCAGACCACCTTTGGGGCATGACTACACGGTGCTGTGCGGCTGCAATCAGGCAGGAGACAAACGACGAAGACGCGCAGGTGGCATCAATAGGGCCTGCTGGTGAGAATCTGGTCCTCATCTCTTGCGTGATCGTTCATGAGGCGAGAGCAGCAGGCTGGGGTGGTATTGGAGCAGTATTCGGCTCGAAGAATCTGAAGGCCATTGCAGTTTCCGGAGCGTCGTCGCGCTGTGGATGCCCGTCCGGCAGGTACACCGACGAATTCGCAAACGCCTGTCGCCGGGCTAGAGAGAAAATCCTGGCATCGAGGGACGCAGCCATCCTCAGTGAGTACGGAACCATGGGGCGGTCTGCAGCAGGGGGCCTGAATGAAGACTTACCACAGACGGCTCGAAACCTGCTCGACGAAGTCTGGCAAGCGGAGCTTACCGCCCGTGTCAAGGAGAAGGCCTTCAGGGACAACTACCTGGTGCACCGCATGGCCTGTTACGAATGCCCGATCGGATGCAGCCGGAAGTACGCAATTACGAATGGCAAGCGCGCGGGCATCGAGGTAGAAGGGATCCAGTCGAATACTCACCGCGCCTTCACGTCCAACCTGGACATAGCCGATCCGGAAGTCGTAATAGGGGCTCAGGCGATACTCACGGATGCCGGTCTTGATGTTGATGGTTCTACAGCCGCGATAGCGTGGGCTATGGATTGCATCGAACGAGGAATACTGCGCTCCAACCAGATAGGAGTCCGTCTAAGGTGGGGTGATGGAGACGCGGTTCTACGCGTGCTTGGGGACATCGCTTATCGCAAAGGCTTCGGAGACTTGCTTGCAGGGGGAGTCGCACGAGCCGCAGAGCGTATCGGCGGAGAAGCACTGGAGTGCGCCATGCACGTGAAAGGCGCTGGCATAAACGAACAAGGGGTTCGGTCTCACAAAGCATGGGCGCTTGGCATCATAACCTCGACACGCGGCGGCGGCCATCTGAACGGAGCCCCGAACACCGAGCAGAAGCGCCTTGACCCGGCCACCGCTTCTTCGCTATTCGGAGTGCCAACGGCTGGGGATCCGTGTTCGTATGAGGGGAAAGGAACGCTCGTAAAATGGTTCGAAGATTTCAAGGCCGTAGTCGATTCCCTTGGCCTGTGCTATTTCGGGAGCTGGTGGTCAGGAATCTCGATGCTGGGGCCCGATGATTATGCTGAAATGTACAGCGCCTCAGCCGGGAAATACGTATCTGCCGCGCAGCTGCTGCGAAAGGGGGAAGTGATTTACAATGTCGAAAAAGCGTTCAATACACTGCACGCGGGCTTCACGAGAGTCGATGATTATCCACCCAGGCGCCTGATGACGACACCAGTGAGCTCCGGGCCATTCAAAGGTGCAGTGCTGGATCTTCAGGGCTGGAACAAGATGCTCGACGATTACTACATGGCTCACGGCTGGGACATTCATTCCGGATGGCAGACTGAGGAGTGCCTGGTCAGCCTGGGTCTGAGCGACGTTGGTTTGAGGCTGGCGAACGCGGGAAGGCTCGTGCGCCAGTCAGGCAGATAACTGGGCGGCAGCGACGCGTTCTGCCAAGGAGTGACCGGGATATGGAACACCTCGCATACTGTGTCCCTTTGATAGACGTGACATGGGCGGAGTTTGGCCCGCTCAATCCCAGGAAGAACTACAGTGTAGGGACGCCCCCTCTCGCGCTCTGCCACGAGGAGATAGAAAAAATGACCGAACTGATGAAAAAACTCGTCGGCGGGCGCTTCACGTTTGCGGCGCATACGGGCACATATTGCAGGGATGCATTCCTGAAGGAGCCGTTCCTGGGTCTCTGGAGAAACGCCTTGACTGCCGGCGCAGAAGTGCTCGTTCATACGCACGAGGAAATTGCAGGCAAGGGAACTCTCTACGGAGACAAGGACCACATGGAGCAGGTCGTGGAATGCGCCTACCGGACCCTCTCCGATCAGGGTGTCAGGCCGGTCGGATACCGCGGCGGCCTGTACGCATATGCGCCGTTCATGACGGAGTTGCTCGAAAGCCTTGGTCTTTTCATCGATATGTCGGCAGCGCCCGGAGTGAACGAACCCTCCAAGCAGGCAACCTGGGCGGGAGCCCCCTATTCGGCCTACTACCTGTGCAGGGTCGACAAGACCCATGGAGAGTGCGGTGACGAACGCAGCAAGGTACTGGAAATCCCGCTTGGCGCGGACGGCTTCGGCGGGGAGCAAAGAAATGTGCTTTACGTGGATGGGGATTTGCAGGACCTGGACAATCTCAACAGGATATGGGACACGATTACGGGCCGCGCTCGAAATTCCGGAACGCCTCAGATAATTCACTTCCTGGTTCACACCATAACAGCCAGTAACCCTTCCATGCTTGAAAGGTTGCTCCGGTTTGTTGATCATATCGATGCCAATGGCGGAACCTACGTCACGCCCACACAGGCCAAGTCAATCTACGACAACGCGTAGGCTCGCTGCAAGAGTTGTCGGTCACCCGGTGCTACAGGGTCTGGAGCTGGCAGCTCCTAACCCGGCCGAGGCTACTCTCAAGTATGGCCATATTGGTGCTCACAACTGGAATGCCGAGGTCACGCTCGATGACCCCGACCACATCCATGGTCCTCAAATCAGTCGCCAATATGCACAGGGCATCAATGGCAGGGGCCGCTCCAACCTCTTTCGCAAGCTCCCTGGATGCCCGGTAAGTGGTTTCGAGCGGCACATTGCAGACAGCCCGCAGCCCTGTCACGTTTAGACTTCTGATAGCGACCACATCGAATCCGGCTTCCCTGAATCTTGGAGTCACCATCGCATCTATTTCGTGTCCGTACGGACATAGAATGGCTATCCGGCGAGCCCCGCGAAGACGCAGGGATTCCACCGTCGCCTGGTACGCGGTAAATGCGCTGGCGGCTGTCCACCTGGCCACTTTGTGCTGGAATGTATCCTCCCACCCAGCGACTGCCAGGCTCGTAGACAGACAGGCATATACTACAACGTCGACGCCGGCTATTGAGAGTTCCTCCGCCCCACGATCAACGTTGGTGACCATATTGTGTAGGCCCTCCACACTGCTGTGGCCGGTCCTGCTCGAGACCATTCTTGTGAAGTGAAACGTCATGCCTCTCGGCGCCGCTCCGTACATCTCAGGCTCGAGAACCGTATTATTGGCCGGTAGCAGTACACCTATTCTTGCACGCCATCCCAGCATACACCCAATATCTCCTTATCCTCAAATATCCCGTGAGGTTGCCAGCCCTCGGCGACTCAAACCCATATCGGTTTATCCCACAGGGCGAGCACGGTTCCAATCTCTCTGGACACGGCGTTGCGATATATCCGGTAAGCCTCAGGAAGTTCTGTCACGGCCATTCCGATATGCTTGAACACTATGGTCTCTTCATCCCGCTCCCGGCCCGGCTTCTCGCCAGCTACGATCTTTCCGAAGTCACAGTATATCCGGTCATCCCCAACCTCGCCCCTGCGGTACATCTCCAGAAGCGTTCCGGCGCCGTGGCGTTTCATTTGCTCCCAGTCATCCGTGATCACCTTGCCGGCCCTCAGATACACGCCTGGCGTTGCATCGTTGGCCGCAACATCAGCATAGAATGCGCCAGGCGCAAGCCACTCGGCCTCCAGGTATGGTTCTCCTGCAATGGTAGCCGTGGCCACTATGTCGGCATCCCTCGCTGCTTCCCTGGCGCTCGAGGCGACTTTGACGCCCAGACCCGTCGACTCCATGAGTTCGCCTGCAAGTGCGCCCGCCCTGGCCGCATTCAGGTCGAATATCCTTACCTCCGCAAGCGACGAGACTGCAGCCGCGACTCCAAGAACTTGAGCGCGACCTTGAGGCCCGGCGCCCACAAGCCCCATGACAGTTGCGCGCGGCCTGGCCAGGTACTTCGCCCCGACGCCGGTAGCTGCGCCGGTGCGTGTGGCGTTTATGATCGTGCCCTCCATGATGACGATTGGCAGCCCCGTGTCTGGGTCGTTCAAGATGATCAAAGAGGAAGACCTGGGCAATCCATACTTCACCGGGTTCTCCGTCATGGCCAGAACCCACTTGAGTCCAAGAATCTCAGGTTCCCCGCTCAGATATCCCGGCATCGCCATAATGAGGCCCTGAGAAGCCTGAGGGCTTCCCGGAGGCCCTTTTCGTAAATTGGTCTTGGGAGGCTGTACGTACCTGCCAGTCCCGTGGGCCTTGAACCCGCTTTCGACGGCCTTCAACGTCTCCTTCATGTCGAGCCCACCAGCCAGAATAACGTCTCGCTGGCTCAAGAAAAGCGTGCTGGCGCTCATTTCCGCATCACCCTTTCTCCGCCGTTGAAGAGCACCCCGCCCCCAGGCACAGCGTCGTTAATGCCGAGCCGGCGTAGGGCAGCCCAGAGTGAGGCTGTATTGGAGGTAATTACCGGAACACCGAGATCCTGCTCCAGGACGGGAGCGATCTCAGCAGCACGGAAGTTTGTGCAACTGATGAACAACGCATCGCTCCCCGGGCGAAACACCGACCGCGCAAACCTGTAGATGCTTTCTGGACTCACACGGGGTATTTGAACGCTCTCGACAATCCCCAAACCCTTGACAGCCGGCACTTCAAACCCGGAATCCCTGAGGAAAGCCTCCTCGATGGAGTTGATCTCGTCGATGTACGGGGTCGCAACCGATATGCTTCTTGCACCGACTGCTCTTAACGATTCGACGACAGCAGTGGCCGTGGTCACGCACGGCATACCGCCGGCTGAAGCTATCTCGGCGCCGATCTCCAGGTCCCCGCCTGGACCGCGCGTGACGCTTGCAGCAGTGCACCCAAAGACAACGATGTCAACACAAGCGTGAGCCAGCAAGCGTACTGCTTCTACGGCGCGCTGCACCGTCTCGTGCTCGGCGCTTAGCGTGGATTTGAGCTGCGATCGGCCGACTCTTGCCGCGTGCGCGGTCACCCCATCAGGCAACAGCCTGTGGAAATCTTGCTCCATGACCACGTTTACGCACGGTATCAGAATGCCGATGCGGGCCCGCCACACAGTCATCACCGTTGTCCCTCCTCAGCGCCCCGTCTCTGCGTCCCTTGACTTCCTGCTCGAAACAAAGTCATATAGGAGAGTCGCTCCCAGGATCGCGAGTCCGATCACATCCGTTATCATGTTGGGATCGATGAGCATGAGAGAACCTGCCAGGTAGCCCAGGCGGATCAGCGGACTCTGCGGACGCCACAGGCACCCTACTCCACCCACGGCCATAAACATCACTCCGGCGCACGCGGTCGCGCACGGCCAAAGGAGCTGCACTGGAGTCGTCGCCTGAGCCAGCAGGACCGGATTCATTACGAAAAGGAAGGGTATTATGAAGCCAGGGGCGGCTATTCGCATTGACATCCAGCCCACTTCAAATGGTTTGGCGTGAGCTATGCCGGCAGCAGTGTACGACGCTATGGCAACAGGCGGGGTTATGTTCGACAGACAGGAAAAGTAGAATACGAACATATGGGCGGCAAGCGGCAGAGCCCCCATCCGCACCAGCGCAGGGGCGGCTATCGTAGCAGTTATCACGTAACAGGCGGTTGCAGGCAGGCCCATGCTCAGAACAAGCGAGGCAATTGCAGTGAGGGCGAGGGCTGGAATCAGGTTGTTATGAGCCAGTCCTATGATGTTGTAAGTTATGACCTGCCCGAGCCCAGTCATGGCCGTCACGCCGACGATGATGCCTGCTGCAATGCAGGCCGAGCTCGCGGTCAGTGACGCACGGGCGCCCTTCTCAAGCGCTCGTATCACTTCTCGCAATCCCATCCGTTCCCTCTGCACCTGGCTTGCCACTACGACGGACAGAATTCCAAGAAAAGCAGAAAATATGGGGGTGCGGCCTTGAAGCAGCGACCACACTACCACGACTATGGGAAGGAACAAGAATACCTTGCGCCCGGGGTCCTTTATTGGCGGGAGTTCCTCCCGGAGCACTCCCCTGAGTCCGAGCCTCAGCGCCTCGAAGTGAACCCAGCAATACACTGAGAGATAGTAAAGCAGGGCCGGAATCACCGCGGCCACCATGATCTTTCCGTAATTCATGTTCAAGTATTGAGACATGACAAACGCAGCAGCGCCCATCACTGGCGGCATGACCATTCCGCCGGTTGATGCGACTGCTTCCACCGCGCCAGCAAAGGCAGGCCGAAATCCCACTTTCTTCATCATCGGGATGGTAAATGTACCCGTGGTAGCCACGTTTGCAGCGGCACTCCCGCTGATGGTTCCCATAAGAGCGCTCGAAAGCGTCGCCACCTTGGCCGGCCCGCCGACTGCCGAGCCCGTAAGCCATGTGGCAAGGTCCGTGAAAAATTGGCCAACTCCACTCTCCGCCAGGAACGAGCCAAATAAAATGAAGAGAAAGATATACGTGGCCGCCACCTGAAGCGTTATTCCATAGATGCCTTCATCTACCAGGTACATCCTCATGAGGAGCCTCGGGATAGTGAAACCATAATGCCCGAGTATTCCAGGCAAGTGCTTACCGAACACCGCGTACACGAGGAACAAGACGGGTAGAATTGACATCGCAATCCCGATGCTGCGCCGCGCCGCCTCAATAACCAGGATGAGCGCCAGGGCAGCCATATAATAGTCCAACGACTCGGCCTGAAGATTACGTATTGCCAACTGCTCCGCTCTGAAGAAGGTATATAACCCGACAAAAGCCCCACCACACGCAAGAAACCAGTCCACAAGTCTCCAGAACTCCCCGCGCCCGGAGGGATACGTCAGGAAGATCAGCGCCAGAGTGAACGCAAGAAACACGCCCCCTTGCTTCATCGACATCATAATTCCATAGCTGTTCGTCCAGACTTGAAACAGCGAAAACGCGATCGCCAGCACAACTATCGTGCGTTCCTTGAAGTCGGCCTTCGGAGGCAAAACACTAGCTGAGTCCTCTCTCACGATTGCTACCCCCATGCGTGACAGATAGTGCAGGGAAGGGGGAGACATCCCCCTTCCCCATCTTTCCGATGGCTACTTGACCCAGCCCTTCTCCTGCAAGTACTTTTTACTTCCCTCATGAAGCGGGACAGGGATGCTCAAGGCTTTCGCCGGCTCGAGGAAGGCTACGTTGTTGTAACCGGAGTATGACTTGGTCAGCCAGTCTTTATTGTCATACATCGCCTTAACCAACTTGTACGCAAGGTCCTGTGGGAAGTCTTTCCTAACCACGAAGTATCCCAAATGCCCGACGGTCTTTATCTCGTCCTTTTGATTGGGATATGTCCCTGCTGGGATTGGCATTGCCATCGACCACTTGTGCTTTTCGGTAATCGTCTTGATCTCCTCATCGCTCAGCGAAAGAACGGCGGCGTTCGTATTAGGCGCTACTAAAGCGTCCGAGACTTGCGAGATGGGCGCGGCTCCAACCGCGATTGTGGCATCCGCCAGACCGTTCCTGATGGCCTCGATCGCTTCAGCCTGCCCGATGTAGTCCGGTTTCACATCCTGCAGAGTCATACCGAAGGCGCCGAGCACCATCTCGTGCGTCGAGACAGTGCCGCTCCCGGCCCGACCAACCACCACTCGCTTTCCCTTCCAGTCTCTGACCGATTTTATCCCAGCGTTCTTGCGGATCACGAAGTTGTAGTGCTGGGAGAGGATCGGGGCGAGAATGCGCAGATCCTGGTTAGGCTTACCTTTGTAAGTATCAGAGCCCTCATAGGCCCACTGCAGTATGTTTGATTGAACGCATACGATATCGGCCTCGCCTTTCATCAGAAGGTCGATGTTCTCCACCGAGCCGGCGCTCGTCGACGCTGATGCTTGCACGCCTGCCTGCTCTGTAAACAGCTGGGCAGCCGCTATGCCTGCCGGGTAATAGGCCCCGCCGGTGGTCGCCGTCGCGATGTTTAGTCTTTTCTTCGCCGGTTCGGCGGCTTTCGGCGGCTCTGTCTTGGCCGGTTCTGGCTTGGCGGGCTCTTGCTTGGCAGGCGCCTGAGCCTGGCCGCAACCCGCAAGGACAGTTGCCGCGAACACAATCAGCAAGACCAAGGAAATGACCTGCCACTGAACTCTCGTCCATCTGTTCGCCATGATGGTAGTTCCTCCCCTTTCCGTAATGCCTTCCAGCGGCCGCCCGACGTAATCACCGAATTCCCAAAAGAAACTCCGGGTTGTACACCATCATCCTTTTCAGATCGTCTTCTCTCACCCCACAGTCTAAGAGTGATTTAGCGAAGCGTCCCATGCCCTCAACCGGCGTTGGGTTGCGCGGCTGACCGCAGTCAGACGAGATAACGCAGTTTTCCGGGCCGACCCAGCCAATCATTTCGGACGTCCTCTCGGGCGTTACCAGAAACCGGTTCGGAAACGTGTAAATGGCGGTGAACTCTATCATCGCCCCAAGCTCCACGAGTCGCCTGAGCCCAGCCGAAGTCCAATTCCAGAGCTCGGTCAGCGTAACATGCTGGACTACGATTCTCTTAACCCCCGCTTCCCGGGCTCCGCTGACAAGCGAGAGAATCTCCACCTCGGAAAGATGCCCTGTCCCTACGGCTACACCAGCCTCAGCGACCATTGATAGTATCTCATTTGTCTCCTCGGTGAGCCTGCCATCGTCCTTCAACACCGTGAGGCCGGTTACATTTCGCCTGGCTCTATTGACCAGCAACTTCATCTGTTTGTATTCAGGGGCACCGTAGACAGAGAGGTGGTGTTTGGCCCATTGCGTTGGAAACCAGACGAGTTTTCCACCCAGTTTGAGGGCAGCCTCGACCGCAAACGGGTTTACCCCTCCGCAAAACCCGTTCAAGACGACTCCGCCGTACACGGATATCCCCTGTACAGCCTTTTCAACAAGCGCCGCCCGGTCAGCCGATATCCCATGATGGTTCTTCAGCACTATACCGCGCATCCCGGCCGTACGGGCTTCGATCGCGCAGTCGATCGAATCCTGAATCCTCGGAAATACGCTTGGACCCGTGTGCGCATGAATATCTATCGATCCCTCGAGATCGTACCATCCTCCTTGGAAAGGAATCCTGTCCACCTCCATCCCGAAAACGCGCGCACAAGATCCTCACAGCCGGATTGCACTTCCACAATGAAAGCCTATCACTTCCTGTCCATGAAATCGACGATCTCCTGCTTGATCGCGGGGTCGTTTTCCCCAGGAGTGAAGACTGGGGCATACTCCTCCTTGCACTTGCCGAGCGGCGCGGTTGCGTCGATCCCCATCTTGGAGCTCGCGCGTTGCATGGGAGCAGATGGATCGAGCGTAGGGCTCGCCACAGCGGGAAGGACTATCACGTCTTTCTCGGCCTGAACACGAGTGTTGATTGCCCATTCGACCTGAAGAGAGTCGTTTACGTTAATATCTTCATCGACCACGACCGCCAGCTTGATGCCGATTGGAGCAGAGAGTAACGCTAATATGATGTTTCGAGCCTCCAGCTCATGCCTTTTCTTGATCGAGACAACGCAGTGATGACGGGACGTGCCACCAGGGGTAAGTCGAATTCCCCTGATGTCCGGGTTTATCTTGTATACCTCACGGTATGCGGCCGCAGTCAGGGGCATATCCATCATCCAATGGTTCTCAGTCATCGGTCGTCCGGTCATGCATATCTGGTAGATCGGCTGCTTCCTCATGGTAATCGCGGTAACCTCGAGCACCGGTGCATCTTTTACGCCGCTGTAAGTTCCCGGGTATTCGCCGAAAGGTCCATCTCCCACCCGCTTGCCTGGGATGGTCCGGCCCTCGATAACGATCTCCGCCGTAGCAGGAACATCAATATCAATGGTCGAGCATTTCACGAGCTCAACAGGCTTGCCACGCATCGAGCCGGCAATCCAGAGCTCATCAACACCCAGCGGCGGCCTGCACTGGGATGCTATTGGAATCACCGGATCCATCCCAATGGCTGTGGCGATCTCAGTACCCTTGCCCTTATCCTCATTCCTGGCAATAATCGTGGCAAGTTGCCTTCCCAAAGGAGCGTATACCGTCAACGTTCTGCGGTCCAGCAGCAACATCCGGTGCATCGACACGTTCCGGGATCCACTCACAGGGTCATTGGCGATCTGCACCCCTCCGGTCACGTATGGGCCCGCGTCAAGCTCGAAATGGGTGCAAATGGGTAAGATCCCGAGATCGATGTCTTCTCCCCTGATCACTACCTCCTGAACTGGACCCGACTTGAGCATCACGGGTTCAACAAATGTCTCTTCGGCATTAAGGTAGCGCTTAAGCATCTCGTCTTCCGGCCAGCCAAGACTCAGCGCCATTCTCGATTTGGTGGCAAAGAGTCCGCCCAACACCGGCATATCGTATCCTTCTACCTTTTCAAAAAGCAGCGCCGGCCCCTCCAGATCGGATGCCGCGCGGACGTATGCGGCAATCTCGAACTTCGGGCTGACCCGCTGCTCGACTCGCATCAGTTCACCGTGCTCCTCCAGCAGGCCAAGAAACTCTCGAAGGTCGTCAAAGGCCATTGTACCGCCTCCCCATCATTCGGTGACGAGATTGGACAAACCGAGCTCGGCAAGTCTGGCCGGCAGAGGCCGCCCGTTACTACCCCAGCCTCTGGCGCTGTAATACTCGTCCAGCATTGGCTCGAGCTGAAACCTGTGCCCGGCGCTCGGCCCCTCCGGCAACGCTTCTTCGACAAACCGCGAAGGAACGGTGTCGTCGTCCCTTCCCAACCCTAGCCTGAGATTGTACAAGCGTTCGAGATTGACAATGCGCTCCCCAATAGGAAACAACTCCTCTGGAGAATACTCGACACCCGTGACCGCACGAAGCAAGCCACAGATGACCTCAGCGGGAAGCGCCATGCTCATCGTGACAAACTTGCACATTGACAGCGAGTCCGATACGGCGCTCAGATCCTCGGACCATTTGACAAGACGTCCCTTACCCCGGTAACTGAACCTGTTACATACCTCATCCGTCCCAAACAGTGCTTTCGCTTCGGCCGGAGTCAGGGTGGTTTCCGCGACAGGAAAAGCGCGCAAGTGATCGGCGCCGCGACTGGACACAGCCCATCCCAGCCCCCAGGCTTTCAGCGCCCTTATTTCCTGCTCGGGAATCTCCAGGCCCTTCACATGAAGGGCGTATGGCTGCGAACCCGGAATTTTCATCGATATGTTCCGGACCCCTTCAGCAAGAACGTCTCCGAACCCGCGCCTGTATGCGATGTCTTCCATTAGCTGCATCATTGAGTTGACGTCGCCCCACGGAACGCAATCCAGGTTGCTGCCGAAGTCCCTCGGGCGGATCAGTCCGAGCTCACAGCATTCCATTACAAACCCAAGCACGCCTCCAAGAGATATGGTGTCGATTCCCAGCTGGTTGGCCTTGCTGTTGAGGGCGAGGATTCCCTCCACGTCCGAGTTTCCGCATCTCGAGCCCAGTGATGCCAGGGTTTCGAACTCAGGGCCTTCGCCATGGGTTCCCTTATAGGGACCCTCCTCGATGCTGTAGTAGCGGCTGCACCTTACCGGACAACAAAAGCACGCGATCAGCCGCTTCACGAACCTCTTTTCAAGGGTCTTACAGCCGATATCTTCCGCCCTCGCGAACACACCCGAGCGGTTGTTGTAGGAAGGAAGCACCCCCATAAGCTGGTAGGTGTCGATCAACATGGTGGTACCGAACCGCGAGCGCATGGGGTACGCTGGCGCGGCCGCGATGTGGTCCCGCGCCCTGCGATAGTAACGATCCCATTCATCCGGAAGCGATACGGACACCCCGCGGTTGCCGAGCAGCGCGATGGCTTTCAATCGCTTGCTGCCCATCACGGCGCCGAGCCCCGTCCGGGCCGCGGCGCGACCAGTATCGTTGATGATCCCGGCGAACTTGACGAGGTTCTCTCCGGCAGGGCCGATCGCCGCGACGCGGACCAGGTCCGAGCCGATCTCAGAGCGAATGGCCTCTTCAGTCTCCCAAGTCGTCTTCCCCCACAGGTGCCTCGCGACCCGGAGTTCCGCTTTCTCATCCGTAACGAACAGGTACACCGGCGTCTCCGCGTACCCTGTTACAACAATCTGATCCAGCCCGCAAAACTTCATCTCCGGGCCGAAGAAGCCTCCCGAGTTGGCGTCACCGAAGATTCCAGTCAGTGGGGATTTCCCGGTTACCTGATAGCGTGCCGAACCAGGCGCCAGCGTGCCGGTCAAGGGGCCTACACTGAAGATGAGGGGGTTTCCGGGGCCAAGTGGATCTGTACTCGCATCCGTCATCTTCCAGAGAAGATGACCGTTCCATCCTCTCCCGCCCAACCACTTGCGGACAACTGATTCCTCGGGCACAATCCTCTCAATCTTGCCCGAGCAAAGGTCTACCGTCAACGCCGCGCGTGCCCATCCGTACATCCTTTCGCGTTTGCTGCCTGGTAGCATAAGCCATTCTCCCTCTGGTATCTTCCGTTGGGGACGCATACTCCCACGACCGCAAAGGGCACATGTTCCGCTAAGCGGAATAGCATCCTATTGACGGAACAAGGTATTGGTTCGACGGCGCGTCGAAAACTCCTTTGGTGGTCCTTGGGGAACGGGTTATTGTGTTGCGCGTCCGGCAATGAATCGATTGTTGACGTCATAGCTACCTTAACGGCCGCGATGAGGAATGCCCGCACTAAACCTCCTCACCGTTCTGACGTCCACAAAAGGACTTGAGCGCTCTCCAGGCCCGCTATCAGTGGCAAGGGCCGCCCGCTCAGCGGGCGTTCGTCAATTCCACTACCTCGTCGACCCAGAACACGGGCCCGTCCTCGCACACTTTCTTGTAGCTCTGGTTCCCCGAAATCCCCACGAGCCGCACGCAGCCCATGCAGGCATGAACCCCACAGGCCATGTGCGCTTCGAGCGATACCTGCGCGCTGATCCCGTTCTCCAATGCGACTTCGGCCACAGCGCGGGTCAGCCGATTGGAGCCGCAGACGAATACTTCCCCTATCCCTTCCGGCCCGACCTTCGGCCTGAGCAGGTCCGTAACTAGCCCACAGTGGCCGGCGCTCCCGTCATCCGTCGAGACTTCCACGCAGCAGCCCATCTCCCTAAGACTCTTCACCCGGAGGAGCAGGTCCCGGGTGCGCGCACTGACAAAGGCAAAAACCCGCCGCCCTTCCGCCCGCGCCGCCTGAGCCACGCCAAAAACAGAGGCCACCCCGACCCCTCTTCCCACGACCGCTATGGTCTGCGCCTCGGGCAGCAGAGTATACCCGTTGCCAAGCGGCCCGACAACATCGACCCGGGCACCGACAGGGATCTCGCTCAGAAGCCGGGTCCCTTTGCCCACCACCTTGTACAGCAGTTCCAGTTGACCGCTTTCCGGATAAAGCGCGCATACAGTCAGTGGCCGCCTCAGCAGTGGGTCCAATGTGTGAGAGCAACGAACCATCACGAACTGCCCGGGGCGGGCCTCATTCGCCACCGCCGGGGCCTCCAGCCTAAGCCTGTAGTAGCCCGGGATTTCGGCGCCATGACTCTTGACTATCGCTAATACCTGGTGATGCACTGTTCACCCCCCAAGCCTATGGGTTGGGGTCCGTGACGACCTTACCCACTAATTCGTTAATATCTTCTATATCGTTGTCGTCAAGGTACTTCCCGAGCTCGTCGATCACCTCGAGTGGCACCATGGGGTTTACGAAATTCGCCGTTCCGATCGCGACCGCCCTCGCCCCCGCCAAGATGAACTCCAGGGCGTCCTCCGCCGTCATGATCCCTCCCTGCCCGACTATCGGAATCTTCACGGCCTGTGCAGCCTGCCAGACCATACGGACAGCCACAGGGCGTATAGCGGGACCGGATAACCCCCCGGTAACGCTGCCAAGCTTTGGGCGCCTCGATTTGACATCGATCGCCATGCCGAGCAAGGTGTTTATCATCGAAAGCGCATCGGCGCCCGCTTCCTCGGCGGCGCGGGCGGTCACGCGGATATTCCGTCACGTTGGGCGACATCTTCGCAATGACGGGTAGCGTAGTCACCTTCCTCACCGCCGACACTATTCGGAAAACCATCTTCGGGTCTATCCCGAATGCCACCCCCCCTGCTCCACGTTCGCGCATGAGACATTCAGTTCCAAACCCGAGAGCCCCTCTGCCTCGCTGAGTCGCCGCGCTACGAACTCGTATTCCTCAACGGTCCGCCCCGCGACGTTGGCGATCACAGTCGCGCCGTATTCCCGCAGCTTCGGGAGATAACACCTGATGAAGCCGTCTACGCCCGGACCCTCGAGGCCGACCGAATTCAACATCCCAGCGGGGGTCTCCACGATCCGCGGGGGCGGGTTGCCCTTCCGCATTTCGCAATATAGCCCCTTTACCACAAGAGCCCCTAGCAAGGCAGGCAAATAAAAGTCGGTGTACGAAAGTCCGTAACCGTAGCAGCCCGACGAGGTCATCACCGGGTTCTTCATGAAGATGCCGCCCACATTGACCGCGAGATTCGATCGCGAGCGGCGAATGAGCAATTAACCCATCTGCAAGAGACGCAGAATACTTCCTTTCACTACCTGAAAGGCCACGGACTATGGAGATGAGACTTCCGCCACATGGAACGATGTCCTATTCAGCGACACACGCATGAGTTCGACAGTGTGTCGAGAGTTCCTGTGCGAGATTCTCGCAGGGCGGGACTTGACCCGAATCGCAATTCGAGGCCACCCACGATTCTCGGAGGGACCTGGGAGGGACTTGTTGGCGCTATCGGTCCCGACTACCGGGGGTCTCCACGTCCGTTATAAGGGGCATCATGCTTTCGACCAGTCGGCGACCGGCCTCTTCGCAGTTGGCAACCAGCAGCCTAATATCCTGAGGAGTGGCCCCGTCGAGGTGCACCCCGCATACGCCGACCACGGGACGCCCGGTCACCCTGGCAATATGCTCGGCAAGCGGGCGGATGACCGTTTCCTCCTTGTGAGCGAGCAGGTTAACCACTGAAGACGTGCAGCTCGTCTCTCCCGATCCAGTGATGCTGGGGCGCGGCACGCTGACCACAACCGAGCCCACGTGCGGCCTATCTCCGCCAAAAAGCCCCGCAATAATTCCTCCCATCGTCACCCAGGCGTTCCCGCTGATTTGAAACCGTCCCTCACCCACGGCCACCTGCACCCTGCCGATTTCGGCGGGCACCGCCCCTCCGTCGCGCTGGGGCACATCGGTGCAGCCGGGACCCTGCTGCTCTCGCCCAGACCCGGGACAATCCAGTCCCCAGCGACCCACGAGCCCGTGTTCAATTCCAAACTGGTCTAACACCCGCCCGACCGTGTGGTCGACGAGGTCATCGATTGATCTAGGGCGTGAGTAGAACGCGGGGACAGGCGGGAGCACAATGATTCCCAGCCGCGCGAGGTTCAGGAGGTTTTCGAGGTGGATTGCGCTCATGGGGGATTCCCGTGGAAGGATTACCAGTCTACGGCCTTCTTTAAGACACACGCTCGCAGCGCGCGATATAAGGTTTTCCGCGTAACCATGTGCAACCGCGGCCGCCGTAGTCATGCTGCAGGGTGCGATGACCATGCCATCGGTAATGAAGCTCCCGCTCGACACCGGGGCCGTAAGGTCATCGTTGTCATACGCGACTGTGGCCAACGATTCGATAGCCCTTGCATCGAAGTCGGTCTCGGCACGGATCGTCTCTCTCGCCCACCTGCTGATGATCAGATGCGTTTCCACGCCACGCGACGCCATTTCTGTGAGTACCCGAATGCCATAGATTACCCCGGATGCCCCTGTTATCCCCACAATAATGCGCATAAGGATTCCCTTCTCCTCCTCAGGTGCCATATAAGAATGCTCGAGTGTATCCGTATCTTGTGTGGAACTCTATGAACTCCTCCACTCTCCGGTTCGCTCCCGCGAACGTCTCAACCTCCTGCCCAGCCAGGCATTCATCCTCGAGTATCCGGTGAAACGCCTCTGTATGAACCTTCTTGTTCGCCGTCCTGCACGGTATTCCCTCAATCTCAACGCCGTAGTGCAGGCAGTTCAATGCGTGTTAGGCGGCTGATGGTGGCGGCCGGGTCTGAGCGCTTTTAGCCTAGCGGCCGGATGCCGGTTCAAGTCTCAGGACCCCCGTGCCACGCCGACACATCTGTGGAATGTCTCTCGGGCACCCGCCAAAAAGCGGGCTACCAAGGTGCAGGCTGCCCTCGGCGCCAGAGAAAGAACCCTCGTTTTCCAGCAATCACTCTTGAGGCAGTCCGACTTCTATCTCATCGTTCGCCGACCAGCGGCTGTAGCCTCTTGATCTCAATCTCACTCCCGGGAAACCCTGGACCCCGCGAACAGTCCCTCCTCGACAGCCGTGCCCCGCGCTCTGTGGCAATAGGCTAGCGAAGCTTCGCCTCAAACCGACGAGACCCGCAGTGGGGGAGCTTCGCTAAGGAGTCGCACGGGATGGTGGCAGGATACGAACAGGGTTAAAGTCTTAAGTGGTGGTGGAAATTCCCCGGGGTGGGGATTGACATAAGCAGCCGCCAGTGGTTCCCTTCGGAGTTAGGAGTAATCGACTCTGAGGGGAGGAGACCAACATGGCAGCTGCCGATCAAATCTTGTCACTTTTGGAGGCGATGCGCAAGGCCGGAATTGAAGGGGACGTTGATTTTCTCAAGGAAGCCGTCGAGCTGGTGGCTCAGGCGGACCCTATCCGTACCTGTGGGTGGACGCGACGTACATAAAGTCAAGGGACGATGGCCGGGTTATCAGCATGGCGTTCGTGGTAGCGATCGGTGTGAAGGCGACTGGTGAGCGGGAGGTGCTTGGTTTCGACCTGGGGCCGAGCGAGGACGGCGAGTTCTGGCTGGAGTTCCTGAGGGGCCTGGTGTCGAGAGGCCTGGGCGGGGTTCAGCTGGTTATAAGCGACGCTCACGAGGGACTGAAGAGAGCGATAGGAACCGTGCTGGCGGGGGCTGTATGGCAGCGGTGTACGGTACACTTCATGAGGAACATACTGTCTCATGTACCTAAAGGGTCGCAGTCGATGGTGTCGGCGTCGGTGAGAACGATATTCGCCCAGCCCGACCAGCCGAGCGCCCACGCCCAACTGGCTCAGATCGCCAGGGTGCTCGAGAAGCGGTTCCCACGGGTAAGCCAGATGCTGCTTGACTCTGAGTACGAGATCCTGGCCTACATGGCGTTCCCTCAGGAACACTGGAGGCAGATACGCTCCACGAACCCGCTGGAGAGGCTGAACAAAGAGATAAAGCGCTGGTCGGACGTTGTCGGAATATTCCCAAACAGGGCCTCGGCCTTGAGGCTCCTGGGGGCGGTGCTCATGGAGCAGAACGACGAGTGGGCAATCGGCCGGCGGTACTTCAGCCAGGAATCCATGAAGAAGCTGGAACGAACGTCAGTTGCTGAGGCAGAGCTCGCCTTGGCGAGCTAGTTTGAATGGATCGTCCGGAGGGAGCTGCCGAGACAATTTCCACCACTTGATTCTCTGTTAGAGTGAAGGAGGGAGCGCAGCGAGGCGGGTTGACTCAACACTTGATCGGCTGCGTGCCCTAGTCTCGACTTGTCGCCCCCTCGCTGGGCTTAGGGGCTTGACCTAATAGGAGCATGTGGATGACTCAAGAGAGTCTTGTCAGCCCCGAAGCTGTGCGCCAGTTTAGTGCAGGGGGAGTGGTACGAGTGATAACGCTCGGGGTGGACGCGCACAAGGAAGTACACATGGCGGTTGCCTTAGACGAAAATGGACGTGAACTGTCGCAATGGCGCGGGCCTAATACCCAACGTGGTTGGGAACAAGTGTACAGGTGGGCGTGCAAGCTGGGAGAGGCTCGGCAGTGGGGAATTGAGGGAGCCTGGGGCTACGGCAGAAGGCTGGCACAATACCTGGTAGGTCGCGGGGATGTAGTATATGAGATCAACTCACGTTGGACGGCGATGAGCCGGCGGAAGGCGAGGAAGTTGGGGAAGACCGATAAGCTAGATGCGCGGGCGGTGGCCGTCTGTGTCATGCGCGAGACGGGTACGCTCCCGCAGATTTCGCAGGAAGACATAACCACAGTGTTGAACCTGCTTTCGATTGAACGGGAGGCCGCACTGGCCGAAGCCACACGTCTGCGAAACCAGATACATGCCGTTCTTCCTCAGATCGACCCCGAGTACAGACTGCATCTCCCGAATATGCAGACTCAAGCAGGGTTACTCGCGTTGGAGAGATATGATTCACCTGACAGCAATTCAATAGCCTGTCATCGCGCTGCTACCATCAGAAGGCTCGCGCGGCGTCTCCGGCTGGTCCTCGAACAAAGCGAAGACATTGCCCACGAGATCGAACAGCTTGCGAGTACCTACTTTCTTCCGCTAACACGGCTCTGCGGCATCAATTTACTTACAGCAGGTGCTCTGGCCGGTATTTTGGGTCCTGGTCGAAGGTTTGCGAGCGACGCACAGCTCGCAGCTTATGCCGGAGTGGCTCCTATTGAGGCCTCTTCAGCAGGCTTGGTTCGTCACCGTCTCCACCGTGGCGGTAACCGGCGGCTTAACGCAATCCTGTATCGCATAGCCATAACCCAAGCACGCCACTTACCCGAGGCCAGATGCTATCTGCTCCGGCGAACCTCTGAGGGAAAGACCCGTCGCGAAGCTTTCCGCGCATTGAAACGGTACATAGTTCGCGCAATCTGGCAGCTCTGGCAAGAGTGCTTGGATTATCAGACTCATTCCCTAACGGACAATAGGGCGGCCTAGTTCCTCTACCTAGTTCTTGACATAGGAGCGTCGAGACGTGACCCTTTTTGCGTGCCGGAGGGACCGCAACCCATCTAGCAGGGCTTTTGCCCGCTCGTGGCATCAAAAACCCCTCTGGCCGTCAAACTCCAGTCAGAGATTCTCACGAGATCGCAGGGTCTGTCAGGCGGTGCATCAAGGAGAACTTCGCCATCGATTGCGTGGTTCACGCTGAGCCTGACTCCGCGAAGACCGTCCGCCGGGAGACCGAGCGGCTTGGGCGTGCGGAGCGTCCTCGAGACGAGGGTTCAGCGGGCGGCTAGTTCGGCGGCCGGTTCGGCGTCTAGTTCGCCAGCGGCCCCTTCCAGGCCTTGATGCCGCCCCTCAGGAACTTTGTGCGGCCGAATCCGGCATTCTGGAGCTGTCTGGCGAGATCCACGCCCTCCCTTCCGGTTTCGCTGATGATTACGATCTCCTCATCGGGGTCGCGGGCCAGGCGCCGGGCAGCCTGTATTGCCTCGGCTGCAGCGGTATGGTGAGACCCAGGTATCCTTGACCTGAGATAGTGCTCGCGAGGACGCACGTCGATGAGGACGACCTTCCCGCCCGACCTGAGCGTGGCCTCGAGCTCTCCAGGACCGACGCTCGGGGGGGCGGAACGCGGCTCGTATGCTCTAAGTACGAGAATCCCCGTCAAAACCAGGATTACCGATATCGCCAACCTGACTCTCAATGTGGGGGAGCACCTCCGGTGGGAACTTTAAGCGCGATAGTCCAGGTGTGGTCCTGCCAGAAATAGTAGCAACAACATGAGCACGAACGCAAGTATGATGGCAGCGCTGTTGAGGTTAGCTGAGTTCCATGACGCGAGCCGGGGTTCGTATTGCCTCTTGACCCCGGCGGGCCCCGGACCGGCATCCAGAGCTATCATGTTGGCCGGATCCGAAGCGGTAGTGAGGGCTTCTTCGAGTCTGCTCATCCCCGAGGTGAGCTGCCGCGTGATTTCCGCCGTTCGCTCGTATGCCGAGTCGACCCGGCGATCGAACACCGTCTCCAGCGCGCGCAGGGCCCTGAAGAGCAACACCGGTATCCTCGACAGGACGCGGTTGACTCCGCGGTCCATGAAGCGTTCGATCAATGCCAGCCCCCATCTGCACGGCGACAGGACACATCGACCGAGAAGCGACTCTGCGCAGGGTCTCCACCAATAGGCGGCGCGTTTACCCAGGCGACCGGAGCTGCTCAGCGCGACTGCGCCGGTTGCGGCGGCCGCAAGGGCGATGGCAACGCTCGCCGGAGTGAAGTATTCTTTGTCGGCGAGCAGGCTTGCCAGCGAAGATGGATTCGCAGCGTCTGTCGAAATGCCCAGCATGGCCGGGATTACGAGGCCGCGAACAAAAACGTCAGGGCGAAAGCCCAGCGCGAGAACCAGAACGGCGGACACCGAGAAAGCCGCCCGGCTCGCAAGCCACCTGTGGGCGTGGGTTTGGCCTTTGAGCATTTCGCCCTCGCTTCCTCCTGCACCGGGGGTTTCATGGTGAGGCCAGCAGGGGGTGGTTGTGCCTTCTAGAAGGATGAGCCGGGTCAGTTTGAGCGCGTACCAGGTTGCAGCGGCGCCAAACGCCACGAACGCGATTTCGAGGACCAAATGGCCCAGTAAACCACTGCTCACGAAGGATTTCGCCGCCGCATGGTGGAGAAGGACCTTGACGCCGAAAGCCCCGAAGCCAGGGAACGATGCTAGCCCCAGTGCCGAAATCCACAGCGGGGCTGTCAAGACGAGGCGGCTGCCTGGCCCCGCCGCTTCCCCTTGTGGCAGGAATATTCCCTTTCGAGAGGCTGAGGCCATCATGAACAGTGCTGACTTGTACACAGCGTGACAGATGATCTGCAGGATGGCGGCTGCGGTAGCGTATGGCGCAGCCGCCGGGTACGCCGATGCGATGCCGATCGCGAAAAGCACATAGCCCATCTGGCTCACGCTTGAGTGAGCGAGCAGCCGTTTGGAGTCGGATTCCAGCATGGCGTTCATCGAACCCGTGAGGGCTGTGAGTATGCCGACGCCTGTGACGGCTAGGCCGAATGCCTCGCGATAATATGCGAGATTGGCTACTGGGACCGAAGGATTCATGACGGAACTGGATACCCTGAGTAGCCCGTAGGCGCCGGTCTTGATGAGGATCCCCGAGAGCACTGCGCTGGCTGGGCCGGGCGCGACCGGGTGTGCTCGCGGCAGCCAGAAGTGCAGCGGTACCATGCCCATCTTGATGCCGAAACCGAAGAAGAACGCAATCCAAACAGGAACGTAGGGGACCGAGGCGGCGATCGCTTCGAGGGATGGAGCGAAAGAGACGTCTCCTGTAGAGTAGTAGACGCTGGCTATGGCTCCCAGGAGCAGCAACCCTCCGCCGATACCCAGGTTAATGTAGAGAGCCCCTGCATCCATGGAATCCCGGGACTCCTCGTGGACGACAAGGGCATATGAGACCAGGGTCATGGTCTCGAAGAACAGGAAGAGCGTGAACAAATCTCCGCTGGCGAATACCCCCTGGCAAGCCCCGAGCGTGAGCAGCCAGAAAGCGAAGAACCGGTGCGCGGCTCGTTCCCCTCGCAGATAGTCGAGGGCAAACAGTGTCGCACAGGTCCACACGACCGACGCGGTGAGGGCGAAAGCCATGGAGAGGGAGTCTATTCGTAAGATGATGCCCTGGGCTAGAAACCTTGGGATCCTCAACGTGGCTCCGGAAGGTTGGCTGAGAAGCGACAGGCTCGCTGCAAGCCCCGCAGCCGCTGTGACCAACGCTATGCGCGCGGAATGGCGTCTGGCTCTTGGGGGCAATGCCAGGATCGCCAGGCCGGCGATTATCGGGGCGAAAACCAGGATCGCGAGATCCCGACCCGACAGGATTGCCGATATCAGCTGTGAAATGCCGCCCTGATCCCTCATCGATTCCTCCGGACTCTCATGCCCTCAGGACTTCATCGGAGCCCCGCGCCTTCAGCCCAGACCCTGCTCAGTACGAGGGCGAAGTTGCCAGGCGCCAGGGAGAACAGAACAGTCCCCGTCGCGAGTACTGCTACGGGTATCAGCATTCCGAGCGGTGCTTCGGCCCCGCAGGTGCGCTCCGCCGTCCGGTCCCTGGGCTCGGGGCCGAAGAATGCCGAGACCACCACCGGAAGGATGTACAGGCACGCCATCATACTACATGCGAGGTAGAGCCCGAGCAGGAGGGGAACACCCGCTTGTACCGCACCCAGCGAAAGCCACCATTTGCTCACGAAGCCATTGAACGGCGGTATTCCTACCATCGACAAGGCCGCTGCGGTGAATGCTATCATCGTGACCGGCATGCGCCTTCCCACTCCCGCCATCGCTTCGACGTCCTTGATTCCGGTTTTGGATGCGACTAGCCCCGCGCAAAGGAACAGGCACGATTTCGCCAGGGCGTGGCCGAACACGTGGAAAATGCTGCCGGCGAGAGCGTGACTGCTGGCCAGTGACACGCCGGCGAGTATGTAACCCATCTGTCCTATGCTGGAATACGCGAGCCTTCTCTTCAGGTCGCTTTGGAGTATGGCCACCCCAGAGCCGAGCACCATGCTGGCGCCGGATGCCCAGAGGAGCAAGGACGGCCACCAGCCAGCCGTAACGAGCTGCGCTCCGTAGACATTATGGAATACCCTGATTATCCCGTACGCACCCGCCTTTATCATGATCCCCGAAAGCAGGGCGCTGGCGGGGGCAGGCGCTATCGGATGAGCGTCGGGCAGCCACACGTGTAGAGGGAACACCCCCGCTTTCATACCGAAACCGACCAGGAAAGCTATGAAAATGGTAAGCGTGAGGCCGGATTTCTCTGGAATTATGCCCCTGGTTGCCAGGGAAAGGGTTCCCGAAACGTCGTAGGTGGACACTACGGCGAAGAAAAGGCTGAGGCTGCCGGTGACTGACATGACCAGGTACTTGAAACCAGCTCGCATTGCCTCTTGAGTCTGATCATGCACGATCAATACGTATGCTGCCAGCGAGAGGACCTCGAAAAAAACGAACAAGGTGAATAAATCGCCGGCCATTGCCACGCCCAGGCAAGCGCCGAGCGTCTGCAGGAGGGCTGCGAAGAACCGCGCCTGGTTGAGCGCTCCTTTCATGTATGAGATGGCGTATATCGTGACAAGGCACCACACTCCGGAGGTCATCGCCGAGAAAAGGTATCCCAGCCCGTCGACTCTGAACATGACCCCCAGCGGGGGGAGGAGTGATGGAAGGGCGACTTCTAAGACGACCCCGCGGGCGGCCATGGGATACATGAGAGCTATGGGCAGGAGGGAGAGCGCTGAGGCGAGCACCGTGAGCATCCTTCCAAGGCCGAGTGCCCTCTTGCCCACCGCGTAGACCAGCACGCTCGACAGGGTGGGCGTACTCACGGCCGCCAGTGGCAGCAACGAAATCTCAGTCAATGAGGCACCTCCCCTTGGGCGATTCGAACGGCACAGCGCAATTCGCCGGAGATTCCCAGAGTCCGGGGGTCATCTTGTCAGCCGCGCAGCTATGCCCGGGTCTATGCCCAGCACCACGCACGCGGCCCCCAGTATGGCTATCGGTATGAGCATCGCTGCGGGCGTTTCCCCGGAATCCCCGCTGCCTGCAGGCCTGGAGCCTGTGCTGGTTGCGAAAAACGAAGAAGCCAATGGTGGGAAGGTGTAGAGCAGCGCCAGGAAGCTGCCAACGAGTATTACCAGCACGTAGATGGGGCGCCCTGCTTCCAGTGCCCCTTTTGCCAGGTACCATTTGCTCGTGAACCCCCCCAAGGGCGGTATGCCTACCATGGAAAAAGCAGCCAAGCTGTAGCAGGCCATCGTTATCGGCATGAGTCTCCCGATCCCGGCCATCTTCTGGATGCTCGACACGCCGAGCCTCTGCGAGATGGCGCCCGCGCTTAGAAAGAGACACGCTTTCGCGACTGCGTGATTCATCAGGTGCAGAAAGGCCCCATGCACGGCAGTTTCAGAGCCGAACCCCAGGCCAAGGAAGATGTAGGCCACCTGTCCCACCGTTGAGAAGGCGAGCATCCTCTTAAGGTGCGTCTGGTTAAGAGCCAGGGCTGACCCGAGGATTATGCCCAGTGTGGCCATCAGCAGGATGATGTCGAAGATCCTGAAACCGGCTGTCATCTCCGGACCGAAAGCACGGTTGAGCACTCGCCAGAGCGCAAATGCCGCGACCTTCACCACGAGACCTGAGAGTATGGCGCTCGAAGGGGCGGGAGCAACAGCGTGCGCGTCCGGCAACCAGATGTGCAGGGGGAACAGAGCCCCTTTCACGAGGAGGCCTATCGATACGAGTCCGGCTGCCGCTGCCACGTTGGACGGCGCCAGAGAGGCGGCGCGAGGCATTGACTCGAGGCACAAACCCATGTTGAGGTGCCCTGTCAACATGTGAAGTATGGCTATCCCAAGAAGGATACATCCAGATCCCAGTTCGCTCAGGAGGAAATACCTCAGGCTGGCTTCAACGGAGTCGCGGGTACCTTTGGCGGATATGGTGCCGCACGCCGCGAGCGAAGAGATCTCCATGAATACGTACAGGTTGAAGATGTCGCCCGCCATAGCCATGCCGCAAAGCGACCCCAGCAGAAGCAGATTGAGAGCATGGTATCTTGGGGCGAGATCGGGCGATAGCTCGTGGGGGATGGACGCCACGGAGTACAACAGGACAGGTACGCCTACCAGGAAGATCGCTGTCAGCATGGTCGTGGTGTATTCGTCTACGAGCATTTCGATGCCCCAAGGTGGCGCCCATCCGCCGACGTAGTATCTGATCGGCCCCTCACTCCGGACCTTCGCCCGCATGATCAGCGCGAGGGAAGACGATAAAAGGGCGGGCGCCACGACCAGCCATGGGACGAACCTGCGGCACTTCATTTCTACGATCGGGATCAGGAACGCCCCGAGTAGCAAGAAGACGACTACCAGAGCCGGCGCGTTTTCCACGATGACTGCTCTCCCCCCTCTTCGAGCCGGATTCGGGCTATCTCGTCGGCGTCGAGGCTTCCATAAAACCTGTACATCTGTACGATGAGGCTGAGGGCGAAAGCCGTCAGGCTCACCGCGATCACTATGCCCGTGAGTATGAGGGCCGACGGCAACGGATTGACGAAGGGACCGCGATCCCACGGCCCCTCCGCGATCGGAGGTTTCGCTCCCTCGATGTAACCGCTCGATACGATGAACAGGAATACGGCTGTCTCCATGATGTTGAGCCCCATGACTTTCTTGACCAGGTTGGAGTGGGTCAACATCGTGTGAAACCCTATTACGAAAAGGAGCATGGACGCGAGATAATAGTGATTCGTGGCCACGGACTCGACCATTTCACGCATTCCGGACATCCTCCTGGCCGTCCTCTCGGGCCAGGGCCCAGAAAAGGGAGCCTATGGTACTCGCCACCTTGAGACAGATCGCTACCCCAAGCGGAACCATGTAGCCCGCCGACAGTACGCTGCCGGGTATTCCGCGAGGAAACCCCGCCGAGAGGTTCCCCAAAAAGCCCGTCCCCGCCGCGATCCCCACGAAACCAATCATTGCGTAGATGACGAGGCACGAGGATTCGGCGAGTGCGAAAGACTCTTTTAGAACGCTCTTGCCTCGAAACGGGATGTCAAGGAGGAGCGCGAGGATCAGGCTCGCGCCGACGACGGTACCTCCTGCGAATCCGCCTCCAGGGGAGAGGTGCCCATGGAAAGCTATGTATAACCCCAGAACCTGGATGAACGGCAGCACCAGACGCCCGATCGTGCGAGCTATTGTGCTATCCATTTATGGACCTCCCACGGAATGATGACGATAGAAGCGAGGTTCATTCGCCGGGATCGCCAGTCTTACGCTTCGCCGCCGCCAGCGCCAGGGTGGCGGCGAGGATCGCTGTGAACAGGACTGTCGTCTCCCCGAGGGTGTCGAAACCGCGGTAGTCGAGGACTATCGCGGTAACCAGGTTCTGGGCCCCCGTATCACCGATGGCGGAGCCGGTGTATCTCGGGTAGGTTGTTCCCAGAGCCGGGTTCGAACGGCCTCCAAACCGCGGCATCTCGGATACTATGCCTATGAGCACGACCGCGACCAGGCCCAGGATGAACGCTGATGCAACCGTCCTCATCTCTCGTACCTCTCGGTGCGGCTGATCGCCATCAGGAACAACAGAGACGTTATCCCGGCGCCTACCGCTGCTTCCGTTATTGCGATATCGGGAGCGTTCAACCTTTGCCACACGATGGCCATTACCAGGCTATAGCCGGCGAAGAGCACTACCGCGCTGACGAGATCTCTTGTCCGAGCCGCGGATGCGGCTGATACGACGAGGAACGTGAGCAGGATCGTACTCATGGCGTCAGGCACTTGAGATACTTCCTCCATCAGGCTCGGACTTCAACATTTCGGACTGTTCTGTGTTTGTTCTATAGACAGCCCTGGCGAGCAGGTGCGAGCCGGCCGGATTCGTCAGCCAGATAAAGGCAAGTATCAAGAGCAGCCGGGCTGTATGAGCGTTCAAGCCTGAGTAGACTGCCAGCGCCAGGATCATCAGGCCTCCCCCGAGGGTATCGCACTTAGTTGTCGCGTGGATACGGGGCAGAACACCCGGGAACCTCAGGAGACCTATGGTTCCCACCGTGAAAAAGAAGATCCCCAGGCCCGCCAGCACTACCACCACGAATTCCCGGGTCGACGAGAACACGGGGGTCGATCACCTTCCCTTTTTCCAGGTAAGCGGCTATACCGCAAGTCGCCAGGAAACTCATCAGGGCGTAAACCAGGGACACATCCAGGAAATGGAGCGAGTCGTAAACGAAGGCGAGAGTCGAGACTATCACCACCGTCTTGGTCCCAATAACGTTCACGGCGACCACCCTGTCAGCAGGGGTCGGTCCCGCGATAGCCCTTGAGAAACTCAAGAACGTGAGGAGCATGAGTACTATAGCACAAACCTCAAGCGCTGCTTTCGCCATTTGCCATCATTTCCATCCGGGCAAGCATATCTTCCATCACCCAATTTGAGACATCGTTCGCAGCCTTCGCGGAGATACAATGTACCACGAATTCATCTCCCTGTATATCAAGCGTAAGGGTTCCGGGGGTGAGTGTAATAGCATTTGCCAGCATCACGCGGCTCGAGGTCCCACGGAGCTTCGTCCGGAACCTGATGACCCGGGGCTCGATCGGCATTCTGGGGTGGAGCACAAGGCGTGCAACCTGAATGTTGGCCGATACCATTTCAAAGACGAACCTCGCGAGAAGAACGGGGGCCCAGGCGAGCAATCGAAACGTCGTCTTAAGCGCCCTCATTGGAGGTTGGACCGGACGAGGCGAGTCCGCCACGTTGAACCACGTCACGAAGGCGCAGCAGATTAGTCCGATAACCACCGATCCCGGATCAATGCGGCCGCAGAGCGCCAACCAGAAAGTAAGCAGCACGATAAATCGCCCGGAGGGCTTCGCGGCTTGAAAAAGGGCCTCGAACCTCCGGCGCTGACCGCTATGAGGCGGGCCATGGGCAGTCTGACTGGACAAAGCGCAGTCCTCCGCGAACACGCCGTAATCACTCGCAGCCAATCCGGCCTACACGCAGTGCTAGTGTAGATGATACACGGCCGATGAGTACTCGCGCAAGTGATGACTCACTGCCCGGTCCGCGCGAAATCGGACGGCGATGACGTTCAGCGTGGTACATCTCTGCGCATTCGTTTTGCGAAGGGCTACCGCGAGGTGTTAGGGCTGAAAGTGGGCGACAGCGAATCGGAGGGGAGCTGGTCGGATTTCTTCGGGTGGCCCTGGTGGTCTCGGACGACCACAAGGGCCTGGTCAAGGCCATTACGACGCACTTTCAGGGCGCAACCTGGCAGCGCTGCCAGACGCACTTTGTGCGGAACATCCTCGATGCCTGCCCCAAGTCACGATAGAAGTGAATCGGGTCATGGCGTGAGGCGCCCAGGGAACAACTGCAGAGACCATTTACACAGGAGTATTCACACTCCCTTTTTGCCATGGTTCACGCGCTGTGGTTTCCACCGTAGATCCGTGTAGTAAGCCAGTCTGATATCCTTTCGAACAGGTCATACGCTACCGGAATGACTATCAGCGTCAGCACCATCGAGCTCGCCAGGCCCGCCGCAACCACGGTGGCCAGTGGCGCCTCGAGCTCGGCACCCTCGCCCAGCCCCAGGGCCAGGGGGAGGACTCCCAGTATGGTGGTCAGGCTTGTCATGAGGATCGGCCTCAGCCTCGTGGGTCCCGCTTTAAGCAAAGCGTTGCGAATTGACATGCCATCGCGGCGACGCAGGAGGTTGACGTACTCAACGAGCACAATGGCGTTATTCACAACTATGCCCACTAGCATGATCAGGCCGACATACGACACAATTGTCACGGTTCGACCCGCGAGGAGAAGCCCCCAAAACGCCCCGAGCGCAGACAGGGGCACTGTAAGCATCACGACGAAGGGCTGGAGGAGGCTCTCGAATTGAGCCCCCAGCAACATGTATATTATCAGGATGGCTAGAACCAGTGCCTGACCGAGGCTATCAAATGATTCCCGCATGTGCTCAGCTTCCCCTCCAAACTCCCACGAGTAGCCGGGAGGCAACGGTATAGAACTCATGCTCCTGGCGGCTTCAACCATGACACTGGCCAAGTCACGCCCCTCTGTGCTGCAGCTCACCGAAACAGCGCGAGCCTGGTTTTCACGGTTGATCGCGGTCGGTCCACTGCCCAGCGTCACACCGGCGACGTCCTGCAACATTACGGTTGTGCCCAGGGACGTCGGGATTCTAAGGTTCCCTAGTTCGTCCAGCTGCTTTCGCTGGGGCTCCGGTAGGCGTAGGCGAACAGCGATTTCGTTGCCGCCGACCCTGTAATTCGTTGACGTCTGACCGGTCAGGGCAGTACGAATGGCATCCGCCACCTGGTATGTCGTCAGGCCGTGCGTCGCCGCCCTCTCGTCGTCGACTGCGACGACAGCCTCGGGGAGCCTCGTCTCAATCGATGTGCGAACGTCCCTAGTTCCCGGGATGGTCGTTAGCCTTTGAGCGAGCATTGTTGCGGCATCCTCAAGGACCGTGTAGTCGGATCCTTGAATTGTGACCTGTAGAGGCGCTTCCATCGTGATGCCGAGAAACGCGCCTTTGACCACCCTGACTCTGGCGCCCGGAGTCCGCGATGCCTGGTGCCTGACCCACTCCATAATCTCGTTGGTCGAGCGCGACCGCCGAGTCCTGGAAACGAGCTGCACCTCGACAGACCCAAGGTGCGTCGCAGAGATGTCGGCGAGGCTCGCCCTACCGCGGCCGGTTGTCGCAAAGACGGCTTCGACCTCCTCAATCCCCGACACGTACTCCTCCACCTGAGCCACGACCTGGTCAGTCCTTTCAAGGGGGGTCCCCGCCGGCATCTCGAGCTCAACTGTGAATCGCCCCTCATCCCACTCCGGCATGAACTGGCCCCCAACGAAGGGGATGATGGCAATAGTGAAAAAGACGCACGACGCC
The DNA here is from genome assembly GCA_013178305.1 of Bacillota bacterium. Lineage (NCBI taxonomy): Bacteria > Bacillati > Bacillota > Bacillota bacterium. The sequence continues at coordinate 311,852 of JABLXB010000003.1, read as the reverse complement.
GCGATGAGGGCGACGAGCCCTCTATGATCGAGAGACCAGGCAAGAGCCCTGCGGTAAACGCCGGGCACCCCCTGATCCGTTCCCCACCTGACCCATTCCAATACTCTTGCTGCGCGACTGGGATACACACCACGCGCCTTGCCACGTGAAATGAGGAGCATGCGGTAGCATGTCATTGGCACAACAGTCACAGCGGAGACAAGCGACGCCGTCATGGAGAACGTCACGGTCAGCGCAAGCTCCCTGAAGAACTGGGCGACTATGCCCTTCATGAATACGATGGGGAGGAAAACAGCCACGTTCGTAATGGTCGACCCCCAGATCGCGCCGCCTACCTCGACAGTCCCCCTCACGGCAGATTCCCATGGCTCGTGGCCCTCTTCCGCCCATCTGTAGATGTTTTCCATGACAACGATCGAGTTGTCCACCATCATGCCGACCCCTATGGCCAGCCCGCCAAGCGACATTATGTTGAGGGTCAGCTTTCCAAGGTACATCATAAAGAACGTGGCAATGATAGACACAGGTATGGACACGGCGATGGCCAATGTATGCCTCAGGCTTCGCAGAAAGCAATAAAGCACCACCGCGGCAAGAAGGGCCCCCTGCCATGCCTGGTTGTAGACAGTGCTGATCGAGTGCTGGGCGAACTTCCCCTGATCGAAGACGACCCTCACCTGTGTCCCTTCAGGAAGCTTCCTCTGCAGCCCATCGATCGCTTTTGAGACGAGCCTCGATATGCCGACAGCGCTCGCGCTGCTCTGTTTCCTTATTTCAACGCCGACGCTTGCCTTACGGTCCATTCTCGTGTAATACTCGGGTTCCTCCACCGTACGCTCCAGCTCGGCGACCTCCCTCAGGCGGACTACCGAACCCCCCGACACAGCCACCACGACGTCGCCCATCTGCGCGACTGACCGAAATTCCCCGAGCGTCCTGACAACATAGACCGATTTCCCGGATTCGGCGTGCCCGCCGGGGACATTCACGTTTCGCGCAGCCAGGGCTCGCTCCACGTCGCCGAAAGTGAGGCCGAAATGGCTGAGCCTCTCCTGGTCAAGGATAACGCGGATCTCTTCCCTGGCACCGCCTGTCACCTCGACCGCAGCTACGCCCGATATCCTCCCCAGTACAGGCTTGATCGTGTCATCCGCAAGTTTCCTCATGCTGACAGCGTCCGCGTTCCCGCTCACGCCAAGCAGGAGGGTAGGCCTTGATCCCAGATCATACCTGTGAATGATCGGATTGTCGGCGTCATCAGGGAGCCTGGACCTCGCGCGCTCTGCTTTTTCCCTGACCTGGAGCGCTGCATATTCCATGTCCGCACCAAACTCGAACTCAACCGCAACTACTGAGACCCCCTCCCTGCTCACCGACCTCACCTTTGCCACGCCAGTGATACCGGAGACGGCTTCTTCAATGGGTGTGGTCACGAGATTCTCGATCTCTTCCGGGCCGGCGCCCGGGTAGGTTGTGAGAACGGTCACCACCAGGGTTTCAACGTCGGGGAAAAGGTTGACGGGCAACCGTTTAAAAGAAAACAATCCGAAGACCACAACTACCAGTATGATCATCGTCATGGCCACGGGCCGCCCGGTGGAGTTCTCGGCCAGCCACCTCATCGTCTTGAGCTGCCCCCTCGCCTTCGCCTCAAGGTACTGCTCTTCACATCAATCTGGTGACCTGGTTAAACAACTTTTCCAGGAGTGCTTCCAGTATGTTCAGCTCCTCCGCTGTGAGAGAGCCGATGATCTGGTCAATGGCCTGAGCCTCCTTCACGGCATACTCCTCGCACACGGCCTTGCCACGCGGGGTCAACTCCGCGAGTACAAGTCGCCGGTCGTCCTCGCAGTGCCTGCGGCTGACGTAGCCCTTGTTGACCAAGCGATCAACCGTGGGGGTTAGAGCGCCCAGCGTGATCTCCAGAGTCCCCGCAATCTCCGACATCGAGCGCGGACATTCCGTCCCGATCGCCTCGATTACGTGCAGTTCCCCAAGTGTGAGATCCGAGAAATCCGTGTCCTTGAGAACCTTGCCCTCGAGGAATACGAGCTTGTTGGCGATGCGAGTGATTAGGTCGTTGAGCCGCTGGCTTCTCGATGACATTCGAATGGCCCCCAGTTTGGTCTCATAATATTAATATTGTAAAAGTATTGTCCATGTCAACAGTTAGTAGGTGAACCCCAGAGGTTCCGCAAAACTGCTCTGAAACCAAGCCTGGTCATGTCAGAGTCCGGAGAAAAGGGCCTTCGCACCGAGGCTCGTTTTGGGGGTGAAGATGCCCGTTGGGCTGTTCCCACTGTATTCTCTGCTATTGCCCGCTCACTGGACACCCTCCGCCTGAGGCCCACGCTTTCATCCAGTCCCAACAAATACCGGCTCGGGCAGACTCGCTAACCCCATCAGGATCGCCCTCGCCATGCCTATATGCGTCGTCCCATCTGCCTTCCTTAGCGCCCTATACCTGAACAACAAAAACAGATTCAGCGCAATAACCTGCAGATTCCACAAAACCTCCGTCGCTACCTCATCGTGAATGAAACAGTGTCCCAGTGAGCAGTAGGTTTTCGCTTCGTGAAATACCTCGTTCTCTATGTCCCACCTCGCGTGCATGATCTTCCACACTGTAATGGCCTTCACCAGCCCTTTAGGGCACGTCGTCACTATGTAACTCGTGTTTCTCTCGCTCACCGGCTCCCCGTCCCTCAGACTGTGCCGTAACTCTTCAACCCTCAAACACCTTAATGGCACCCGCACCCCGTCCCAGATCGTGAACCCCTCTTCGTCCCATATCCTCACGTCATACCTCGAACCCTTGAAATCATCCAGCCCCTTACCTTCGTAATCAAGCCCCCTCTTCGAAACAGCCCCTCAGCATCTCTGATAATATGCCGGTTCTCCTGCTTAACCCTGATTACAACCCATTTCCCCTGACTCTCTACCTCGTTTATGAATGAAGACGTCGCATACAGCGCGTCCGCTTTCCCCTGCTAATAACCCTACTTCCCAGACTAGAGCTGCTAGATCCAATCGAGCTAACAGATCCAATTGTCAACCAGAATATTCGAAAATGCCCAAACTAATCCATCTGCCCAATTCCCCACTCTAACCAGGCCCTACCCTTTTCGCCTTAAGCAAATCTGCGGAACCCCTGGGGATGGAGGTCGGAGCTAATGGCTGCGCAAGGTAAGATCCTACGAGAGCACCTTGAGAACATTTCTGGATCGGTGGGAGCGTTTTGCTCCATACCGGTCTTGCTAAGCTACTCCAAAAGTGGGAAGCTGTCGTTGGCCACTTCGTGGTCTCTCGTATAGATGTTTGTTGGCGCTTACATTCATAGGCAACCACGAGGTGACATCTATGTCAATGCCCCGTTATATTCACATCACCAATTGAGATTCTACTCGGTTCGCACGACAGGGAAGACAAAGGCAAAGCGTGAATATGAACCTAGACCAAGCCAGTGTATCGGGCAGATGACTCCTTAAGGAGGACAAGTTCGATTGGCTACCTGGGACGTCAGGGAATCTCCGTGCAATACATCAAACGGCAATCGCCTCCAAGCAGATGACAAGCCCATTCACGACTGGTACAGATTCGTCTTGAGTTACCCCCCGCACCTCGTGCGTGAGTATCTCAAGGCGTTTAGGGTCGACCCGCAGTCCGACCTTGTTCTCGACCCATTCTGCGGGACGGGTACCACACCAGTCGAAGCCAAACTCCGTGGTTTTAGAAGCGCCGGTGTTGAGGCGAATCCGATGCTCTTTCTAGCGTCCAGTGTCAAGACTCATTGGAGCCTAGACACCGTGAGAATTCGGGCCCTGCTTGACCACATCATAGACTACGCGGATGGTTGCGTAACATTGAGTGGTCTACCGACAGTTGGCTCGAGACGGACCCAACTGTCACTGCCAGGTTGGGCCGCCATATCCAGAGTAAGAGATCCGAATAGCTTCGACCCTGACTTTATCCTGCCATCTGAGGCCTATTCCCTAATCCCGGAGGGCTTTATTGGACGGAACCAGCTCACACGTGTGCTATCATTGCGACAGGCGCTTGAGCGGATTGTTCCCGATGGACCCGAGATGAAGTTCTTGCAGGTTGGCCTCGCAAAGACAATAGTGGCGTACGCAGGTAATGTGGGTTTTGGCCCCGAGGTCTATCGTTTGCCTCAGAGACCCGATTCCGACATAGTAGGTGCTTATTGGACCGTGGTGAGCCAGATGATAGAAGACCTTAGATACGTGCAAGGCTTGCCTGTGGGCAATCCCGAGCCCAAGTGCTACATGTTCGATAGCGATGCACGTGAATTGAATCTTGTAGATGACTTACCCCCTATAGGCTGTGTAGTGACATCTCCACCGTACCCAAACGAGAAGGACTATACCCGGAGTACTAGGCTGGAGAGCGTCTTACTCGGCTTGATCCGCAGTAAGAGTGATTTGCGCCACGTCAAAGACCATCTTCTGCGGAGCAATACTCGAACGGTATTTGCCCGTGACGACGACGACCGGTTCATTCGCGATATAAAGCCGATAGTACAGGTATCGGAGGAGATTGAAAGGCGGAGGGTCGAACTACACAAGACGTCTGGCTTTGAACGACTGTACCATAAAGTGACTCTGCTGTACTTCGGAGGGATGTATCGCCACTTGGCTTCGTTATTGCCACATCTCAAACATGGAGCTCGATGCGCCTATGTTGTCGGCGACCAGATGTCCTACTTCCGGGTGCATATTCAGACAGCCAAGCTGCTGGCCGAAGTGGCCCTAAAGGCCGGTTACGAGGTTGAAGGCATCGACCTTTGGAGAACCCGCCGGGCGACTGCGACTAGGCGAGATATTGACGAGAACGTCTTGATTATCCGCCGTCCAAGGGAGTGAATTGTGTTGTCAGGACAAAACGAGATCTCCAGTAGCGAGCTGGAGCTCACGCGCTATGACGAAATCATGGTCGACGTGTTCTTCAAGCATTACCGTCCCGGTTTGAGTTACCTAAGATTCACGAAGGACGAACTTGCCGAAGCTAGTGAGAAACGTGGATACACCATCAGGAATGTGCCTGACATCATCTACACATATCGGGTGAGACGGCTGCTTCCAGAGAAAATCGTTGCTCTCGGGCACTGGGCTATTGAACCGTGTGGAAGAGGACAGTATGCCTTCCGCCTCTTGAGGAACCCTCCCCGTTTCGAGATCCGATTCGGTGACTACGAACCTGTCGCAATACTGAATGCCATTCCTGAGGTAGTGGAGGGCCTACTTCGCCGCGACGAGCAGTCCTTGCTTACGCGGGTATTGTACAATCGACTCGTCGACATCTTCACAGGTCTGACCTGCTACCATATCGAAAATCATTACAGGAGCTTTGTCAAGGACTCCGGCGAGGTAGAGGTCGACGCTATCTACGTAGGCATCGATAGAAAGGGTACTCTTCACATCCTTCCAATTGAGGCCAAGAGCCAGCAAGATAGTGAGATGATTGGCCGGGTCCAAGTCTCTCACATGGCTAAGCTCGCGCGTCAAGACTTCAGCTCAATGCGGCGTCGGGTTTTGGCCATTAAGGACCTACCGGACGGGACTATAGCGGTTGTCGAGTTCAACGATGAGGATGACCCGGATGAAATCCGAATCGTCTCTATCGCGAGGTTTAATCTCACAAAGAGGAGCGAGTCTCTACCCATTCAGCCACCTATGACACCGGAGCGGTAGGTTTCTTAGAAGGTCCGGTCGATAGTGCTACAGGCGCTGCAGCCATTCTGGGCAGACTCGACACACCGCCGTAACGTGCTCAATGTCCGTGAAGACAGCCACCGGTCAAGAAGGATCGCGCCAGATGGTTTACCTCCGCGCGAGGTGGTGATAGCAGACCAACTGAAAGCGTGATTCCGCTATGTAGGTGTTCAACCCGCAACCGGCACCAATGCATCGGGATTTGATCGGCTTTCCCATCGCATGGCTTCTACTAGCCTAGGCAAACTATCTTTCCAGCCGACTCAGATCGGCAGCCTTCGATGTCTTCATACAGACGGGCGGAATGTGTCTGCTAACGGGCCTGTTGCCGAACTGATATGAACGAGGCCGTCAACCCCTAACACTTTAGAATTGGATCAGGTACTCAGTAGGACTTGCGTGTCGTGACGCCAAACAATCAGTGTGACTTTGCACATTAGCACACCCCGTGTTTTGCACAGTCTTCAAGCCTGAAATCGCGTGCCAATCTGCAAGTTGTCAGATTCCTTTGGATGTCCCTCCCGTCTTCTTTCACTTTGTCCTGACCCTCGATTTGCATTTTGCACGCTGGGTTGGCGAGCGTTCCACTGCATAGGGAAAGGTGGCGCCGGGGAGGCGCCACCGTGTTGGATTTATTCGGCGTACGGGGCTAGAGGCTGGCTTCGGCGGACGCGAGCCTCACGGTCTCGGCGTCTATGGGGTTCTGCTTCAGTTGGGATCCCAAGAGCAGCGCCGTCCTGGCCAGGTTGTTCACTAACCTTGGCCAGCCTCCCGAGTGGGAAGCGATAGCCTCCAGCGCCTGCTCCATAAACACCTCTGTGGCCGCGCCGGCCAGTCTGAGCTGGTGAGCGACGTACGGAAACACCTCTTCCTTGTCCATGGGTTCCATCTTGTAGTGGACAATGACCCTTTGCGCGAGGGGCTGATACGGCGGAGGGCCCCATCGCCGCAGGTCTGCCTAATTATCGCCGGCTACTACCCGATGGTCTCCACCGGGATGTTTCTCATCATTCCCAAGAGTTCCTATTTTAAGAGTCCCGTTTGGTCCCACGTATAGCCTTACGCGATTCCTTTCCTCGTAAAAGACGAAGGAACGATTGCCCACCTGAACCGTCGTCTCAGGGAAGACTTTGCGTATACCAACCACTGCTTCCTCGGCCACCTTAATTCTCGCCGTTTTACGGGTGGAAAAGCCCGGTGATCCGGCTTCGTCTATATAGACATCCCCCAGCGCAGATATCTCACCGCCCCGGAAAACGCCGTTTATCTTAACCCGTTTCCCTGCCGTGAGAACCGAATGGTAGCATCCCTGATCTGCTACAACGATGCTGCCGGTGGCGTCCAGAACGCTGTTTTGTGCGTAAGAGCAAAGGATGTCACCCGGTTGATCGGGCAGGGAGTCAAGGAGGTGGTCGATCTCCACTTTCTTCTCGAGCATTCTCTGCAGTTCATCGGTGCTGGACTCTTCCCGGCCAGCCGGACCGAGAACCAAGTTCTTAATACTCAGTGGCAATTCACGGAAGACAGCCGGAAATGGTAGGTCGATCTTTTCCAGGGCCGTGGCGTATTCAGTTACAATCGCGTTAATCTCCTGGCGCTTTTTCTCCAAGAGGAACCTGACAATCCTGCTGACATCGGTCTTTTTCAATTTGTCGGAGTAAACAGGATGCTGCCGTATTCTGTTGGTTTCCCGGGCAATCTGCTCCAGGATCTGGTCGAGGCTATTCAGCAAAGGAGCCAGCCGGTTGTAGAGTAACTTCAATCCTCCCGCTCGCACCTGGCAGCCGATAAGGCTTCCCCGGCATATTACCATGCCCCCGGCCTGGATCACCGCGCCCGAGCTGTTCCCCATCACGGTAATGTCCCCGTGAGCCACCACCCGCATTCCCTCATTGACGTTGCCGAGAATCAACAAGTCCCCCCGAAAACTCAAGTTGCCGCTTTTCATGTCCACATCAGTGGGGTGTACCATCATCTGGACGACCTTCAAATACCGCTCGCGGTAACCTTCCACAACGGGCCTACCAGCAATGGCCGCTACGGCTTTTCTTCCGCCATCGTCGATCACGACTCCGTCCTTGACTCGCAGCGAGACTTCCCGAGTGGGGCGCGGCAAGACAATTTCCCCTGTTACTTTCCTCCCGGGTACTCCTGGCACCGGTTCGTGCAGTACAGCCAGCAGTTCTCCTTCCTTCACGGAGGGGAAAACGTACCGTTCCCAGTAATTGACCTTCTCTTCATCCCCATAGACGATCTCCACCGGCTCGCGGTCGAACAGATATTCGATGAAACCGTCCTGTCCTTCTCTGACCGGATCACCCCTGGCTACTACCCGGGGCACGCCGTCCGCGGTCTCCACCGCTAAGAGGATTTCCTCGCGATTAAGGCCAAATGTCACCCCCTTGGTCCACAAGGCCGCTTCCACGTCAGCCGCGGCGATTACTTTGATCCTTTCCTCGTGGTGTTGGGTGAACAACTGGAGTACACTCTGTGGGTTCTGGTCTACCAACTCGTGGCGAACGGTAACCTGCGGGGTTACTTTTGCCCTAGCTGTAAAGCCATCGGCGGAGACCTCCACCTCCACTCCGGCCGGGCGCACTTCTTCCACGGGCTCGACATCAACTTCTTCATCCTCGCGTATTTGTCGTGGACCGTGCACTACTATCCCGTTCACGCGCAGGACGGCTCCGGGAGTTGGAATGACCATTGCTGCCTGTCCCGTGCCATGTGGCCCGTGTACCCGCAGGACACCACCGATTACTTCGGCCATCCCCTCGCGGTCCGCCTCGGCATCGCGATCCCGTCGCCCTGAAGTGTGTTCCGGCCGGAGAATCGCCCGGATGGTGGCCGGCCGCCACCAAAGGCCCAGTAATCCCCTGCTGCCTTCGTCCAGCACTTCTATTTGTAGGTGCTTCTCTTCTGCCTGGAGAATCTTCCTGGCCGTGAGGCAAGCATCCTTGACCGTTTTGCCCTGGATTACCACTTCCTTGTTTCCCACGAATCCAACCTCCCGGGCCGATGAGTAAATGGTTACCGGGGCCAAAATCACCCACGGTCGCTACGCTGCCGGGGAGACTGGGAAAGAAGGCCGGTGCAATGCTGGAAAGAAAGTCTTTCCCTTACTTCTTTCGGGTTGATTTTGCGGACTTTGATTCCTTGCTCTTCTATAACGTACTCGCGGATGTCCCGGGCGTGCGCACCACCCCGCATCTTCACCACCAGCAGGGCTTTTCTGAGTTCCGTTCCCAGTTGAACGTAGCGCAAGAGGATAATGGTATCCACAAGAAAAGGGACTTTATGGAAGGTGATGGTGTTAAGTCCCAGTAGCTCGTCTACCTCGGTAATGAGGATGGAGGTGACCTCGCAGTTCTTGAACCAGTTGACAATAGCGTGGATGTACTCCTTATACATAATCGGGTCGTCGACGCTGCTTTCGTAGTTGCTAATGGTGTCGATTACTATCCGCTTGATTCCATTTGTTTGCACCATTTGCTTTAGCGCGTGTAAGTGTTCGTTCAGGTCCAACTCCCCTGGAGAGGTGCAGAGAATCGTCACTTTTCCCTCCCGGATCAGTTCTGCCAGGTCAAAACCAAGGGTGGCCGCGTTCTTGACAATTTGGCGAGGGTGCTCTTCCAGCGCCACCAGTAACCCCGACTCGCCCTGCTGCGCTCCTTGCATCAGGAACTGCAGTCCGAGGAGCGATTTCCCCGAGCCCGAATCGCCTGCCAGCAGCAGGGAATCCCCCTTCAGCAGGCCGCCGCCCAGAATATTGTCCAGTTCCGTGATTCCGAAACTGTTTCTCGTCTCGGAAACGGGTTGATGATCCGGAATCGTTACCGGGGCGGTGACCCGGGGGAAGACTTCGAGGCCGTGGGTGGTGATCTTGAAGGTGTGTAACCCGGGGACGACGTTTCGCCCGCGGCTCTTGACGACCCGCAAGTACCTGGTGGATATGCGTCCCTTCAGCTCTTCGCTGAGGATGATTGCCGAATCCACCACATATTCCTCGAAAGCCACTCTTCCTTGCTCGGCGGCCGTCTCCGCGATCAATAGCGGGGTCAACCCCTGTCGCTTAAGCCCGTTGATGAGTCTATTAAGTAGCTCCCGAAGCTTAACGGGATCCTGCTCCAGCCGCTGCAAGTGGGTGATGTTGTCTACCGCTACCCGCCTGGCCCCGATTTCCTTTATCATGTCGACGAGAACACCCTGCCCGGCGCCCAGTTGCTCCAGGATCACTTGCGGAGAGGTGGACATTACCCGCAGTTTCTTTTGTCGTTCGAGTTCCCGAAAGTCCCAACCCATGCTCTTGGCATCCCGGTAGATCATCTGGGGGAATTCTTCGAAACTGATGATCAACCCGGGCTCGTTGGATTCTACAATCCCGTTGTAGATGACCTGCATGGCCAGGATCGTCTTGCCACTCCCAGGGGGGCCTTTGATTAACACGCTGTTCTCCCGGGGTATCCCCCCGCACAGGATTTCATCCAATCCAGCGATCCCTGTTTGAATGGTCGACACAGAAATCCCCCCCTTGGTATTATTACTTCGGATTTTCGCCTCTTGGTTCATTGGCCCCATTTCAAAGCCTCCGACTTCTTCTGGTAAACCTCTCGACCAGGCAGCGTACCACTTCAACCAGTTCAGGATCGTCCGTGAGGCTGTAGTAAGGGTTAGTAGCGCGCCCGTGCTTGATTAATAAACCCATTTGGCAGAGTTGCTCTACCTCACCGGCAATGTCTTCCTTGTTCATGCCCACCCACATTGAGACTCCCTCCAGGTCGTCCAGGGTGAATGGATTATTATAAAAAAACAGCAATAGCTGCATTTTCGTTACCGATGCTTCTATGTCATCGGGAATTCGTCGCGCCTGTTGGGACACAGGCAGCACCTCCAACTCACACTATCTAACTGCCTGGTGAAAGTAGTCCGCCTCCAACAACTCCCTGGGATTCCACTCCAGGTAGCCCCTGCGGACTCCCTCACCTGAACAACAGATCACATCTGTTTGATAATTGGGTTCCTGGTTGCCGGTTTACCGATCAGGCGCTGGTTTACGAATTTCCTCGTTCAACACCCCCATGAATGCGTTCACTACCTCTAAATCGAATTGGCTTCCCGCGTTTTGCTGCAATTCTCTTGCCGCTGCTTCATATGAAAGAGCCGGCCGGTAGGGCCGGTCGCCGGTTATCGCCTCGAAAGCATCCGCAGCTGCGATGATCCGTGCCCCCTGAGGTATTTCAGTTCCCTTTAACCCATGGGGGTAGCCATTACCGTCGTATCGTTCGTGGTGGTAGAGTACCAGTGGCACAATAGGCTGAAAAGGCTCAGGCCCCAGGATCTTGGCCCCGATTTCGGGGTGCCTTCGGAGCGCTTCGGATTCGCTGGTTGTCAGCTTCCCGGGCTTCAGGAGGATGTTGTCCGGGAGCCCGATCTTTCCAATATCGTGCAGCAGAGCTCCTCTCCGGAGCAGCTCGATGCTATCTTGCGATAATCCCATTCGCATTCCGGTCATTATCGCATACCTGGTCACCCGCATTGAATGCATCCGGGTATGGCTATCTCTTGCATCAATAGCCATAGCGAGGCTCTTCAGGAAGTTCAGACTGAGGCCAGAAACCTCACTGCCTAACCTGGTATTCTCCAGGGCCAGAGCAATGTAGCCGGCCAGGGCTGAAGATATTTTAATCTCAGCAGCGCTAAAGAACCGTTTCTCCCAAACGCTGCCGAGAGTAATCAAGCCACGGGCCTCGTGCCCGACCACCAGAGGGATATAAAGGGCGGCATCGAATTCAGGGAGTGACTGATTGCATTGCGATGACGACCGTTCCTTACTGGTGGCCAAATAGGGTTCTCTTCGTAAGAGTACCTGTCCGGCGATCCCCTCTCCGGCCCTCAAAAAGCGGTTTGTCGCCCTGAAGGCTGGAAACCCTCTGCATACCCTGATGCTCAATTCATTCGTCAGAGGATCCAGGAGCATGATCGAGGCTTGTTTGACCTGCAGCAGGTCCATCAATACATCAATAGAGCCCTCTAGCGCTCCCTGCACGGAAGTGGGCCTGCAAGTCAAATCGGAGAGTCTTTCGACGGCTCGAAAATACTTGTGGATCATATTGACACAAG
>JABLXB010000002.1:300000-496453 GCA_013178305.1 Bacillota bacterium | reverse complement strand
ATGGCGGGCCCCAGGAGGGCAGCCCTCAGCCGAGCCCTTACGAGCTGGCCGAATGCCTCATCCCTGCGGACCGATCTGACAACAGCCTAAACCTACATCACTACTCAGCGACTTTTTCAACAGTCCCTTAACTCCGGCGCTGACAGCGATGACCCCGGTTGCGATTGTCTCCTCTGCATCCCGGGGAAAGAAGTCCAGATCGTCCGACTTTCTGTGGCCCAACTGGAGGGCGAGACCGGTTCCACCCGCAAGGTAGAAAGAACTCACGAGCTGAGATTGGCCCAGCGTACGGCATACCTCGATGATGTCTCGGCTGAGCACCGTGCGTGGATCCATTTTCTTCCCTCCGGGAATAGTATATCCTGCTGCATGGGTGGTCACAAGCCGCGGCCATGGCCGCGTGCAGGCCGGGGATCGTAATACCGGTCTGAAGCGCGGGAAAGCTGGGATGTGAGCGTGGGCCAAGGCGCTTTGAGCAGCTACCGCTCTGCAAGTAGAAGTAAGTCCGCTTCGGAATCCGAACCTGGAGGCGGCCCATCGGGCCGCAAGGAGTTGCCTCTAGTCCGGCAGGTAGCGAGCGGGGATGATGCAGAACCAAAGGATCATGCGCGCTGCGCAACCATGTGGGTTGGTGGTTATCAAAGCGGGTCAGGCCAATCGGTTGTGGTTATCGAACCGTCTACATAATCGGCTTTCGACGGAGAAGAGGGGTTTTGTACAGAAAAGCCTGCGTCGAGGATTTCGAGGTGGCCAGCAATCCGCCGAAGGACTGAGAACCCTCAGTGACGGGGCTTTCAGGGTTCAGGCCGCATGCGGTTGCAGGGCACGACCCTGCGAATAGGGGACCGAATAGCACCCGTACACCCTGCTTTGACCTGTGGCGGTCGGCTGCAGAGGTTGACACGGTTGGGGGACCGGCAGGCATGGCGTGCGATTACTGGTTCCCCGACTCGGTCCTCAGGATATCCTGAATGCCCGGCCACCCTCGCGGCGATGATTGCTTGGGAGGGGCATCCTTGCCCCCCAGCGTACATGGGGTCTTTGAGGTGCAGGTCCACACTGGCCGAACTACAGTCACTCGCGGTGCGCTAGGCCGCTCAGCGTAGAGCGGCCGGTTGCGAGCGCGAGGCTGGCGAAGCTCGGGTGCTTTTCGAGGATATCACCAATGGCCGACGCCACGTGCTCAAGGTCTTCACGCGAGACGACCAGAGGTGGTTCCAGGCGTATGACGTTCGGATTGTTCAGCGTGTAGGCTGTGATAATCCTGTGCCGGTTCAGCATGAGCCCTGCCACCAGAGAGGCCGTATACTCCTCCTTGAATTGTTCGAGTGGACGGGCCGCGACTCTTTCCAGTACGCTGGCGGGTTCCTGTGCGAACTCGATCCCGACGAGCAGCCCACGGCCGCGCACCTCCTTGATTATTCGATGTCTGGAGGCGAGCGCACGGAGTTGCGTCATGAGGAATTCTCCCCTTTCGGCGGCGGTTCTCGGCAGGTTGTTCTCGATGATCGCCTGCAGGGCCGCGAGTCCGGCAGCCATGGCCCAGGTGTTCCCGCCGAAGGTCGAGGTGTGGAGCAGGCTCCTGTTCAGGCCGCCGTACGCGCGCCGCCACACTTCCGGAGTGGCTAGGGTGGCCCCGACGGGCATTATGCCGCCGCCGAGGGATTTGGCCAGGCACAGTATGTCGGGCTCGATGCTTTCATGCTCGCACGCAAAGAGCGTCCCTGTCCGGCCGAGCCCGGTCTGGACTTCGTCCACGATCAGCAGGGCGCCGGCTCGTGAGGTTATTTCCCGCGCCTTTGCCAGGTAACCGTCGGGAGGCACAACTACTCCGCCTTCCCCCTGAATGGGTTCAACGATGAACGCCCCGGCCCCCGTTCTCTTCAGTGCTTCCTGCAGGACATCGGCATCTCCATAAGGTACTGCCTCGCAGCCGGGCACGAGGGGCTCAAACGGCGCCTGGTACTTCTTTCTCCCCGTAACGGACAGGGCGCCGAGTGTCTTGCCGTGGAATGAACCGTGACAGTAGACTATCGCGGTCTTGCCTGTTGCGGCGCGGGCCAGCTTCAGCGCCCCTTCAACCGCTTCGGCGCCACTGTTGCAGAAGAAGCAGTGCTTCAGTCTGCCCGGTGCCACGCTCGCGAGGTTATGCGCCAGGGCTGCGGCCAGTGGGTTCAAAGATGCCTGGAGCAGGTTCGGCCTCGACCTTACCTTTTCGAGGGTCTCAAGCACCTGAGGAGGATTGTGGCCCAGATTCAGTGCTCCGTAGGCGCCGAGGCAGTCAAGGTACCTGTTTCCTTCGTGATCCCACATGTACTGGGCTTCGGCGCGGGTAAAGCGCTTGTCGAAGTCCAGGACCGTGAGCATGGTGACGAGTCCGGGATTCATATACTCGCTGCTCAGCCGCCGTATTTCGCCCCGGTTCATGTTGAGCGCCTGGTCAACGGTGATCATGCGCCTGGTTCTCCTCCTCCCGCAGGACTGGACAATGAGATTGTTCACTGAAACGGCCCCACATCCTTCAGTAGCGCGAGCTGTCGCATGAGCAAGCGAGTCATGCGAGGCTGATTTGGTGCTGCCAGGGCCGGTCAGCAAAGGTCCCCACTCGCACGCGATGGTGCGGGAGAATTCACGCTTGTTACGCAGGTTCGTTCAATCCAGGTTCAATCTAGAATGAAGGTGAGCGTGGGGCTTTGGGTTGCGGCTCAGGAGCAGTTCGGGCGCCGGGATATTTGCCCATCGAGACATTCGCCGAAGCAAGGCTTGGGAGAGGCCGTGGATCCGCTGCGTGGGTCGAGACAATACTCCTCAAGATACTTGCCACAGTTCAGCTGGCAGGGAGCGGGGTCGCGGTTGCAGGCGCCCTGCTCATTGTAGTTCCACTGGTGGTCCGGAGAGCACCGTCGGAAAACCCGCCGGCGCAAGGCTGACTGCCAGGCTTTTTGAGGCGCCGAACTCTCAGTTGATTGTCATGGCAACCATCGACCGGTGGACTACCCCCCTCAGGCGGTGTTCCCTTGCCTTTGTCGCTCTCTTTCCCGTACTTCTTGTCTTCGGCGGCATTTGTGTTATCGCATTCACGCAGGTACTCCTCTATCTCTTTCTTCAGATGCCCCTCTTCCTTCTTCATCCGGCGGTAACTCATCGCCGAGTGCTCGGACGCGTTCGCTTTCAGTTTCGTCCCGTCCACGGCCACATGCCTCAACTTGACCAGTCCCGCCCTTTCCGCGATCCTCACCGCCTGCAGGAAAAGATCCCCAAGCGCTTTGTGGTGCCTCCGCTTGAAAGCCGCTATCGTCCAGAAATCCGGCTGCTGGTTCGCGGCGGCAACAGATACGTCTGGTTCGGTTCATAGTCTCTGAATTTCTTCATGACCCATGTATTCGACGCCAAACCCTCAAAATCATGCGGAAATAGGGCAATTAGTCACACGGGCTGCTAGGTAAACAGCCACACCGCCGACTTCGATTACCTCCGCTGCAAAGCTGGAAGCAGCGCCCGGCGTGCGGTATTTAGCCGGGACAGTCGCCGATGAAGGCGATGAGGTCGGCCTGACGCCAGATCACACGACGCCTACCCGTACACCTGCCCCAGCAACATCAGGTGTGAAGCGCCGGTGTGCTCGGTCGGGCGGCGCCCCAGGTTATAGGAATAGATCGCAGGTATAGACAATTCGCAAAAAGCAGCAACCCGCAGGAATTGCCACTACCCGCATAGAATGGGGATTCCAGTAAGGTCGTCCGGAAGGGCGGCCAAATGAATCCGCTGGGTGGTACGGACCAGTTATGAACGGTCGTTTCGGAACGAGATGCTCTGGAGGTGATACGGCAGGTAGGCTGGCTCCTGGTTGGGGTGTGTAGTTGTCCCGGATCCAGACTAAACAAGGAGGGCGACAGCCTATGCGGAAGAATCTGACGGTGTTTGTAGGGTGTATGCTCGCGCTCAGCCTGATTGCGACGGGTTGCGCTACCGGCGGGAAGGAAACCAAGAGTGGCGCCCCCACCCAGGGTGCCCCGGCCCCGCAGGCTCCTCCACAGCAGGAGAAAGTACTGGTCATAGCCCAGTCGCGTGAAGGCGACAATCTCGACCACATCAAGACGTCCTGGACTACCGGCATCCACTTCCTCGTTTTCGACACTCTCGTGACCACAGACTGGGATATCAAGAACAAACCAGGTATCGCGGAATCATGGAAGGTTTCGGACGACGGGCGGATCTGGACTTTCAAAATCCGAAAGGGCATGAAGTTCCACGATGGGACCCCGGTCGACGCCAAAGCCGTAAAGTGGTTCTTCGACGCGGTGCTAGATCCGAAGTACAGTTCCCCGTCGGCTGTTGATTACAAGTACATGAAGAACAACAGGGTTGTCGACGATTACACCTTCGAGGTGACACTCTCCGAGTCGTTTCCGAACTTCATATCACCGCTTACCTCCAGCTATGCTGGGATCATCAGCGCCGAGAGCTATAGGAAATATGGCCCCGATGGCACCAAGGAGTATGGGACGGCCAAAGTTGTAGGTAGCGGCCCATTCAAGTTCGCTGAATGGGTTCCGAACGACCGGATGGTGCTGGTGAAGAACCCTGATTACACGTGGGGCCCTGATTGGGTATCCAACAAGGGGCCGGTCAGGGTCGACAAGGTTGTGTGGAGGACTATACCGGATTCATCCACGCAGGTGGCCGAGATGGAAGCGGGTAACGTGCACGTACTTCTCGAGGTCCCCATCGAAAGCGTGGACCGGCTCAGCAAGAACCCCAAGGTCGAGGTATTCAAGGGCCCCCACTTCGGGCTGGGCTATCTCGCGTTTGCCACCGACAAGAAACCGTTCACCGACGTGAGAGTCAGGAGGGCGCTTAACCTTGCGTTGAACCGTGAGGAGATCGTTCACGGAGTCTTCAGGGGCCTTGCCTTCCCCGCGTACGGCTACCTCCCCCCGCTGATGACGGAATACGTTGAAGATAAGAACGCGCACAGGTACGACGTGGAAGAGGCGAAGCAACTGCTGTCCAAGGCGGGTTATCCAAACGGCTTCAAGGCGACACTGGCGACGCAGAACAAGGCCGAACACGTCAGGCTCGCCGAGGTCATCAAGGCTCAGCTGGCTAAGATTGGGGTCACGACGGAGATCCAGGTCTACGATTCGGCCGGCTATGCCTCTTTCCTGAAACAAGGCAAGCAGGAGCTTTTCGTGAGGGAGTACAGTTACTCGGATGCCAACATCCTTCAGTGGTTCCTGGAGAGCGGGCAGTTCCCGTACCCGAACCACTCTCGCTGGCGTGACAAGACTACCGACAGGCTGATAAAAGAGGCGGAATCCGCTCCATCGTTGGATAATCGAACCGAGAAGTACAAGGGACTGCAGCGGCACCTCATCGACCAGGCAGTCTGGGCTCCGATCTGGGTACCCATGAAGATTCAGGCCGTTCGCTCGGATAAAGTGAAGAACTGGAGAATGTACCCGCAGACAATCTACAAGGTAGTACTCAACGACGTGGACCTTGTCCCGTAGTCAATGCCGGCCCGCATTCATGCGCAACTGCATGGAAAGCGGGCCGGCCACCTTCCTTCACAAAGGTAGCGGGTGGGGAACTTGAGGCAATACATAATCCGTAAGAGTCTGATGCTGATTCCGGAGATAATCGGGGTGACGCTCGCCGTCTTCCTGCTCATGCATCTGGCTCCGGGCGACCCGGTGGCCTTGATCGTGGGCGATCACGCCCCTCCCGAAGTCTACGAGCAGGTCCGCGCCGAATTCGGGCTGGACAAACCGCTCGTCGTGCAGTACTGGGTCTTCCTGAAGCATCTCTGTCGCCTGGACCTCGGGCGGTCTATCCTCATGAACAGGCCGGTGACTGAGGTTGTCGCCGGCGCCCTGCCAGTGACGTTGCAGCTCACATTGACCGGGCTGGTTGTGTCGTACCTGATAGGGGTTCCTGTAGGAATAGTCTCCGGTGTCAAAAGGGGCTCACTGTTCGACCAGGCGTCTATGTTCGGGGCGATCGCTTTCGCCTGCATGCCTTCTTTCTGGTTGGGCTCCTTGCTCATGCTCAGCCTGGGTGTGAGGTTCGCGTTCTTCCCGGTCTCGGGATACGGGAGCATACGACACATGATCCTACCTTCGGTCAGCCTGGGGCTCGGAGGGGCTGCGTTGACTGCCAGGATGATGAGGTCCTCCATACTGGACGTCATACGCATGGACTATGTCCAGACTGCCAGGGCCAAGGGACTGCCCGAGTCCGCGGTCGTGTACAAACATGCGTTGAGGAACGCGCTCATTCCCATGGTGACCCTCCTCGGTCTCCGGTTGGGGTGGTTAGTCGGCGGAGCCGTGAGCCTTGAAACGGTTTTCAGCGTACCGGGGATGGGGAGGTTCCTGGTAAACTCCATTCTCAATCGTGATTACCCGATGGTTCAAGGTATCATGCTTGTTCTCGCACTGTGTGTGGTGATCGGAAACTTCCTCGCAGACCTGCTGTATAGCCTGGTTGATCCACGCGTCGAGTTGAAGTAGGAGAGCTGATTTGGATATGACGCTTGCGGAGAGCGACAGGCACGATCTGGAACCAGAGGACCGGGAGGAACCCGCGTGGTTGTACCTCGTCCACGCCTTAAGGTCCCGGAAGTCCGGGCTGATCGGCTTGGTCGTGGTGACGGTATTCGTTACAATCGCGGTACTTGCCCCGTTCATCATGCCGCATCCATACGATGAGCCAAATCTCATGGGGACGCTTCAGCGTCCGTCAGGGGAGTACCCGCTGGGTACCGATGAGCTCGGCCGCTGCGTCCTGAGCAGGCTCATCTACGGAAGCAGGATTTCGCTTTCCGTGGGGCTGGTAGCCGTGGGGACGGGCCTGGCCATCGGCATGGTTGTGGGGTTGGTGGGTGGAGTCTTCGGCGGATGGATCGACCAGGGATGCATGATGGTCATCGATATCGCGTGGTCGTTCCCCACCGTACTGATGGCCATAGCGTTGGTTGCCGTGCTGAGACCGGGTCTTGCCGGCGCGATGATTGCTTTGGGGCTTGTGACCTGGCCTAGCTATGCGCGGGTCGTCAGGGGACAGGTGCTGGCCATAAAAGGATTACCCTTCGTTCTTTCAGCAAAGGCAAGCGGGTGTGGCCCACTTCGGTTGATCCTCAAGCACATATTACCTAACATCGTGTCTCCCGTGCTGGTGATGGCTTCCCTTGAGGTCGGAAACGCAATCATAGTGGAATCCACCTTGTCGTATCTGGGATTGGGGGTTCAGCCGCCCTACCCCAGCTGGGGAACCATGCTCAGTTCGGCCAAGAACTTCACTTACGACTATCCGACTCTCATGGTCTATCCAGGCGCCGCTATCATGATCGTCGTGCTCGGTTTCAATCTTTTCGGGGACGCCCTACGGGATGCATTGGATCCCAGGCTTCGCATTTAAAGGGTACCACGGGGGGAATCCACTGTTGTACGACCTGGCTATTGAAAACGTCACTATACTGGACGGGGGTGGCGGTCTTCCCTTCGTGGGGTGCATAGGCGTGTGCGGTGAAACGATCGCATCTGTCACTCATCGGAGTCGTTTCCGCGAGCCCGTTGCGCAAAAGGTGGACGGGAGCGGGCTCTACGCCGCGCCGGGTTTCATCGATCTTCATTCGCATTCGGATTTTTCGATTCGTGTGAACCCTCTTGCCTGTAGCAAGGTGCTACAGGGAGTGACGACGGAAGTGGTGGGCAATTGTGGCTTGACGGCGGCTCCTGTGAAGGAAGAGACGTTCTCAAGCCTCGTGGAGTACTTGACAAACACGGTCGCGATCTCCGAAAAGGAGAAGGCGTCGTGGCGATGGACGTCGATGATGGAGTACATGGAAGACTCCTTTTCCCGGGGGTCCAGTGTAAACATCGCGCCGCTCGTGGGGCAGGGGACCATAAGGGTCGCCGTGATGGGGTTCTCCGATTCCCCGCCTTCGCACGAGGAAACAGCCGAGATGCTGCGGTTGCTCACCAGCGAAATGCGGATGGGTTGCTTTGGGATGTCCACCGGGTTGCAGTACACCCCGAACTCCTACTGCGGGATTGAAGAGAGTTCAACGCTGTGTTCGGTCGTTCGCTCTTTCGGCGGCATGTATTCTACCCACATGCGGAGTGAGGGACGGGGATTGCTGGAATCGGTGAACGAGGTCTTGGAGGTTGCCAGGCGCAGCGGAGCCAGGCTTGAGATATCGCACGCGAAAGCCGCCGGGGAGGCCAATTGGGGGAAGAGCGCCGCCATGATAAGCCGTATCGAGCAGGAGACGCGAGGGGGCCTGGATGTCGCCTTCGACATATACCCCTATACGGCTTACGGTTCTTCGATCCTGGACTTCATCCCCCCGCCGTACCTGGGTGGCGGAGTCGCCAGGGCACTCGATCTCCTGAGGTCGGAGTCCATACGGCGTGAGGTGAGCCAGATGATACTCGACCCCGGTTCGGACTGGGAGAACCCGTACTCGGAGTCCGGGTGGGACCGGATCAGGATCACCTCCATCGGGGATCCCGAAGGGGTAAGGTTCGTGGGCAAGAACATCGCGGAAGTCGCGGCGTCCCTGGGTTTACCCGAAACCGAGGTGGTCGTCGACCTGATAACGCGCTTCCGCGGACGCGTCAAGCTCGTGGTTCACGCGATGGACGAAAACGAGATGAAGACAATGCTGATACACCCGAACGCCTCAATCGTGTCGGACGCCGGGGCCTACGATGAATCGCAGAGGTCCTCCTCGGGTCACCCGCATCCCAGGTCCTTCGGGGCCTTCGCACGCGCGCTTGGCCGTTACGTTCGGGAGCAGGGGGCGCTTTCGTGGCAGGAGGCAGTGAGAAAGATGACGAGCCTGCCGGCATCCCGCGCGGGAATACACGACAGGGGCCGGATAGGGGAGGGCATGAAAGCGGACCTCGTGCTCTTCGACCCGGAGCGAATCCGGGACTGCGCCAGTTTCGAGGACCCCTTTCACTACGCCGAAGGAGTAGTCCAGGTCCTGGTCAACGGCGTCGTCACAGTGAAAGAGGGAAAGCACACCGGGGCCAGGGCCGGGCGGTTGCTCAGACGAGACGCGCTTTGAGACAGGTCCCGAGGTGATTGCCGTGAGTGGGGAGCTTCTGAGAATAGAAGACCTTCGCACGTACTTCCAGACGTACCGGGGTACTGCGAAAGCCGTCGACGGTGTGGACCTCGATATCATGGAGGGAGAGACCGTAGGGCTGGTGGGGGAATCGGGGTGCGGGAAAAGCATAACGGCGCTCAGTGTGATGCGTCTGGTTGCGATCCCGCCCGGGCGGATAGTCTCCGGACGGGTGATCTTCAAGGGCAGAGACGTTCTTGGGGAACCTGAGGAAGAAATGAGGAAAGTCAGGGGTAACCAGATATCGATGGTGTTCCAGGAGCCCATGACATCCCTGAACCCGGTGTTTACGATCAGGAGCCAGCTGTGCGAAGTACTGACCATGCACCGTGGAATGAAGGGAAAGGAAGCGACGGACTCCGCCGAACACATGCTATCTCTCGTAGGCATAGCCGATCCGCGCAGGGTGTTGTCGGAGTTTCCGCACCAGCTCTCCGGCGGGATGCGACAGCGGGTCATGATCGCGATGGCCCTATCCTGTAACCCGAGCCTGCTCATTGCCGACGAACCTACAACCGCTTTGGACGTAACGATCCAGGCTCAGATCCTGGAACTGATGGGTCAACTGAAAAGCACCATATCGATGGCCATCTTGCTCATCACCCACGACCTGGGTGTCGTCTACGAAATGGCGCAGAGAGTGGTAGTCATGTACGCGGGCCAGGTAGTGGAAGAAGGCCCCAGGGATGGCATTTTCGAAAACCCCCTGCACCCCTATACCGCCGGTCTCCTCAAATCGCTTCCGGGCGGCGATAACGCGCGCGGGCGGCTCCACGTCATCAAGGGAAACGTACCCGACGCTCTGAGGATGCCGTCAGGATGCAGATTCCATCCGAGGTGCCCGCGATCGAGCGAAAGATGCGAGAGGGACGTTCCGGAGCTGAGGGGAGCCGGTGATTACGAGGTGAGAAAGGTCAGGTGCTGGAACCTGTGATAGCCTCGATGCACGGGGAACTGATGTCCGTCTCCGGCCTGAAGAAGTGGTTCCCGGTGAAAAAAGGAATGTTGAAGCGGACGACCAGCTACGTCAAAGCCGTCGACGGGATCGATGTGTCAATACCTGGCGGCGCCACGCTTGGCCTTGTGGGTGAGTCCGGTTCGGGCAAGACTACGGCGGGCCTTGCGATCCTTCGCTTGATCGAGCCCACCGGCGGAGAAGTGTGGTTCAAGGGCAAGAATGCGTTGACGCTTGCCGGCAGGGATCTTCTCTCGTTTCGAAGGGAAGTCCAGATCGTGTTCCAGGACCCCTATTCATCGTTGAATCCCCGTATGACCGTGTTCGAAGCAGTGAGAGAGCCGCTGGATATCCGGAAAGAGGAGCCGCCGAAGGCGCGAAACGATTGGATCAGAGAACTCTTTAACCTGGTCGGCCTCAGCCCCAAATCAATGTCGAAATACCCACACGAGCTATCCGGAGGCCAGCGGCAACGGGTATGCATAGCCAGGGCGCTGGCTTCAAGACCTGCGTTTGTAGTCTGCGATGAACCGGTGTCCGCCCTGGACGTATCCATCCGTAGCCAGATCCTCAACCTGCTTGAAGACTTGCAGGACAAGTTGGGCTTGACGTACCTGTTCATATCGCACGACCTCTCCGTGGTAAGGCACGTGTGCGATGGGGCCGCGGTGATGTACCTGGGGCGGATTGTCGAGCATGCGGGGAAGGAGGAGATCTTCTCCGTTCCTTTGCACCCGTACACCAAGGCCCTGCTTTCTGCCATACCCACTGTGGGCTCGCGGCTCATACGGCAACGGATCATCCTGAGTGGGGAGTTGCCCAGCCCTATGAACGTACCGCCGGGTTGCCGGTTTCACCCGCGCTGCTACGAGAAGATCGGGCCGTGCTGCGAAAAGGAGCAACCTCCAACCGTCCTCGTCGGCCCGGGCCATACCGTCACGTGTCACCGTTATGCCTGAAACGTGCGGGCTTTGCGTCCAGATGGGTCGCCGGGGGTGATTGTAACGTGCGTCCTGTGATCGGGGTCAGCTGTGCGTGGAGCGTCGAAACCTGGGGGAAGGAGGTCAGGAAGGCCTCTCACCATAAGAAGGGAAGGTCGACCCGGCATTATGGACGGTGGTATAATAATTTCATTCTTCTTCGGGAGGCGGACCTACGAACACAACTCAATCGTCTTTTGACAGGAGAACTCACGCAGAGTACCCCGCGGCATCCCTGTTCAGCATCTTCTGGAGCTTCTTCAAGATCGGCGCTGTTACCTTTGGCGGGGGATGGGCCATGGTTCCCGTTATTCGAAAGGAATTAGTCGACTGCCGCAAGTGGGTCGAGGACTCCGAATTCGTCGATATGCTGGCAATAGCTCAGAGCAGCCCTGGGCCCATAGCAATAAACACGGCTGTGATCAGTGGTTTCAAGATCCGGGGTGTCAGGGGAGCGCTGGTTGCGACACTGGGTTCAAGTCTTCCTTCTTTCTTGGCGATACTGCTTGTCGCCACCTTTTTCCTGCGGTTCAAGGAGTCTCGGGCGGTGGAGGCCGTCTTCAAGGGCATGCGCCCTGCAATCTTCGGGCTGCTTGTGGCTGCGGTGTGGCAGATAGGAACCGGGTCGGTAAAAGACAAAGTGGATATCACGTTCCTGGCGATAGCTGCGGCCTTGCTCCTGCTCCTCAAGATAAGCCCCATCGTGGTTGTCCTGATCGCAGGTGCCGGGGGGCTCATTACAGGACGTCTTCGGAGAATGGGCCGGCTGAAGTCCGCGGACGGGCAGCAGGATGGGGCTCAGAACAAAGTCGATTACTGACGGGTGGATCGCGAACATGTACATAAAGCTCCTTGTTTCATTCATGAAAATCGGCGCCTTCAGTTTTGGCGGAGGATATGCCATGATCCCGCTGATATCCCGGGAGATCGTTGAAACCAGGGGATGGCTAAGCATGCCCGAATTCATAGATGTCATCGCCATCTCGCAGGGAACACCTGGACCGATAGCGATCAACGCGGCCACGTATGTGGGATACAAAGTGGGCGGAGTCGCTGGGTCAGCACTGGCCACGGCGGGAGTCGTTTTCCCGTCTTTCATCATCCTCATCATCCTGGGAATGCTGTTCCTCAGGTTTCGCGAGGTCGGTTTTGTCAAGGACATGTTCTCAGGTATACGTCCTACAGTGGTGGCTCTTATCGCAGCTGCCGCTTTTTCGGTCGCCTCGACATCAGTCACAGGGGTGGTTCCAGCAATCGTCTCCGGAGCAGTTATTATCGGAATACTGAAGTTCCGGCTGGACCCAGTCCTGCTTCTGATCGCCTCAGGAGTGATGGGGTTCTTCTTATACGGGTAATGGTGGCTAAGGCAGGGTGAGGAACCCCGCGCCCGCGTTCAGGAGCGAAAGTGACTCCTCCTGGTAGACCTCGCCGTACTCGGAGATGCTTTCGGCCATCGACCTCATCCTGGGGTCACTGTGGGACAGGTATGCCGGTGAAACATCGACCTTTCTACCGTGTAGCAAAGGGTGCGGGACCACTGAACCCAGCCCGGCGGGCAGGCGCTTGAGGATGTTCTCGGTTATCCTCAGTCCGCCCGCGTCCCAGTCAGTCCAGGTGAGGACCTCCATGGATTCGAGATGATCGAGGCGTACGAGCATCTCGAACATTCCGTGCTTTGGCATGCCGTCGGTGCAGATCACGAGCCAGCCGCGGCTGCCCACACCCGCGTCCGCAAGATAATCCAGAGCAGTACGGTTCTCGACCAGCATCAGGGTCTTCGCCTGTGTCCTGAACTGCTTTACTCGCCGGATGTCTCTCGTTGAGAGGGCGGGCACGGAGCCCCATAGAGAGGCCCCATCCGGACAAAGGTCGCCGTGAAATGGCACCCAGTAGAGCAGGTGCGCGCCGCTGACGCCCATTTCCTCGAGTGAGAGGCCGGTTTCGATCTCCGCGATGGTTGCTATCCTGTACCTGAGGCTATCGAGGTGTTTCACGGAGTCCTTGATGCCCGAGTGAAGCCTGCCGGACACCTCCTTGAAATCCCACACCTCGCCTGCGGGGCGGCCCCCGATGAATCCAAAGAACTCGATTATTTTCTCGTATGCCGACCCTTCAGTTCTGGGCATGAACGCTAAGGGTCCCGTCTCACCCGCATCGAGACTGGGAACCTGTCCGGAGCGGACCAGGTCTAATTGCCGGCCAAGCATGGCAGCTATTTCGGGGCGCCGGCAGGAATCCAGGTACCCCTGGATGCGCTGGGCAAGTTCCGCCAGGGGTTCGCGGGTGATTGGGCCGAAAAGCGATTCGAGCAGGGTTTCGCCGGCGGGCGTCACCGTGAGAAACGAGTTCTGGACGTTCCCCTGCCGGTCGAGGTTTTCCTGGCGCTCCACGACGCCCCTGGCTATCATGGAGTCGATGAGCGCCAGCGTCCCCCCGCCTACTCCGGCCGGAGCGGCGGCAACCTTCGCAAGCCGCTTTCGCAAGGCAACCTCGGACAGCCGCTGTACCCCTGCGGCCCTGGCGCGGTGCAGGAGCAAAAGGACCTGGCGTGCGGGCTGGTCCAGGCCGCCCGCCGGCAGCGTGACCACCGGCGCCGCCGGCGTCACCAGCGTCCCCGGCGGCGTCACTGAAGCGCACCTGGTAATCCGCCGGACTGGACGGGCCCCACGGCGTGACGGCACGTAGGCCGTAATGACCTCGAGGCCCCCCTGTACTTCGGTATGTGTGAAGAGGGGTTCACGAGCTGGCAACGGGCCACTCCTTTCGCCTGTACACGCGGGTCTTCGAACCTTCCTCCTGTGAGCGATACACGCCAATGCCGAACTGGCCCTGTTCGAGGTGCGCCTTGTTCAGCCGGTGGGAGATCAGGATATACTTCCGGTCGAGCTCCTGGCGCAGCAGTGACGCGATTTTCAGGACGTTGGCGGGATCGAGGGACTGGTCTATTTCGTCGAAAATGTAGAAGGGACGCCTGTATTCCTTCACCATAGCCAGCGTGAGCAGCGCGGCAATCGCGCTGGTCTCGCCCCCCGACCGGTTTCTCAGCAGCGGGCGCGGCTCGACGCCCTGGTATACGGACACGTATATGTGCAGTTCGAACTGGGTGCCCTGGACCGGCTCCACCTGCAGGAAACCCGTCCACCCGAACTGCTCCATGTAGCGCGAGAACCTGCCCGAGATCCTGTGGAAGGTGTCGAGCATGACTTTCTTGAAGTTCTCCTGGGCTGCGCTTTCCTTTGAAGCGGCGTCATCGTAGGCCGTTTTTACCCTGTCGAGCTCGTACTGGGCCTTCTCGAATTGTTCTTTCGCCGATGCGTAATCCTCTCCAGCAGTAGGGATTACGTCCGACCTGAGAGTCTCAACGGTCGGGGCGATTTCAACCTGGCGCCTGTGCCACTCCACCCGCCGCTCGTCGGAGGCAGGCGGCGTTGATGCGGCAACCGAGCGTCCTTCTTGCAGCGCCTGCTCATCGGTGGTATCGGGCCTGGCGAAAACCCGGCGCCATTCATCCACGATGCCACCCGTTCTTGACTGAAGGTCCCTCAATGAGAGCCTTCTTTCGGAGAGGCGTTCCTCCATCTCCGCCAGTCGCTGAATTGCGTCGCTCAGCCGCGCGCGGCCGATTTCTGTGGACCTCTCCAGCCTGTCGATTTCGCGGGCGGTCGCGTCGATCGCAAGCTCCAGGCGCCTGGTGTCTTCCAGCGCGCCATCGGCGGCCTTGCGTGCGCGCGCTTCCGCTTCCCTGGCGTCCGACAGGCGCTGTTTGAGAAGCGGGAGATCCGCCGACTTCTTCCACCTTTCGAGACTCGTTCTTGCTGCTTCGAGGTCCCTTGTGGATACAGCCCTGGCGATCTCATTGCCGGTAATCTGCCGGCGAAGGCCCCTCATCTGAGCGGACAGGGTATCGACTTCGGCGGACAGGTTGTCCGCCCTGGCGGTCGATTCAGGGATGGAGAGCCTGAGCCGCGCCGAGAGTCTTGCCGCATCACGCGCGGCCTTGAGGGCGGATTCCAGGCTGCGTACGTTATCCTCGACCTGCCGGAGGGCATCGGCCTTCTCCTGTGAGTCTTGCGCCGCAAGTCGCGCCGCTTCAGATGCCTTTTCCAGCGCCATTTCGTAGGCCTGAGGTCCAAGGCAGAACTCTGCTGGCACCGAATGGCGCCGTCCGTACCTGTCGTACCGGTAGCCGTCCGGCGTATACGCCACAAAGCCCTGTGCTGCGAGGGCTCCGGCTTCCGCATGGCCGGCGGCGAACACCACCGATTCAAGCACGCGGTCGAGTAGCGCGGACAGGCTGGCAGGAAGCTTCGCAGCGGGAATAAGAGACTCGCGCACCGTCCGGCGTGACCCTTCAACAGGAGCAGCCCCACCGGGGAAATCGGCGATGGTGTACTCTGTGTAGCCGACGAGGACCCTGCCGTCTTCGACGAGCACCGCCACCCTGAGGTCGCCGAGCGCGCCCTCGAGCAACCTCCTTTCCTCGAGCGACGCCCCTTCCCGGGGGATTACGCACTCGCAGAGCACGGCAGCCGCGGACCCCGCATCGCGGTACTCCGAGGCCGCGGTGGTTGCGGACGGAGGTGTGGCGGTTCGGCTTTGCTTCAGGAGTTCGAGGTGTTCGTTCGCCAGGCGGGATTTCTCCTCCGCGAGAACGGCAGCCTGCCGGGCATTCCGCAATCCGGTGGACAGGCCCCCGAGTGCCTCTTCCAGCGCTGCCGGGTCGCCGTAACGGAGGAGCGCCTGCTCGGCTTCCGCCAGTTCACGCTTCATCCGCTCAAGCTCGCCACGCAGGGCCGCAAGATCGGACTGGCGTAAACTCAGTAGAGTCTCCAGGGTTTGCTCCTGCCCGCGCCCATCGGCGATGGCTCGCTCCAGGTCCCCGATCTTCTGCTCGAGACCCGCGATCCTGGCCTCGAGTTCCTCCCCCGAAAGCCCTTCTGCCACGACCCTTTCGATGGATTCGACCTGCTCCGCGAGTTCTTCAGCATCCTTGCGATACCGCTGCCGCTCTTCGTTGGCGGCCCTGTGAACCTCGCGGGCCTGTTCGATGGAGGTGGTCAGCTTCGCCGATTCATCCCTGTAACGGGCGATACCGTCCGCGTACTTTTGCAGGTCCGTCTCCAGTACTGACTGCCTGGCGAGCTCCTGCGCCAGTGTTTTCGAAAGAGCCTCCTCGTCAGCTACGGCCTTGTCCAGGGCGATCACGTGCCTTACGAGGTTATCCCGCGCCACCACTTGCTGGATCTCGGCCAGCTCCTGCGAGAGCCGGCGGAATTCGCTCAGCTGTTTCCAGGCGATTTCCTTTCGCTTGAGCCCGTCGTAGAGGATGTCCCGCTGGTTCTGCGCGTTCCGGAGTTCTTCGAAGGCGCGGTTCCTGGCGTCCAGCGTCTCCTGCCACCGCTTCTCAAGATCCTCGAGACCGAGGAACTGCTTCATGGTCTCATAGCGGGACCTCGGCTTCATCTGTACGAGAGCCGCGCTTTCGCCCTGCTGTATGAACATGAACCGGTCGTCAGGCTTGATACTGTATGTCCGCCGGAATATCTCGGCGTACTCTTCGTGACTGCGGTAATTCTGCCGTCGCCCGTCCGCTACCGTGTAGAACCTGGAGAACGGCCTCGTGTTGTCATAGCCGAACTCCAGGCCCAGCGCCACGGTGTCCGGCCAGTCGGGGTTCCACATGTCTCCCTTCGGGTTGAGGACAGTCAGTTCGGCAGTTGCTCTGCGGTTGACCCTGGCATCGCGCTCGTCCAGGTAGCCCTGGTAAAGGTCGTCCGGCAGGTCCCCGACGAGCGCCTGGATCATCCTGGCGATCGTGCTCTTGCCCGAACCGTTCGCCCCGAACATGATTACCTCGCGCACGTCGTGGCTTCCCAGCGATATCGTGTGGTTGCCGAACGCGCGCACCCCTGAAAGCCTCAATTCAATCGGTATCATCCAGAGATACCCCCGGGTGTTCGTCTGCGTCGTGGTCCGCCGGGCCCCGATCGTCCTGCGCCGGCGCCGTTGCATACGCTGTTGCGCAGGTCTCAAGCCCGGCGTAGTTCGTCTCCACGAACTCGCGGAGTAACGAGCCGGCGTCGGGCCCGGGCCTCAAACTGAGAGCCAGTGTCAGGCATTGCTTGCCCGCTGGAGTCATCCTGAACTTGCCGGAGTCTTCCTTCCGCCTTATCCATCCCTTTTTCTCGAGCACTGTGAGCGTCCGGGCCAGCGTCATTCTCGGGTTCTTCGCGCGGCCTGTCATCAGCGGCAAGAGGTCCACGCGGGTCAGGGACCTCGAAAGCCGTTCCTCGAGATACCATGCATACGCCGCGACGGCAATCGCGCTACCGGGAACAGGGCCCTGGCCCGCCTGGTATACCTTCGAAGCATCCACAACGGCCACCAGGTGTTTCCCTGACTCAGCAAGCCTGAGGAATCTATCGAGTCCCGTCCCGGAGCAGTACGAGTACAATCCCTGCAGCGAGTCTTCTCCCAGCATCTTCACAATCGACGTGACAGTTGGCGGGTAGCCCACCGTCGTCCCGACAATAACCCGTCTCAGCGCGCGCTCGTACTTCGGATCGGCCTCGGCATAGTCGAACAGCGTAAGCGGCGAAGAAGACTGGCGCCGTTCGCTCGCGGCCGCGCCTGACGCCGCCACCTGGAAGAACGCCATCACTTCGCCATGTTTGAAATCTCGTTCCTGGGAAGCCGAGATGACCCTGCTGAGAAACCTGGGGCCGAGCGACTGCACCCCTATAGGGGTCGGGACGTACTTGTACGTTCCACCTTCGAGGCCGGTCTCTTCTATCCAGAACAGCCTCTCGAGCTCGTCGAGCGCCCTTCCCACGGTCCTCGCGGCGCTTCTCTCCGCGGAAACGAATTGCTCCATTATCGTGGTTCTCGGAACGGGCAGGGAGTTGTCCTGGTGCCACTTCAAGATGAAGAGGAACACGGCGAGCGCGGCATTGGAAACAGGGGACTCCTTCGCAAGAAGTGCCCGCGACGCGATCCCAAGCGTTATGTATCGCCCGTCGGTGAGAATGCGAAAACACCGGCCGATGGTGGACGATTCCGCATAGGCAAAGAAGCCCGACAGGTCGTCGTCACCGATGAGCCGCTGCACGGCAAGCTTTGTGAGCGGGTTTCCGGTGCTGGTGCCACACAGGATGGCGCGTATGGCAAGATCGTATCGCACATTGTACAGGCCGTTCATGCTACTCCCTGCTCTGTTTCGTCGAAAGGATCAACTGGCCCCTCATCTCGAACCGCGGCTCTTCGAACGTATCAGGGGAGTATACCCCGCGGGCGAGGTACTTTGTCACCACTTCTCCCGCGGCTGCCGCGGTCATGAGGGCTTCACCCCAGGTAGCGCGTTCGGCTATAAGGCCGGGTTCCGGCACGAGTTCGTGCGAAGCAACAGTGGTCAGGACGAGGTCGATGTAGGGGGCGAAATCCTCCTCGAATTCGTCCTCTATATCGGTCAGGTCTCCTTCCTCCGAACACGTCTGTTCCTTCTCGGGGGGCGGGCCTTCGAGATCGACGAGCTGCCGCCCGACGAAATCGCCCACGAATTCTTCGAGCTGCACCGTACCCGGGTGGGCGGGCAGGTAAACGGGCAGTATCAGGTCGCCTGCCTCGGATGCCAGCTCCAGCAGGCGGTCGGAATCGAAGACGTCGTGCAACCACGAGTAGAACCGGTGCTTGCTTATCAGGTTCATCTCGGACATTGCCCGCCCGGTGGAGTGCGCCAGCACCCCCGTCATGGCATCGAACGCCACCTGGAGTGCGCCCGCCTTGGCCTTCTCGACGCGCTCCACGATCGGCAGCCCTGGCTCGTATCCCTCCATTCGCTTGCTGGCGATAGCCTCTTCCAGGAGGTTATACCTGTCGAGCAGGGACGCGATTTGCTCGATGGCCATCCCCTCGATGATATAGTCATACAACCTTTCGGAGAGGTCGCGGTAGCCCTTTTCCAGAAAACTCAGGGCCCGCGCCAGGGACCTCGTCTCGTATCCATGCGCCTCGTAGGCGTCCATGAGCTCCATTTCCCGCTGGCTCTGGTAAAGCAGCTGCTCCATATTGCTCATCATGTGGAAGCCGTACCAGTCCTGAAGGATTCTGTGGATGGAGCCCAGGAGGCGGCTGCCCTTCGTCGTGAGCTTCACGGTGACATCGCGCATGATCAGGCTGAGCCGGTAACCGGTGTTCAGGAATCCAACGGGGTCCGCTTTCGGCTGGTATCCCCATCGTTCGACGAACCGGTTGAGGAGCCCCAGGTGCCCGCCGACTCCGGCACCCGTGGCGTATTCCTCCTCCTGGATGAGGATGAGCATCTTCACTGCGTCAATCAGCTTGCCGGGGTTTTGCCCGTTGTCGCTTACGGAATGAGCGAAGCTGGCCAGGTCGGCCATATCCCTGGCCGCTCGCACAAGGGCTTCGGGCTGCTTGCCGGAGAGGAAGTCTATCTTCCGGTCGGTCTCCCGGGATTCGGTTTGCGGGGATTCAATTTGCGGGCTGTCGTCGGGCTGGTTCACGCGGCCTTCACCCGTTCTCCGTGGTTGGGCAGCGTCGTAACGGCGCCGCTGCACACTGCGTCTCAGACATGATTCGCCTTCGAACAAAGCCTGTCCTCTTCTTTGTCGACGGCCGAAGTATACTCCTGGGTCGAGATTAGCCCGAACATTAATCATCATCAGGGGGAAACCGGGTGCGCACCGTGGTGGAAAGTCTGCTTTACGCCACCCCATCCCTGTAGTACGGTGAATGTAAAGCGTGCTTTCCGTGCCCGGGAAGTCCTGCTCTAACCAACTGCGGGGGTGAAATGCTTGCGGGAAGAGACCATTGCCGTGCTGTACAGTGTGCCGGACGTGGTATGGGGGTTCGTGGACCTCAGCAGGGATCCCGTTTACGAAAGGCTCCCGCCGGAAGCGCATCGTTTCTGTGTGCAAATGGCTCTGGAAATCGGCTCGGCCGCTGCTTTTTCCGAGAAGGACACCTTTAGCGGAGATGCGCGCGCATGGGCCGAAGGGCTCGGCATGAGAATCGTTGAAATACATGAAGGCGTCACGGTGCAGGGGGCGTACGCATTCCCCGCCGGCGCTGAACTCGACCTCGGCCTCAGGGCCGTCATCTTGCACGGCGATCACATCGAGGCATTGACGGAATTATTGAACCGGGCCGGCCTGAACGTCCAGCCCGAAACCGTTGCGGGCTGGCACGTGATGCACGAGGGGTTTCATTTCCTGGAGTCGTCCAGGCTGGGCTGGACGTTCGATCGCCTTGCCCGTCTTGACGCAGGAGAGTCTTTCAGGTTACCGGCGCGTATCCGTGTTCGCAGGACAAGCGAGATCGCTGCTCACAGGTTCGTGAAGGATCTGGCGGGGTTATCGTTCCTCCCGTGCCTCCTTGACTGGCTCTGGGCATACCGCCATGAACCCCTTGCCCTCGTCAGGAAAGTGGTTGCAGCCTGGCAAACCGAAAAAACCTTGCCCATTACGCCCCCGTCGTGAAGGATTTTGAGCTCGCCCGCATAAGTAATATATACGTTCAATTTTTGTGGGTACTTTTTACGACTACTTAAGAAAGTATCCGTAAAAAGATTCGAGGTCGATGTCAAGGTGCCTGGCACTATACGAACCGGCAACTACCAGCTGATCAAGACCATAAACCGTTGGGCCGTCATGAACCTGTTGACAAAGCGCTCGCCGATCTCGCGGGCGGACATGGCGCGGCACACCGGCCTGAGCTCCACCACGATTTCAGCTACCATAGATGAGTTGCTGAGAGAGGGACTCATAGGGGAGACGGGTATCGGCGATTCCAGCGGGGGACGAAAGCCCGTTCTGTTCGAGATCAACCCCCATGGACGATACGTGATAGTGGCGGATCTGGGCGGTACGAAACTGCTCACCGCAGTAGTAGGGCTGGATGGTCGCCCCATCAGGCGTTTTTACTCGCTTGTGGACGCCGCTACCCAGGACAGCGTATTGGGCAGCCTCATGCAGGGGCTGCAGACCGCGTGGGATTCCGTCGGAGAGCCCCGGAAGGTCCTGGGCATCGGGATCGCCACTCCAGGCCTTGTCGACCACGAGCGCGGCGTGGTCGCTTTTGCCTCCAACCTGCACTGGCACAATATCAGATTAAAGGATCTGGTGGCGGACAGGTTCGATGTCCCGGTATACGTGGACAACGACACAAACGTCGCCGCGATCGGAGAGAAGATGCGCGGCGTCGATATCCCCTGCAAGAACCTGGTCTATGTTTCGATCGGCACAGGGATAGGGGCGGGGATCATCATCGACGGCAAGGTCTATCGCGGGGTTTCGGGAGCTGCGGGTGAAATTGGCCACATCACGGTTGACCCCGAGGGCCCCGAATGTTCGTGCGGAAACAGGGGATGCCTTGAGGCGGTTGCGTCTGGCCCTGCGATCGCGCAGATGGCCAGGGCCACTTACAACGCCAGGGGTGGCCACGGTGGACCCGCCGGCGCCGGCGGTGGAGGCGAGTGGACTGCAGAGAGGGTGGCGGAGCTTGCAACGCAGGGGGACGAGATTGCGGTTGAGGCCTTCCGGAAGGCGGGGACGACGCTCGGGATAGCGCTGTCGGGGATCGTCAACCTGCTCAACCCGGAACTCATGATCATAGGAGGGGGGGTGTCACAGGTCGGGGATCTCCTGCTGGAACCGCTCAGGCAAGAGATCTCCAGGCGAGCCCTGAGTATGAGCCTTCGAGCAGTTCCGATAATCCAGTCAAGGCTGGGTGCGGACTCGGGATTGATGGGGGCGTGGGCAATGGTCTTCGAAGAAACGTTCACGGGCGGTTTGTAAAGATGATCTCAGGAGGTGCCGGAATTGGCGGGCAAGTTCCTTCAGACTACGGCAGAGAAGAAGATGGCGTTGATCGTCGCCATACCGGAGAATTCCGAGGATATGGCGAAGGCTGCGGAAGCGGGGGGCGCGGACGCTGTAAAGGTACACATTAACGTCACGCACAGGGCCTCCGGAGTGACATTCGGTTCGCTATCCCAGGAGAGACCGGCCCTGGAACGGATCCTGAAGTCCGTGTCCATTCCGGTTGGTATAGTTCCTGGAGCGGAGAACGGAGTCTCGTCGCGGGAAATCGAAGAGATCAAGACCATGGGTTTCGACTTCCTGGATATGTTCGTCCACTACTACCCGGCCTGGCTGATGAATGTCCAGGGCATAACCAGGATAGCTGCGATAGATTCGAGCTGCGACTGGGAATTCATACGGGGGCTCAACAACACCCCGATAGAGGCTTTCGAGGGAGCCATCATCCCCAAGGAACAGTACGGGCAGGGCCTCACCCTCTCGGACATCAACCGGTACTCGATGCTCACGTCTTTGCTGAAGAAACCGATCATCATCCCCTCCCAGAAGAGGCTACATCCTGAAGAAGTTCACCTTCTTGCCCAGGCAGGATCGAAGTCCATCATGATAGGCGTTCTTTCGACGGGATCGACCTTCAAGGAACTGGAGAAGGCCACCCTGGCGTTTTCGAAGGCGATTTCATCACTCTAAGAACCCGGAGGTGTCTTCCTATGGTAGGGTACCTGATACTCCTGGTCTTCTTCGTGTTCGCAGCGCTCATGATATCCAACAAGTTACCCGCGCTGATCGCTATCCCGGCGATGGGCATCGTGGTCGGCCTGGTCGCGCAGCTTCCGTCCCCCGAGATCCAGAAAGTGATTGTCGAAGAGGGAGTGGCGAGGCTCTCCGGCGCGTATGTGGCCTGCATATTCGGGGCTATCCTCGGCCAGATCATGCTGCTGACCGGCATATCGGAGAAGATCATCAAGAAGGCGGCCGAATTCGGCGGCGATAACCCCGTCGGGGTGCTCATCGCCATGTATGTGGCCGTGGCGCTGCTATTCACTACCCTGGCGGGGCTGGGCGCCGTGATCATGGTGGGGAACATCGCGCTTCCCATTATGCTGTCGGTAGGCCTGCCCCCATTGACCGTGGCGACGGTGTACCTCTTCGGGGTGGGCACGGGTATGGGAATCAACCTGGCCAACTGGGCGTACTGGAAGACCGTTACCGGGGTCACCCTCGACGACGTCAAGGTGTTCGCGCTTGCTGTGGCCGGGCTGACCGTTCTGACCGCTTTCGTATTCATATACTTCCAGGCGAGAAAATCCCCGCGGATCGCCTGGGCATCCGTAGCGTCGTCAATGGCTCAGGAAGAGGCTTACAAGTATGCGCCCTGGTATTCGCTCATCACACCCATTGTTCCCATAATACTGGTAGTATTCTTCAAGTGGCAGATCGTGTCCGCGTTCATCGCCGGCATCGGCTACGCGGTCGTCACCACCTACAGGAGAGGCACGAATTCTTCCACCCTCATCGGAAAAGCCGCCTACAAGGGCGTGGCCGATGCGGCGCCGGCCGTCCTGTTGATGATCGGCATAGGCATCCTGCTGAAGGCCGTCTCCCATCCTGTCGTGGGGAAGGCCCTCGCTCCGATACTGAATTCCATCGTTCCCACCTCGTTCCTCGGGTACGTAGTATTCTTCGCCCTCCTGTCTCCGCTGGCTCTGTACAGGGGACCGATGAACCTATACGGTCTTGGGAGCGGAGTCGCCAGCCTCATGGTGAGCCTCAAGATCCTGTCGCCGATGGCTGTCACGGCGGGGTTCCTGTGCACCGAACGTGTGCAGATCATCGGTGACCCGACGAACACCCATAACGTGTGGACCGCGGGTTTCACCGGGGTGGACGTCAACAGGATCACCGCGAAGGTCATACCGTTCATCTGGCTCCTGAGCGCCGCGTCCGCCGTGCTCGCGGGCCTGATGTATATGAGGTAGAAGGCTGGGAAGAGCATGAAGAGGATTGGAGTCGTCGGCCTCGGCAACATGGGGACGATGTACACAAGGGTCGCGGCGGAGAATCCGCGGGTGCGCCTTGCGGCGGTCTGTGACGTTGACGATAGCAAGCGCGACCCGGTTTCGACATCCTGGAGCTGCAGGGCGTACCCGGACTTCAGCGAGATGTTTGCCCGTGAGCGGTTAGACGGCGTCGTTGTCTGCCTCCCCGACCATCTTCACAGGGACGTGGTGCTATCGGCGACCGAAGCGGGGGTTCACATCCTGCTGGAAAAGCCGCTGGCCACGAGGATGGAGGACGCGATCCAGATGGTACGGGCCATTCGATCGGCGAGCGTCAAGTGCCAGATGGCCTACATCTTCCGGTGGACCCCGCCGTATGTGGCCGCCAGGGAGGCGGTTCAATCCGGGGAAATCGGCGAGGTGCTCAGCATCAGCGCCCGGATCAACGACCGTATCGACGTGCCTCTCAGGATGCTCCCTTGGGCGTCTTCGAGCTCTCCCGCGTGGTTTCTGATGAGCCACGAGGCCGACGCCGCCAGATGGATCGCGCAAAGCGAGGTTGGGGCGGTAACCGCCGTCGGCGCCAGGAGGAAGCTGCTTTCCTTGGGGATCGACACGTACGACTACGCCAGGGCCGAACTTGTGTTCAGGTCCGGGGCGACTGCTTCCCTGCAAGCGTGCTGGATAGCACCGAACTCGCAGCCGGCCCTCGCCGACGCGCGAATGGAAGTGCTCGGCACCGGCGGGATCCTGACTGTGGATACGGGTTACCAGATGGGGGCGAAGATGGCATCCTCACTTCAGAACTTCCGCTGCATCCAGTCGGAGATATGCGGCAGGTTGCGGGGGATCTATCCCACCATGTTCGATTCGTTCGTGGACGTGCTTGAAGGGACCTCGCAGCCGGCGTGCGACGAAACGGACGGGCTTGAGAACGTGAGGATTCTGACGGCCATAGAGATGTCGCTGAAACGAGGCAGCAGTGTGAGCCTGGAGGAGGTGCCGGTGCCCTGATGTTCCCTCTGGCGAAGGCTCGAACCGTCGTGGTCGGCGGTGGTCCGGCGGGGGTTGCAGCCGCGCTGGCGTGCGCAAGGATGCGGGGGGCGGGCAGGCGAGGGGAAGGCCCGGACGTCCTGTTGATCGAGCAACATGGATACCTGGGGGGATGTTCCACCGCCGGGTTGGTCGGACCGTGGATGACGTTCCACGCCAGGGACGGCCGCCAGGTGGTGGATGGGATACCCCAGGAGATCGTCGACAGGCTGGTGGCCGCCGGGGGTTCGCCCGGGCACATCAGGGACGCCCTCGGCGTCATCTACTCCTTTACCCCGGTTGAGCCAACCGCCCTCAAGTTCGTACTTGACGACATGGTTAAGGAATCGGGGGCGGAGGTGCTTTTCCACGCAAGATTCTGCGGCGTGGAGACCTCGGGCGGCCGGATAGAGGCGGTCAGGGTCGCGCATCCCGGAGGAGTGTTCGATATTCGGGGAGAGGTCTTCGTCGACGCGACGGGCAACGGCGAACTGGCGGCAATGGCAGGCGCCCCGTGGGAGATGGGGCGGTCCCAGGACGGTCTTTGCCAGGCACTCACGTTGATATTCCGCATGAGCAACGTCGATGCTCCGAGGGTCAAGGAGTACATGAAGGCCCACCCGGAAGAGTTCCACCACACGACCGACCTCGAGATACTCGAAAAGACCGGGTTCCTGTCGTGTTCCGGTTTCTTCGGCGTGTGGCGCGGCGGTCTCGACCGTGGAGAAGTCAGCATCCCGCGGGACAGGCTCCTCTTCTTCAGCACACCGAGGCATGGTGAGATCCTCGTGAACACCACCAGGGTGGTGAAGACGAATCCGCTCGATCCGTTCGAGCTCAGCAGGGCGGAGCTCGTCGCAAGGGAGCAGGTGAGGCAGCTGACGGAGTTCTTGCGGCGGCGGGTGCCCGGGTTTGAGGATTCGTACCTCCTGGACATCGCCAGCACCATCGGGGTCAGGGAATCGCGCCGCATTCTCGGGGATCATGTATTGACCGCCGGCGACATCCTGGCCGGCAGGCGATTTGAGGATGGCGTGTGCATGGGCGCCTACCCGATCGATATTCACGACCCGTCAGGGAGCGGGCTCGTCTACCGCGAGGAGCCGGAAGGCTTCCTGTATTCGATACCCTACAGGTGCCTGACAGCGAAGAACACCGAGAACCTCCTGGTGGTAGGTAGATGCATTTCAGCTACGCATGAAGCGACCGCGTCGGTGCGCGTAACCGCCACGTGCCTGGGCATGGGGCAGGCAGCGGGAGTCGCTGCTTCGCTGGCCCCCCACGGCAGAGTCAGGGAAGTGGACGTAGCTCATTTGAGGGAACGAATACGGCAGCTGGGGGGATGCATCATTGATTAGGCTGGGTATCGTGGGACTGGGTTACATGGGGCTGGCGTATTCGAGACTCGCTAGGCAGGATGACAGGGTCTCGCTCATCGCCGCCTGCGACGCCGACGAGTCCAGGCTCAATTCGTTCGGGGGCGCGAACCTGGAGGGATCAAGGGGCTCAGGTAACGGCGGGGTAACGCGCTACTTCGATTACCGGGAGATGATCGACAGAGAGGCTCTCGACGCCGTTTACATCGCGCTGCCGGATGACCTCCACAGGGACCCCGTGGTCTGTGCCGCCGGGAGAGGGCTGCACATACTGGTTGAGAAGCCCCTCGCCATGTCGGTGGCCGACGCTGAACTCATGGTGGAGGCCATATCGCGGGCCGGCGTCGTCTGCCAGGTGAATCACGTGCTCCGGTGGTTCCCACCGCTGCACGCGGCAAAGCAGAGGCTGGCGTCGGGCGGCATGGGCAGGGTGCTCGGCGTGACTGCCTGGGCGCACGACCGGCTGGTTGCCCCGACGAGGAGGCTTACGTGGGCGTCGCGGACGTCCCCCATCTGGTTCCAGATGACCCACCTGCTGGATGCGGTGCGCTGGCTGCTTGGATCCGAAGTATCCGAGGTCTACGCTGTTGAGGGGTCGGGCTTCCTGCGGTCGCAGGGGATCGATACTCCGGACTTCGTCCGGGCGATGATCAGGTACTCCGGCGGCGAGAGCGCGTATTTCGACGCGTCCTGGGTGTACCCGGAGAAGGCCCCATCCGTGGCGGCGAGATTGTTCGAGGTCGTCTGCGCTGGAGGGGTCATCCGGGTGGATACGGAGAGGCAGATGCTCGACGTCACCACAGACAGGTACGAATGCCCCACATTCTTCGGGGCGGACATGTACGGTAGGGTGACCGGGCTATTCGCCGACGCATTCACGGGGTTCATCGATGCGGTCGCCGGGGGCACGGCGCCGGTGGTCTCCGCGATGGATGGGCTGGCGGTGGTTGCCGCTGCGGCGGCCGTCGAGAAATCGATAAGGGAGAGGCGGCCCGTCTGCCCGGGGGTGTCGGTGGGGGTGTCGGGGGGTTGACATCGGACCCGGTCGGGATCGCCATGGTCAGGATCGGTATCGACGTGGGCGGCACGTTCACTCACGCCGTTGCGATAGACAACGACACTTACGAACTGGTCGCGCACGCCGTCGTGCCGACCACGCACCAGGCAAAGGAGGGCGTAGCCCGCGGGATCGTGGAGGCGTTACAGAAGCTCCTGGGCGAGGCGCGGATCGACCCGGCGAGCGTGGCGTTTATTGCACACAGCACCACCCAGGCCACGAACGCCCTCCTCGAGGGCGACGTGGCGAGTGTAGGGATACTGGCGATGGGCTACGGCGTCGAAGGGTACAAGGCGAGGGCCGACACCAGGGTGGAGAACCTGGATCTCGGTGGGAGACTCCTGGATATAGCTCACGTGTACGTTGAAGTCAAGCCCGGCTCCGCCGCCCTCATGCCTGCCACCGCGGAGATGATCGACAGGGCTCTCGAACAGCTTGGCGGGAAGGCGGTCATCGTTGCGGCTGAGCCGTTCTCGGTGGATGACCCCGGCAACGAGAGGTTCGCCATGGAAAGGGCTACGTTGAAGGGCGTGGCCGCCACGGGAACGCATGAGATTTCCAAGCTGTACGGCCTGAAGGTGCGGACGCGGACGGCGGTCATCAACGCGAGCATACTTCCGAAAATGATGGAATCGGCGCTCATGACAGCTGGCGCTGTGGCTGACGCCGGGATCGGGGCTCCGCTCATGATCATGCGGGGCGACGGCGGGGTCATGAACGTCGCGGAGGTCAGGAAGCGGCCAATTCTCACCCTGTTGTCCGGTCCTGCCGCGGGTGTCGCGGGGGCCCTCATGTTCGAGAGGGTGACGGACGGCATATTCCTCGAGGTGGGCGGGACCAGCACGGACATCTCTGCTGTAAAGAACGGCCGGGTGATCGTCAGGCACGCCGAGGTCGGCGGGCACAAGACCTATCTCCGGTCGCTCGATACCCGTACGCTCGGCATAGCGGGCGGCTCCATGATCAGGGTGAAGGGCAGGTCGGTGGAATCGGTCGGACCCAGGAGCGCGCACATAGCCGGGCTGCCGTATTCCGTCTTCGCCGACCCCCGTGATCTGCGCGGCGCCGAGCCCGTCATGATACAGCCGCGACCCGGGGATCCGGCCGACTACGTTGCAGTGAGAACGGCTGCCGGGGAAACCTTCGCCCTCACGCTCACCTGTGCGGCAAACCTGGCGGGAGTAGTCGAGCGCGGCGACTACGCTGCCGGCAACGGTGAGGCGGCGCGCATAGCGTTCGAGGCGCTGGCTCGTTACGTCGAACGGCCGGTCGAAGATGTCGTGAGGAACGTTATGGACGTCGCGGCAGGCAAGGTAGAGCCGACCGTCAATTCCTTGATAGAAGAATACGGGCTGGACAGGCGGCTCGTCACCCTGGTCGGGGGAGGAGGTGGCTGTTCCGCGGTAGTTCCGTACCTCGCCTCCAGGATGGGGCTGCAGTACAGGAGAGCGAGGCAGGCGGAGGTGATATCGGCCATCGGCGTTGGCCTTGCGCTCGTCCGTGATATGGTGGAGAGGACCATCGTGAACCCGACCGAGGAGGATATAATCAGGATCCGTCGCGAAGCGGAAGAATCGGTGCTGCGTTTGGGGGCGGCTCCGGGCACTGTCGAGGTGGAAGTCGAGGTCGATGCATCCAGGAACCTGGTGCGGGCGGTCGCCTGCGGGGCGAGCGAGATGAGGAGTCAGGAGCTTGCCAGACCGAGGCTTTGCGTCGACCAGATGCTCGGCATTGCTGCGGAATCGATGAGGCTCGACCCGCCGGCGATCGCGGTTGCTGCTTCGACCAGCGGGCTCGCAGTGTTCCAGGGGAGCGTCCAGGAGAAGCGTTGGATGGGGTTGAGCAGGAGGACATTACGCCCGATACGGATTGTGGATTACACTGGGGTTATCAGGCTCCAGAAGAGCAACGGGATCGTGGTCGGGACCACGGTCGGGTCCACTCTTCAGGCGATCGAGAACGTCGTGGATTCCCACACCGCGTTCGGGGACGGGGGGCAGCAAATGCCCGAAGTGTACCTGATCTACGGAGCGCGAATAGCCAATCTTTCCGGGCTGGCTTCGGTGGGCCACATGCAGGCGCTTGCCAGGACCGAGATCGAGGGGTTGCCCCTGGAAGACCCCATAGCGCTCGTCCTGGTACCGGTATCGTAGAGACGAGGTCTGTTTGCCTCGACTGGAGAGGACCATGATGAGGGTAATGATCACAGAGTCAGTCGCAGAGATGGATCGGGCGGCAGCGCGCATCATCGAAGAGCGTATCAGGGGGTGCCCGGGCGTTGTTCTCGGGCTTCCGACCGGGAGGACTCCTTCCGGGATGTACCGGGAGGTGGCCAGGCTACACGCCGGCGAGGGGCTGGATTTCTCGAACGTCACCACCTTCAACGTGGATGAGCTGTGCGGTCTTCCACCGGGCGACCCGCGAAGTTTTTCGCAATTCATGCGCAGGCACCTGTTCGATCACGTGAACATCCCCGCCGGGAACATTCATGTCCCCGACGGTTCCGCCGGCAACCTTGTGGAGGCGTGTCGCTCATACGAGGAGGCCATCGAGAAGGCCGGCGGCATTGACCTCCTGGTGCTGGGGATAGGCCTAAACGGTCACATTGGTTTCAATGAACCCGGCACCGAGCTCGGTTCGGTGACCCACGTCGTCCGGCTGTCGGAGACGACCAGGGAGAGACTCTCGGGGTTCACCACTCTCGATGCGGCCCCCGACCGTGGGATTACCATGGGGATCAAGACGATCATGAGGGCGCGGATGATCCTCCTTCTTGCGTGCGGCAGGGTAAAGGCCCGCATTCTGAGGCAAGCCCTATGCGGCCCTGTGACTCCGGACTGTCCTGCTTCCATCCTGCAGATACACCCCGTACTGACGGTAATTGCAGACAGAAACGCGTGGTCGGAGTGCGCTGCCAGTCCAGGTGACCCCTGCCTGGGCGAGTCGGATCGAGCCGCGCTCTCGTGAAGGAGCGCGCGGATCTGATGATAGACGCCGGTCAACCTCGGTTCAGCCGAACTTGCCGCGGCGCTCGCCAGCCAGGGGATCGTGGGCGCGGCCGGCCATGCGGATGCGACGTTCGCGGATGTCGCGGCGGCTGTGACTGCGGGGTTCAGTCACGTTACTCACGCGTTCAACGCCATGCGCGAGTTTCATCACCGTGAACCAGGATTGGCCGGTGAACCTCGCTGTCCGTAGTATGGCGGAGCTCGTGGGCGTGCCCCCGCGGGATGCCATCTCGATGGCTGCCGCCACGCCTGCCAGGATCACCGGGCGTGTCGTTTCTGCGCCCGGTCCCGTGAGAATGCGAAAACTCCCCCTTGACATTTCCAACCTCCATAATGATTACTAGATAAAACAGGACTAAACAGACTGTCCGGCTGTTAAGGGGAGGTTGAGGACGTTGCTCTCAAAACGCCAGTCGCGGCTCGGAACGGAAACCGCATTCGAAGTACTAGCCAAAGCAAAGGCCCTCGAACAGAAAGGCAAACACATCGTCCATCTCGAAATCGGCGAACCGGACTTCGACACGCCCACTTTCATCAAGGAAGCCGCCGTCAAGGCGCTTCACGACGGTTTCACACATTACGGCCCTGCTCAGGGACTTCCAGTACTGCGCGAGGCGTGCGCCGAGTACCTCAGCAACTCGAGGGGCGTGACGTTCGGCCCCGACGACATCGTGGTCACCCCGGGGGCGAAGCCGATCCTGTTCTTCAGCATCCTCGCG
The DNA here is from genome assembly GCA_013178305.1 of Bacillota bacterium. Lineage (NCBI taxonomy): Bacteria > Bacillati > Bacillota > Bacillota bacterium. The sequence goes on along the minus strand of JABLXB010000002.1, from coordinate 465,352 downwards.
CTCGTGGACCCGGGCGACGAGGTGATTTACCCCGATCCCGGATTCCCGATCTACGAGTCGATGATTAACTACGCCGGCGGAAGGCCGGTCCCGCTCACACTGCGCGAGGAGAACGAGTTCCGCCTCGACGTCAGCGAGCTCAAGACCAAGGTCAGCGACAAGACCAAGCTGATTATCCTCAACTACCCGCACAACCCCACGGGTAGCATGCTGACTCAGGAGGACCTCAAGGGTATAGCGGAGACTGTGGACGGCCGCGACCTCATGGTCCTCTGCGATGAGGTGTACTGCCGGATCCTTTACGACGGCGCGTTCAGCAGCCTCGCGTCGCTGCCGGGCATGAAGGAGAAGATCATCCTGCTCGACGGTTTCTCCAAGACCTACGCAATGACCGGGTGGCGGCTCGGATACGCCGCCGCGCGGCAGGACCTGGTTCAGCAGATCACCAGGCTGATGGTCAACTCCAACTCGTGCACGGCGTCGTTCATCCAGGTGGCGGGCGCCGCGGCCTTGCGCGGACCCCAGGACAGCGTGATGCAAATGGTCGGGGAGTTCAGGAGGAGAAGGGACTTCATAGTTGCCGAGCTCAACGAGCTCCCAGGCATATCGTGCGTCATGCCCAGGGGCGCGTTCTATGTGTTCCCGAGCGTCAAAGACACCGGAATTCCAAGCAAAGAGTTTGCTGACCTGCTCCTGAACGAGGCGGGCGTGGCAGCCCTCGCAGGCACGTCGTTCGGGCGCTGCGGCGAAGGTTATCTCAGGATGTCGTACGCCAACTCATTGGAGAACCTCCGCGACGCGATGGGCAGAATGAGGGATTTCCTGGACCGGCATGCGAGCCCGGCCGTAAACCGTTCCGGCACATCTTGATCGGCCACCCTGATTATGGGGCGGCCGGTGGGTCGAACCAGTTCTCGGTCTGAAGACCTCGTGCAAGTACTGGGTGACAGCGTGATGGAACCTGGCAACCACTCTTGACGCGGACTTTGCGGATACACCCCTTGCAAAGGGTGCTGGAGTCGTTTTAGAATTAAGCAACCGGTTGTCATACGATGAATATCCTTCGGGGCAGGGTGAGAGAGTTCCGTCTCGCGCGAGGCGGGACGATCGATTCCCGACCGGCGGTAATGCCGAGAGGCTAGCCCGCGAACCACGTGTCAGTGGCCGACCTGGTGCGATTCCAGGGCCGACGGTAAAGTCCGGATGGGAGAAGGGCGCAGTGAGCGTTCCGGTTGCCTTTGCGTCAGGCGAGCCCCGGGGAAGACCCCCGGGGCTTTAGTTTGTCGTGCGCCCGGCGGGGTAACGCCGGCCGGTGTTAACGTCGGCACCGGCTTCGGGGCACACTGCAGACAAGGAGGCGAAACCCCGTGGGAGACCCCAGGGGCGGCGCATGAAGGGGCAGCACCTTGACGAGTATTACATGCGGCAGGCACTCGACCTGGCCGCAAAGGCGCGGGGGGATACCAGCCCAAACCCCATGGTGGGCGCCCTGGTCGTACGCGACGGAGTGGTCGTGGGAAGCGGCTACCACGAGCGGGCGGGAACGCCCCACGCCGAGATTCACGCCCTGAGGGCTGCGGGCGAGATGGCGAAGGGGGCTACGCTCTACGTCACGCTCGAGCCCTGCTGCCACCATGGAAGAACGCCCCCCTGCGTGGACAGCGTAATCGCCGCAGGTATCAAGCGAGTGGTCGCTGCCATGGTCGACCCCAACCCTAAAGTAGCGGGGAACGGCCTGGATAGCCTTCGCCGGGCGGGGATCGAGGTGACGGTGGGAGTGCTGGCGGGGCAGGCCGCCAGGCTCAACGAGGTGTTCGTCAAGCACATCACCACGGGACTACCATTCGTCCTCCTGAAAATGGCCATGACCATGGACGGCAAGATCGCCACGCGCACGGGGGACTCACGCTGGATAACGGGCGAAGAAGCGAGGCGGCGCGTCCACCAGTTGCGGAGGGAGTACGATGCGGTTCTGGTCGGCGTAGGGACGGTACTGGAGGACGACCCGCGGCTCACGGTGAGGCTGGTGGATGGGCGGGATCCCGCCCGAGTGGTCCTGGACGCCCATGCGCGGACCCCTCCCACCGCCAGGATAGTGCGCAATGACTCGCGGGCGCCTGCGATCATCGTTGCCGGAGAACGCGCGCCTGAGAGCAGGGTCCGAGACCTCAGGGCCTGCGGCGCGGAGGTCTGGATCCTGCCCGAAAGCAGGGGGAGGATCGTCTGGCGACGCCTGCTCGAGGAGCTGGGGCGCAGGGAGTTGCCCAGCCTCCTTATAGAGGGGGGCGCCGAGGTGGCCGCCAGCGCCCTGGCATCCAGGATCGTGGATAAGGTGGCGTTTTTCATGGCCCCGAAGATCGCCGGAGGCCGGACTGCCCCCGGACCGGTCGGGGGGCCGGGAATACTCCGGATGGCGGACGCCTTGCCCGTGTCCGGAGTCGATGTCCAGAGGGTTGGGGATGACATTCTAATTGAAGGATACCTGGAGGTGGCGCATGTTCACGGGTCTCGTTGAAGAACTGGGAACAGTCAAGTCGGTTGAGAGACGTGGGGACTCGCTCGCTCTGGTGGTGAGTTGCCGCACTGTGCTGGGCGGGACGCGGATCGGAGACAGTATCGCCGTGAACGGGGTCTGCCTGACGGTGACCGGTATCGGGCCGGATTACTTCAGAGCCGACATCATGCCCGAAACGCTGAGAAAGACATCGCTGGCAGAGGCGATGCCCGGCAACCGGGTGAACCTCGAACGCCCTCTATCCCTGGGGGGGCGCCTGGGCGGTCACCTGGTAAGTGGCCACATCGACGCGGTCGGGGTGATAAAGCGCAAGACGCACGAGGGTAACGCCATCGTCCTGGAGATCGCGTCCCCTGCCGAACTCAAGGGATACGTTGTTCCAAAGGGATCCGTCGCAGTGGATGGGGTTAGCCTGACGGTTGTGTCCAGGACGGCGGGCGGTTTCGTCGTCTCCCTCATCTCTCACACCGCGAAGGCAACGACGCTCGGCTCGAAGATCCCCGGTGACAGGGTGAATCTAGAGGCCGACATGATAGCGAAGTACGTCGCAATGCTCCTCCAGCAGTACAGCGCCCCCATAAAAGGTAACCCGGCTGGAGATGGTGATGATGGCGGCACCCGCGGCATTGACGTGGAGTTCCTCAGCGAGCACGGCTTCTCCTCCGGGAGGTGACGGCAATGAACCGGCCAACTGACGGGCAGCTCGACAGCCCATTCGCAACGATAGAAGAGGGCATCAAGGACCTGCAGGACGGGGGGATGCTGGTCGTGGTGGACGACGAGGAGAGGGAGAACGAAGGGGACGTCGTCATGGCAGCCGAGAAGGTCACCCCCGAAGCGGTGAACTTCATGGTCCGGTTCGGAAGGGGGCTCGTTTGCCTCCCCATGACGGGGGAGCGGCTGGACGAGCTGCAGATCCCGCCGATGCTGAACTATGGCAGCGACCACATGGGTACAGCGTTCACCGTATCAATAGATGCCCGCCACGGAATAACCACGGGGATATCCGCGTTCGAGAGGGCGCACACCATTCGCGTTGCGATAGACCCGAAAACCAGGCCCGAGGATATAGTGAGGCCCGGCCACATCTTCCCGCTGAGGGCGAAGGAAGGAGGAGTGCTGAGGAGGCCCGGCCATACGGAGGCGGCAGTCGACCTTTCGCGGCTCGCCGGGCTGTACCCTGCGGGTGTGATATGCGAAATCATGAGGGAAGACGGCACCATGGCCCGGCTGCCCGACCTGGTCGAATTTGCGCAGAAGCACGGTTTGAAGATCATCACCATCGAGAGCCTGATCAGGTACAGGCTGAGGACCGAGCGCCTGGTGGAGAGAGTCGCCGAAGCTGAGCTTCCGACGCAGTACGGGAGATTCAGGGTGGTCGGTTACAGGGGAAAACTCCGCGACGAGGGGTATGTCGCCCTCGTCAGGGGAGACATCCATCCGGACAGGGACGTGCTCGTCAGGGTACATTCCGAATGCCTGACGGGTGATGTGTTCGGTTCGCTCCGGTGCGACTGCGGGGAACAGCTCCACAGGGCGCTAGCCATGATCGAGGAAGAAGGCTGCGGGGTGTTCCTGTACATGCCGCAGGAAGGCCGGGGCATCGGGCTGCTCAACAAGCTGCGGGCCTACGCCCTGCAGGACCAGGGCAAGGACACGGTTGAGGCCAACGAGGCGCTCGGATTCCCTGCGGACCTGAGGGACTACGGCATGGGAGCCCAGATCCTCGCCGACCTCGGCGTGAGAAGGATCCGGCTCCTCACCAACAACCCGCGCAAGTTCACCGGCCTGGCAGGGTACGGGCTGGAAATCGTCGAGCGCGTCCCGATAGAGATACAGCCCAACGAGGTAAACGCGCGGTATCTCGAAACCAAGAGGACCAGAATGGGTCACTACCTCGGAGGACGGCCGGGCCGGTGTAGCTGCCCCCATGGTTGATGTGGATGGTTGACGTGGCGGAGGATAAGCGGAAAACTACGGCGGGATCGCCAGGGAGGAATGCACACGTGGCTACAGTGATTGAAGGAAACCTGCTTGCGACTGGCCTTCGTTTCGGAATCGCGATCAGCAGGTTTAACGAGTTCATCAGCACAAAATTGCTCGACGGCGCGCTGGACGCCCTGAAACGCCATGGCGCACGGGACGAGGACATCGAGATCGCCTGGGTCCCCGGGGCTTTCGAAATACCGCTTGTTGCCAAAAAACTGGCCGAGAGCGGCAGGTTCTCAGCCGTCTTGTGCCTAGGCGCGGTGATACGGGGCGCCACACCCCATTTCGAGTACGTGGCGGCCGAGTCGGCGAAGGGGGTGGCTGCGGCAGGCCTGGCGACCGGAGTCCCCGTGATTTACGGGATCATCACGGCGGACAATCTAGAACAGGCAATTGAGCGCGCCGGTACAAAAGCCGGTAACAAGGGCTGGGACGCAGCTGTCGCAGGCATCGAAATGGCAAACCTGGTCAAGAACGTCTAGAAGAAGCTCAGGCCAGCAGCAGTATGCGCCGCGCCGGCTACACTCCGGGTGATGTCACCGTGCCCAACCGGCGGTCCACACGGTGACAGGGCGCCCATCCGCTTCTGCTTGACGGACTCAGCCGCAGCGTATGAGTAAAGTTAAGGCACAACGCGGCGATCGCGCGACGCTGCGGCCTTTCCTTGACACGCAAGCCCTGCTGATGGTAATTTCATTAGTAGAACCTTAGCACTCCCCGTCCACGAGTGCTAATGGTACCGGCCCCACGAATTCGATAGGCGCCGGCGCCAAAAGGGAAGGTGCAGGGATGCTGGACGATAGAAAGATGCGGGTTCTTCGCGCAGTCGTCGAGGATTACGTCTCGACGGTGGAGCCTGTGGGGTCCCGTACTATCGCCCGCAAGTACAGCCTGGGGGTCAGTCCTGCCACTATTCGCAATGAGATGGCCGACCTCGAGGAAATGGGCTATCTGGAACAACCCCACACGTCCTCAGGTCGCGTTCCGTCCGACCTCGGATACCGCTACTATGTCGACTGGTTGATGCCGCAGGCGGACCTGTCCTCCGCGGTCATCGAGAACATCCACCGGGTGCTCGAGGAGAAGACCAGGGAGATACAGGCCCTCATCCAGCAGACGGTAAAGGTCCTGTCGGACACGACCAGATATCTTGCATTCGTCCTGGGCCCCCAGCTCGACAACGCCAGGCTCCACCGGCTGAGCATCGTGCCGCTGATGGAAGGGTCGGCGCTCCTCGTGCTGGTGACCGACACGGGGTTCGTCCAGACCTCGGTCATCGACAGGCCGGCAGGCCTTGCCGATGAGGAGATCCACGGGTTGTACGAGGCCCTCAGCGAGCGGCTCCGCGGCGTTCCGGTAGACCTGTGCGCCGACGAAGCGGTTAAGGTCATGAACAGGGAGCTCTCGGCCTACAAGTCCGTAATGCGCGAAGCCCTCGATGTCCTGAGGTCGTTTGTTGACGATGACCCCGACGAGAGGGTGTACGTGGGGGGCACGTCGAGGTTGTTCGAGCAGCCGGAGTTCCGCGACGTGGATAAGGCCCGCGCGGTGCTGGGGATGCTGGAGCATGACCAGACGGTCCGCGAGCTCGTCAACTCACGCGTCACTGGGCAACTCAACGATGGTTCGGTTATGGTTTCCATCGGCGGTGAGACAGGGGTCAAGGAGATAGAGGACTGCAGCCTTGTGGGCACTGTGCTGGCGGTCGGGGGGCGCAGCGTGGGTAAGATCGCGGTGCTGGGGCCTCGCAGGATGGAGTACGCCCGCGTAATCGCGATCGTCAAGCACGTTCAGTCCAAACTCAGCGAGGCTTTGAGCAAAGGAGCGGGATAGGCCCTGGATTGACCCCGCCGCCGGAGATGGCGGCGTTTTCCGTGAATACCGTCTTTAAGGAAGCGCGGCGGCTCTCCTTAACCGGGGGGCCGCGGCATGTCAAAGGGAGGCACTTATGACGCTGAAGCAGGTTTCTTCGAGCTCCGAGATCGACGAACGGTTGGCGGCTCTGCTCACGAACTCGAGTGCGGTCAGGGCGATCGCTTCCGCAGTGGAAGGCACCATAGGCCCCAAGGGCCTGGACAGCATGCTGGTCGACCGATTTGGAGAGGTCGTCATAACAAATGACGGCATAACCATCCTGACCAAAATGGACGTCAACCACCCCGCTGCCAGGATGGTCATAAACACTGCGAGGGCGCAGGAAGAGGCGGTCGGCGACGGGACCACGACGGCGACTATCATGGCGGGCGCCCTCCTCGCGGAAGGGGTCAACCAGGCCATCAAGGGAGTACCTGTCACACGAATCATCGAAGGCGTCAGGGCCGGCGTGACGCGCGCCGTGGAGTGCATGAAGGCCAAATCGAGGAAGGTCAAGGGAGTCAAGGACCCGATCCTCGAGAGGGTAGCGCTGATAGCCGGCCGCGAGAACAGGGACATCGCCAATCTGGTCGTGCGCGCCGCCCGCATGGTAGGCGGCGAAAAGCTCAGGGAACCTACCTTCAAGCTGTCGGATACGATCGTCTCGGTTGAAGGCGCCGATAACGAGGTGTTCATGGGCGTTATCGTGGAACGGGACAGGGTGAACAAGCAGATGCCGCGCCAGGTCTCGCCCGCGAAGGTGCTCGTCGTGGACGACGCGCTCGAACCCGAGGAAATGGAGGAAGAGGCGCTCGGCACCGAAGCGGGTTTCGCCCGCTACCTCGAACTGCAGGAAGAGTTCAAGGCGAACGTCTCCAAGGTCATCGGTATGGGCGTGAACGTGGTCCTCGTCGACCGCGGCATCAGCGACGTCGCAGAGGAGATGCTCACCGACGCCGGGGTTATGGTGGTCCAGCGCGTGGCCTCGAAAGACCTCCGGCAGGCCGAGGAACACACCGGCGCGAGGCCTGTCAAGCGTACCGGCCTCAAGAAGGAGATCTCGGAGATCGAGAGGTATCTCGGGGCCGCCGACAGGGTGTACGAGGATGAGAAGCTCGAGCACATCCGCATCGTCGGTGGCAAGGGCAAGCCCATGGCGACGATCGTGGTTGGGGCTGCTACCGAGGAGGTCGTCGGTGAGAGGGAGCGCATGGCACAGGACGCTGCGGCTGCTGTCCAGGCGGCCGTGAAGGGCGGGGTCGTGCCCGGGGGCGGGGCGATGGAGATCGCGGTTGCGCGCGAGATCGACCAGCTCCGCGCCAGCATGAAGGGGATGGCGGCGTACGGCGTGGCGTGCGTGGCTGAGGCACTCAAGAAACCGCTGTCGCAGATAGTCGCCAACGCCGGTTTCAACCCGCTGGAGAAGGTGGGTGACGTGGTCGCCGCCCAGGTGGAACGCGGCAAGGACTCACTGGCTGTCGACTGCGACACTGGCGAGGTTGCGGACATGTACGACCTCGGAGTCGTCGACCCGACGCTCGTGAAAACCCACGCGCTCAAGGCCGCGGGCGAGATTGCCGAGGCGATCCTGAGGATAGATACTATAATAAAGAAACGGGACGAAAGCGGCGCCGCGAAGGAGGCCGTAGCCGAGCAAATGGAGTCGGGGGATCCAGACTTTTGATAGCGGCTGACGGCGGTCTGCGCGACCCCGCCCGTGTATTTCTGGAGGGCGAACTGCGGATGTCAGGGGACTCCCCAACGGGCCTCGCCTGTGTCATATTGGAGATGATAGTCGCGGAATTCCGTCAACGACACGGGGTTGACCTGAGATCCGACCCGGTCGCCCTGGCGAAAGCGCTGGCCTCGTGCGCGCGCGCCGCCCGGGATCTGGAGCGGTGGCAGGTCGTGAACGTAAGCGTCCCGTTCATTCTGATTGACGGTTCCAATCCGCGTCACCTGGACGTGACACTCACCAGGGAAGAAGTCCTGGCAAAGGCGGGTGGAGAGACTGGCTAAGAAGGATTATTACGAGGTTCTCGGGGTCCCCCGCGATGCCTCGCAGGATGACATAAAGAAAGCCTACAGGCAGCTTGCCAAGAAATATCACCCGGACGCCAACCCGAACGACCCGTCCGCCCAGGACCGATTCAAGGAGATCAATGAGGCGTACGAGATCCTGAGCGATCCCGGCAAGCGGGCCAACTACGACAGGTTCGGGCACGTGCGGCCGGGGGCGGAGGGGCCCGGTGGGTATGGCGATTACGATTTCGGTCCGTTCGGGAGCCCGTTCGGCGGGGGGTTCGGTGGCGGAATCGGCGACATATTCGACATGTTCTTCGGCGGCGGCCGGGGCGAGGCGCAGAGGCGCGGTCCCGCGCGGGGCGCCGATCTCCAGTTTGACCTGACCATCAGCCTCGAGGAGGCTGCAGCCGGCGGTGAGAAGGACGTCGAGGTGACAGGCTGGGAGCCGTGCAAGACGTGCGGAGGCTCGGGGGCCAAGCCGGGGACGAGGACTGTGACGTGTCGTACCTGCGGAGGCACAGGCCACGTGCAGACGGTGCAGGATACGCTGCTCGGCCGGATCATGACGTCACGCACATGCGACTACTGCAGGGGGACCGGACAGGTGATTGAGACCCCGTGCCCCGAATGCAGGGGAAGAGGCCGCGAGCGGCGCAAGCGCGTCGTCACCGTGAAGATCCCACCCGGGGTGGACACCGGCCTGCGGCTCCGGCTGGCCGGAGAGGGCGAACCCGGAGAGCGCGGTGGCCCGCGGGGCGACCTGTACGTCAATGTCACGGTCAGACCCCACAACGTGTTCGAGAGGCGTGGTTCGGACCTGCACGTGGACGCGTCCATAGGATTTACGCAGGCCGCGCTCGGTGACGAGATAGAGGTGCCCACACTGGACGGGAAGTCATCACTCAAGATACCGGAGGGCACTCAGCCCGGGACCGTGTTCCGCCTGCGCGGAAAGGGGATGCCGAACCTCCGCGGGTCGGGAAGGGGCGACCTGCACGTGCACGTCACGGTACAGGTCCCAACGAGACTCAGCGACAAGGAGCGGGAACTCCTGGTGCAGTTCGCGCGGCTGCAGGCCGAGAGCCGCAAGGACAGGGGTTTCTTCGGGAAGATGAAAGACGCCTTCGGGATGTGAGACGCCATCGGCCTTCACAGGGTTTTCGTCGATCCGGACCAGTTCTCGGATGACCGCGTAACCGTGCACGGCCCTGATGCCCTCCACATGCTCAGGGTGCTGAGGATGTCGGAGGGCGACGCATTTGTTGCGCTGGATGGGAGCGGCACTGCATGGGTTGCCGAGATTGTATCGTGTAACCTGCCTGAAGCCGCGCGTGGCAGGCGAGGTCATCCGGGCGAAGGGGCGAGCGTCACCGGCAGAATCACGGGAGAAGCCGGCCTCGCGCCGGAGCCGTCCTGTAAAGTGACCCTCTACCAGTCAATCCCGAAGGGTGACAAGATGGAGTTCATCATCCAGAAGTGCACCGAGGTTGGAGTGCACTCGATAGTCCCCGTCGTGAGCGAGCGAACTGTAGTCCATCTTGGAGACCGCGTGGAGAACAGGGTGGAGCGCTGGCGGAGGATCGCGCGGGAGGCGGCGGAGCAGTGTGGCCGTCGCGTGATTCCCGAGGTTGCCGGGGTCTCAGCTCTCGGCGACGTAACGCCCGGACCCGGCTCGGCCCTGTTCATACTGTGGGAGAACGCGGGCGGCGAGCGGAGGCTGCTCGAAGCCCTCGACATGGATTCGAGGGACTCGGGGGGTGGGCGGGTAGGCGTCGTCGTCGGGCCGGAGGGCGGGCTGTCCGATCGCGAGGTCGACTCGCTGCGGGCCCGCGGGGGGATCTGCGTGTCGCTCGGACCGCGCACCCTTCGTACGGAGACGGCGGGCATGATAGCGACGGCGCTTATCCTGTCGCACTACGGTGACCTCGGGTAGCCAGGGCATCCCGGAACCTCAGGAGGCCCCTCGGCTAGAATCGCTGCATGATCCTGGACAACAACGGCCTGCGAACGTCAACGGCGCCGTGCGGGCACATCTCCTCGCAGCAATAACAGCGTACGCACAGTGAATGGTCGATCACCGGCGGGCAACCGTCACCGGCGCCAGAAATCGCGCGGGCGGGGCAAACCTCCACGCAAACCGAGCACTTGCGGCACCTTTCCGCGGCGATGTCCGGGATCTCAGTGAGGTGACGCTTGAGCCACGCGGAAAGCGGCCTTCGCCGTCCGGAGTCCGCCATCCGGTCATCCCCGCGGCGCGAGGGTTTCTTGAAATCCCTCACGCGGGCCTCGTCCAGTGTCAATCCCCGCAGGTCGATCTCGCCGGCTATGGCCGGGCCAAGCCCTGCCTCCGCCGCGGCGGCTATGGTCGTCACCTCCGAGGGGTCCATCCCCGCAATCTCACTGGCGACCACATCCGCGGCGTAAGGACTCACGGCCGCGATCACCACCCCTGCCTCGCGTGGCTTTCCCCACCTAGGGCCGTTGCCTTCCATAGCGACGACCGCGTCGACCAGCGTCAGCGCGGGCCGGACCGCCTCGCACAGGTCGACGAGCATCGCGCTGAACACCCCGGTGTCCTGCATGCGAACGTGGGACTGCGCCTTGCGCAATCCCGGGACACAGCCGAACACGTTCTTCACGGCGCACGAGAGCCCCGTGAGGCGGTGGGTCTTGAGCTTGGGAAGGTTGATGACCACGTCAGCCTCGGCCACCTCACGTGCCACGAGGAACTTCTTGCAGACGCGGCCATCCGGGTGACGTATCTCGACCGGGTCGTTGAACGACCCCAGCGCGACCCCCAATTCCCTGCAGACGTCCGCTACACCGGAGCCCTCCGCCGCCTGCGCGCAGCTCCCCCAACCCGGGGAGTCGCCGGCCACGATGTGCGGGGTGAACTGCTTCAGTACCTCGAGCACGGAGCGGACGAATTCTGGATGCGTCGTCACCGCGCGAGCGGGGAGTGAGGGCCCGAGCAGGTTCGGTTTCACCAGCACCCTCGAGCCTCTCAAGCCGGAAGCGGCCTGTGCGGACACGAGCCCGTCGAACGAGGCCGCTACGGCCGCGGATATCTCCTTGCGGTCGTATGTGCGGCACCGGTTCACCCATACAGGTTCCGCCATACCGGATGGCACCTCCAATCGCTGGACCCGTCGTCCACCAGTCTAACAGAATCCTCGCGGCGTCCTCAAGCACGCGGCTGCCTACCCTGCTGCCACCAGGCTGCGGTTCGAACACAATCCCTGTGGTTTACATATTCTATACCAGCGCGGTGTTAAACTCAGGCATGTCTTGAAGGAAGGGGTGAAACCGGTGAACGAGGATTCGAAGGCGCTGGCGGAGATCTGCAGCGAACCGTGGTGCGACGATGATGGGCAGATTGTCGTCGAATACGAGTGTGACGAGTCTGTCAACATCGCGAGCAATGTGAAGAAAACAGCGATCAAAGTCGGCTGGCTCATCCTGTTCGCGTCCGATGGTGACAGGATCAAGATTAAAGTATTCCAGGAAGGAAAGCTAATAGCGAAGCTGCGCGCCAAGAAAGTCGTGATCCCGATCAACAAGGTCTGCGCGATTCTCTTTAATGGTGAAGTCGACGATGACCGCCACGACCACGATCACCATGACCACGATCACGATCATCATGACGATGACCACGACAAAGACGGTCACGGCCGCCGTGGCCGCAAAGACGACGATTAGTCTCGCAGACCACTCTCGCTCCCTCTATTTGGGAGCCCCGAAAATACGGGGCTTTTCTTCTTTGATCCGTTGTCGAAAGGAGTTCACTAGAAGCGGCGTTGAATTGGCAAGCATAGCATCAGGATTCCGGTTACGGGGAGTTGACGGGGACGGCGCGCGCCATGATGGATACAGGCGGGACGGCCGCGACAGGCGGGGCAGGTAACACGGGCCGGACAGTAGCCTTCGTTACGCTGGGGTGTAAGGCCAACCAGTACGACACGGCCGCCATGACGGCGGCATTCAGGCGTCACGGCTATGAGGTCGCCGACCCTGGAGCAGTTGCCGACGTATACGTGATAAACACGTGCGCCGTAACCGGCCGAAGCCAGGCGAAGTCGAGGCAGGCTGCGATAAAGGCGAGGAGACTGAACCCGTCCGCTGTCGTGGTGGTCTCGGGGTGTTACCCCCAGGTGGCGCCGGGTGAGGCCGGATCGCTGCCGGAGGTGGACATCGTGGCGGGAGCGGCGCACCGCGCGGACCTGCCGCGATACGTCGACGAATTCCTGGCGACCGGGGCACGGATGAGCTGCGTCGACAGGGCGTGGTCGTGCCGCGATTTCGAGGAGGCCGGCGCCGTCGAGTTCCAGGGGCGTACCAGGGCATTCGTCAAGATCGAAGACGGATGCGAGCAGTTCTGTTCGTACTGTATCGTGCCATTCGCGCGGGGGCCGGTTCGAAGCAGGCGACCTGGGCCGGTCCTCGACGAGGTGAGGAGGCTGGCCGCGGCCGGCTACAAGGAGATCGTACTGACAGGTATTCATCTGGGCGAATACGGTAAGGACCTCCGGCAGCAGAATGCGGGGGACGGCCGCTCGGACGGCGGGTCCGGCGGCCATGCTGCCGCTACACCGGGCCCATTGACCCTCGCAGGGATGGTCCGGCTCATCCACGACGTCGAGGGCGTCGAGCGGATAAGGCTGAGCTCGGTGGAGCCGATGGACATAACCCCGGAACTCGTGGGGGAGATGGGGCGTCCGAAGGTGTGCCCGCACCTGCACGTCCCGCTTCAGAGCGGGTCGGACAGGATACTCGAAGCGATGAACCGCGGGTACACCGCCCTGGAGTTCATCCGGCTCTCGGATGAGCTCAGGAGCAGCATACCGGGTCTCGGATTCACGACCGACGTCATGGTGGGCTTCCCCGGCGAAACGGACGCCGACTTCGACCTCACCTGTGACGTCGTAAAGACGGCTGGTTTCAGCCGCCTGCACGTGTTCCCGTTCTCCGCAAGGCCCGGCACCGCCGCCGCGCGTATGGGCGGCCAGGTCCCGAGGGCCGTGAAGGAACGGCGCGCACGTTCGCTCATAAAGATAGGTAAGGATCTCTCGCTGAGATTCCACGAGGCCATGGTGGGATCGAGGGTTACGGTCCTCGTGGAAGAGGGCGGTGAGGACCGGTACGCGGCGCTGGAGGGATTGACGGGCAACTACGTTCGAGTATGGTTCGACGGTCCCGGGACCCTGAAAGGGGAAATCGTGACGGTCGAAATCACAGGGGCTACCGCCTCGGGTGTCAGAGGCGTCCTCGTCGACGACGCGCATGGAGGTTGAGTACACAGGATGATCGGGAAGGTACGCGTGGGTCTCATTTTCGGGGGCAGGTCCGGCGAGCACGAGGTATCGCTCATGTCCGCGGCCTCGGTATTCAAGTTCATCGACCGCGACAGGTTCGAGGTCGTGCCCATCGGTATCAGCAAGCAAGGCAAGTGGGTCCTGGCCGGCGACGCTATAAGGATGCTCCAGCGCGGGGTTGTTGAGAACGACGACGGGGTATCCGTGGCGCTCGTGCCCGAACCGAACAGGAATAGCCTCGTGCGCGTTGATGGTGCCCCGTTCGAGGCGGCCGGCAGTATCGACGTGGTCTTCCCGATGCTTCACGGTACCTACGGTGAGGACGGTACGATCCAGGGCTTGCTGGACCTCGCGGACATTCCCTACGTCGGCAGTGGTGTCCTGGCCTCAGCTGCCGGAATGGACAAGGACGTGATGAAGAGGCTGTTCAGGGAGAAAGGCCTTCCGGTCGTGAAGCACCGCGTGCTCATGAGGCACGAGTTCGAGGCAGACCCCGAAGCCGTCGTGCGGTCGCTTCTCGAGTCATTCCGCCCGCCCCTATTCGTGAAGCCGGCCAACCTGGGTTCCAGCGTCGGCGTGACCAAGGTCAAACATGCCGCTGACCTGGAGGAAGCCCTTGGGAAGGCCTGTCAGTATGACAGGAAGGTCCTGGTGGAGGAGGGCGTGGAGAATGCCCGCGAGATCGAATGCGCGGTGCTGGGCAATGACGACCCAGTTGCGTCGCCGCCGGGGGAGATAGTCCCATCACGGGAATTCTACGACTATACCGCCAAGTATCTCGACCCCGATACTCAACTGATCGTCCCCGCGGATCTGCCGGACGCCGTTGTGAAGGGTATTCAGAGGATTTCGATAGAGGCATTCAGGTGTATAGATGCGGCGGGACTCGCCAGAGTCGACTTCTTCGTCGAGCGCGACTCGAACAGGATCTGGCTCAACGAGATCAACACGCTCCCCGGGTTCACCAGCGTGAGCATGTATCCGAAGATGATACAGGCGACCGGGATTTCGTACACTGAACTGGTAACAAGGCTTATCGATCTCGCCATCGAGCGACACGCAGACCGGTCGCGGCGCGTGACGACATACAGGCCCTGACGGCGCCGGCGCCTGGAACGACCAGCGGTTTTTCAGCATCCCGCTGGAAAAGGAATTGCCGCGGCCCATGTAGAATAAATTCGCTCCGTACCAAGAAGCTTAACCGTTAAGCATTGTACGCTCGGGGGGAGGTGACGCCGCTGGCCGACTGTCCTTTCTGTAGAATTGTGAGAAAGGAAGCCCCAGCCGAGGTCCTGTACGAAGACGACCGGGTTGTCGCGTTCAGGGACCGTAGCCCCCAGGCGCCGGTGCACTACCTGGTTGTTCCCAGGAAGCACATCCCTTCTCTAGCTGATACGAACGGTGTTGACAAGGACCTACTGGGGCACACCATGATGGTGGTAAACAAGGTTGCCGGGATGACCGGCATCAGTGAGAAGGGGTTCAGGTTGGTAGTGAACTGTAAGAGACAGGGTGGACAGACGGTATCTCACCTCCATCTGCACGTGCTGGGCGGCCGCCAGATGACCTGGCCACCAGGCTAGCAGCGGGACGTACCAGCGAATGCCGGGTCGGAGGGAGGGAGATTTGTGGCTGAAATTAAGGTTGGGAAGAACGAGACCCTCGACGCTGCCCTCAGGAGATTTAAGAGGCAGTGCCAGAAGGCCGGCGTGCTGGCCGAGGTCCGCAGGCGCGAGCACTACGAGAAGCCCAGTGTAAAGCGCAAGAAGAAGTCCGAGGCGGCCCGGAAGCGGAAGTACCGTTAAGTAGATCGAAGACCGGAGACCCCATCCGGTCTATCTGTTCAATGGGCGCACTTGAAGAGGGATCACAGTGAGCATCAAGGACAGGCTGATGGAAGACATGAAGGCGGCGATGAAGGCGCGCGAGGAGGGTAAGACCAGGCTTTCCGTCATTAGACTAGCGCGCGCCGCCATCAAGAACGCCGAAGTCGACCAGATGAAGCAGCTCGACGACGCCGGCGTCATACCGGTGCTCGCCCGCGAGGTAAAACAGCGGCGCGACGCCATCGCCGAATACAGGAACCTGGGCAGGCAGGATGCCGTCGAGGCCCTGGAAGAAGAGATCGCCATCCTGATGGAGTACCTCCCCGAGCAGTTGTCGGAGGATGACGTGAGGAAGACCGCCGAGGAGGCCATCCGCGAGGTCGGCGCCAGGGGACCGGCCGACCTCGGCAAGGTGATGGGGGTACTCATGCCGAAGGTCCGCGGTAAGGCGGACGGCAGGCTCGTCAATCAGGTGGTCAGGTCTTTGCTGGAGGACGTGGGCAAGAACGGTTGACCGCGCAGCCATCATCGCCGGGACCTGGCCTGTGGTCGGGTCCCATTTAGTTCATGGGGAGGCCTTGAGATGAGGAGGTTTGCGCTGGGCATAGCGCTCGCTGCGGCGTTCGCGATGGCGGCCGGCGCTTTCGCTGCGGCGTTTCCGGAGGCCGCTGAGCAGCCGAATCCGCAGGTGTACGTGGTGGAACTGAACGGCGCCGTCGAACAGGCGCTCGCGCGATACGTGACCAGGGTGTTCGATACCGCGGAGAGGGAGAAGGCCGCCGCGGTTATCGTGGAGATATCGACGCCGGGCGGGCGGATCGATTCCGCCATTGCCATCAAGGACAGGATCGTGCGGTCGCCCGTGAAGACCATAGCGTACGTCAGGGACCACGCGTGGTCGGCGGGGGCCCTGATAACCCTGTCGGCGGAGAAGGTGGCCATGGCCCCGGGGTCGAGCATCGGTTCCGCGGAACCCAGGCCCCTCGATGAAAAAGTGTTGTCGGCGTGGCGGGCGGAGCTGGAGTCGACGGCCGAACGGCGCCGCAGGGACCCGAAGCTCGCCGCCGGAATGGCCGACGCCGGAATCGAGATCCCCGGCGTCAAGGAAAAGGGGAAGCTCCTGAACCTGACATGGAAGCGCGCGCTGGAGCTCGGCATCTCCGACGCGACTGCCGCCGACCGCGACGAGGTGCTCGCGTCCTTTGGGCTCCAGGGGGCGAGGGTCGTCACGGAGCGGCAGACGCCGGCCGAGAGACTGGCGAGGTTCGTGAGTAACCCCATCGTGGCGCCGGTGATCCTCACCATTGGATTCCTCGGCATGGTTGTCGAGGCGATGACGCCAGGCTTCGGCATTCCAGGATTGGTCGGGCTTTCGGCGTTCGCACTGTACTTCGGTGGGCAAGCGGCTGCGGGCGCGGCGGGATGGGAGGTCGCGGCCCTGTTCCTCCTGGGTGTTCTCCTGTTGACTGTGGAGGCGTTCATGCCCGGTTTCGGCGTATTCGGTTTCAGCGGGATCGCCAGCATGATCCTGAGCATATACTTCGCCATCGCGCGGAGCGGGCAGGGGATCGAGATGCTCCTCATAGCGGTGGCCGCCAGCGCCCTCGCATTGCTCGTGGCGGTGAGGTTCGGCCTAAGGCGGGGCATCTGGCGGAGGCTGACCCTCGCGTCCACGCTCAGCGGGACTTCGGCCAGGGGACCGGGAGAACCCGGCCAGGTCCCCGAATCGCTGGCCGGAAAGACAGGCATAGCGCTGACCCACCTCAGGCCCGCGGGCGTGGTGGAGATCGATGGGATGCGGGTCGACGTGATCACCAGGGGCGAGTTCATCGACCGCGGGCAGACGGTGTACGTGTTGGAGGATTCCGGCGGGACGGTCGTGGTCACGTTCGGAGACGGACAACGGGATGATACCCCCGGCAAACCGGGCAGGATTCGGGCAAGCTATCCAAGGAGGTAGATGAGTAGTGGCGGCGTTGCTTTCCATGTTGATAGTGATCGCGATAGCGTTCATCGGCCTCTCGCTCATTTTCAGCTTCGTTCCCCTGGGCCTCTATATCTCGGCGCGCGCGGCGGGCGTCAGGATAGACCTCGTGACCCTTATAGGCATGAGACTCCGCAGGGTCCCGCCGGCGAAGATCATCACGCCGCTGATCAAGGCCATCAAGGGGGGAATCGACGTCAACGTGAACAGCCTCGAGGCGCACTTCCTCGCGGGCGGTAACGTCGACAGGGTGGTCAACGCGTTGATCGCGGCGCAGAGAGCGGAAATCCCGCTCGGGTTCGAACGGGCCGCCGCGATAGACCTGGCCGGGCGCGACGTGCTTCAAGCGGTGCAGATGAGCGTCAACCCGAGGGTCATCGAGACGCCCACGGTGGCGGCCGTGGCGAAGGACGGCATCGAGCTCAAGGCGAAGGCGCGCGTGACGGTCCGCGCAAACATCGACCGCCTGGTCGGCGGCGCCGGCGAGGAAACGGTCATAGCCAGGGTCGGTGAGGGCATCGTCACGACCATCGGTTCGTCGACTAGCCACAAGGAAGTGCTCGAGAACCCCGACAGCATATCTCGAACCGTGTTGAACAAGGGGCTGGATGCGGGCACGGCGTTCGAGATTCTGTCCATCGACATCGCGGACGTCGACGTCGGCGACAACATAGGCGCGCGGCTCGAGACCGACCGCGCCGAGGCCGACAAGCGCATCGCCCAGGCCAAGGCCGAGGAAAGGCGCGCGATGGCCATCGCGCACGAGCAGGAGATGATAGCCCTCGTGCAGGAGCAGAGGGCCAAAGTGGTCGAGGCGGAGGCCGAGGTACCCAGAGCGCTGGCGGAGGCGCTACGGGAGGGCAACCTCGGCGTGCTCGACTACTACCAGATGCAGAACATCATGGCGGACACGCATATGAGAAACGCGATATCCAAGGCAGGCCCGAGGCCCGAGAGCCAGGGCATCGACAAGAAGTAGGTGGCGGGCATGGAACCGTTGGCGATTCTCGCGTTCATCCTGATATGGCTTTTCAGCTCAGCGGCTGCGAACAGGGGACGTGGTGGCCGCGATCCGCGCAGGCCCTCGCAGAGGCCGCGTGGCGAGTGGCCCCCAATGCCCGGTTGGCCCCCTGGCGGCCCCGCCCAGCGCCGCGCGCCCGCGCAGGTCGACGGCCGGGAGCAGCCGGGGCCGGCGCCTGATCTGATCGAGACCGCACCGCCCGAGCCCGGGATCCTGCAGGCGCTGGATGCTGCCGAACTCCCGCTGGTCCGCACGGGGGCGGCCCGCGACCAGGCCGGCGCCACACCCCAGCTGGCCTCGGCGACGGCCGGCGAGGGTGGCGGCCTCGCGTTCGAGTTCCTCGGCCCGGACAGGATGGTCTCCGCGATCGTCCTGTCGGAGATAATCGGGCCTCCAAGGTGCCGCCGTCCCGCGTCAAGATTCTTCGCCGCTCCCTGCCGGAATAGACATTATTCCGGAGGGGGACGGGAGGGTGGAGCGGAAAGGGGGACGGATAAGGAATAGGATCGCCGGCGCGCTCGAACTGCCCGGCGATGTCGTGCTGGACCTGCCCCGTATAACCCTCATCGGGAACGTGGAAATGAGCGTGGAGAACCACAGGGGCCTGATCGAGTACTCACCCGAGTGTGTGGTGATCGGCTTTGGAGAAGGCCAGATAACCATAAGGGGCGAGGAACTGAAGATCGGCAGCATCGTTCCCGACGAGATTACGTTGACCGGCCGGATATGCTCTATCGGCCTTGAGGGGTAAGGTGCGGCCGGCATGATAGCCTTTAAGGCGTGGCGCCTGGTTTCAGGCTACGTGACCATCGAGATCAGGGGGCGGGTGATCGAACGCTTCGTCAACCTGGCGATGCGCAACGGGGTCACGCTTTCGAACCTGCGCCGCGGGCCTGAGTCGCTGGTAGCCGACGTCAGCGCCCGCGGCTTTCGCATTCTCAGGCGGGTTGCCAGGAAGACCCGGTGCAGCATACGCATCAGGAAGAAGCACGGCTTGCCGTTCTTCCTGAAGAGGTGGCGTGGCCGGCACGCCTTCATTGCCGGACTGCTGGTGTGCGCCGTTGTGATATGGCTGGTGTCCTCGCGCGTGTGGTTCATCGAGGTTGCGGGCGCGGGTAGCGACGAGGCCGGCCGCGAGGTGCTCCGCGCCGCCGCGGAATGCGGGCTGAAGGTGGGTGTGCCCGTTTCGAGGCTCGATTCCAGGGAAATCGAACTCGGGATACTCTCGAGGGTCGATCACGTTTCATGGGTGAGGTTGAGGTTCCAGGGCACAAGGGTTATCATCGATGTAATAGAGAAGACGCTGCCCCCTGCGCCGGTGGACGACCCGAATACCCCCGCCAACATAGTCGCGCGCGTCGGTGGGACCGTGGCCAGGGTTCTCGTGTTCATGGGGGAGCCCGCAGTTAAAGAAGGGGACAGCGTCGTGGCCGGACAGGTGCTCATCGAGGGCAGGCTGAAGGGCCCCCCTGCGCCGGCGCCGCCCACCCCGCCGGGCGCTCCGCCGCCCCCGCCGAAGACGATCGACAGGGCGGTGCGGGCACGTGGCCAGGTCATGGCCAGGGTCACGAGGTCGGTTGAGGTTACAGAAGAGTACGCACAGCGGGTAAAGGAGCGAAGCGGTAAGACGTATACGCGGGGTGTCATCAGGATCGCGGGTAGGGACATAATATGGAAGGGGAGAAAGCCCGTGCCTTTCGCCGAGCACGAGAAGGCATCCAGGGTGACCCCCTTGATCTGGAGGAATATACCCCTACCTGTCGAACGCATTACTGAAACCTATTACGAAATAGTCCCGCGAAGAATTGAATTGGGCCGCGAGGAGGCGAGGCTTTCCGCGAGAGACAAGGCTCTCTCCGCGGTGAGGCTCGAACTCCCGCAGGACGCGGACGTGGTCGATGTTTCTGCCGAATCACACGAAGGAGATTCGGCAGTAAGTGTCAGGGTGTCGATTACGACACTCGAGGACATCGGCGTTTCCGCCCTGATGAGGTAGCAGGAGGCAGATTATTTGGATAACGAGACGGCCACGAGGAAGCTGGTCGTTGACACAAACGAAGAGGCCCTCAACGTGTTTGGACAGTACGACGAGCACCTTTCCATGATCGAGAAGGCGTTCAAGGTCAGGGTCGCCACACGCGGAAACGAGATCACCCTCAGCGGGCCCCCCGAGGAGGTGGAGTCCGCTTCCAAAGTCATCGAGCAGGTAATGCGCATGGCGAAAAGGGGTTCGGTCTCGCCCCAGCAGGTGCGCTACGTCATGGACACATCGAGGACAGGCTCCATAGAGAAGGTGGCGGAGCTTGCCGACGGCGCTATAATCATCACGGCCAGGGGGAAGCAGATAAAGCCCCGTACGCTGGGGCAAAGGCAATACATCCAGGCGATCCGCGATAACGCGCTCGTGTTCGGCATCGGCCCTGCCGGCACCGGCAAGACGTACCTCGCGGTTTCCATGGCGGTGGCCGCGTTCCGGAACAGGGATTTCAGCAGGATCGTGCTCACGAGACCTGCGGTGGAGGCCGGTGAGAGGCTCGGGTTTCTCCCGGGCACCCTCGAGGAGAAGGTGAACCCGTATCTGAGGCCGCTTTACGATGCGCTTTTCGACGTACTCGGCGTGGACACTTTCGAGAAGTACATGTCGCGGGGGCTCATCGAGGTCGCGCCGCTCGCTTACATGAGAGGCAGGACGCTCGACGACTCGTTCGTCATCCTCGATGAGGCGCAGAACTCGACCCCCGAACAGATGAAGATGTTTCTGACGAGGCTCGGGATAGGCTCCAAGGCCGTGGTGACGGGCGACATTACCCAGGTCGACCTGCCCAAAGGAACCGAGTCCGGCCTCGAACACGTCAGGCAGGTGCTGAAGGGAGTAGATGGCATCAGGTTCGTGTACCTTTCCGACCAGGACGTCGTCCGCCACGAACTGGTGCAGAAGATAGTCCAGGCGTACGAGAGGTTTGAGAAGAGACAGACAGCCGGGGAGGGGTCGTAGCGTGTCCCTGCTCAGGTTGTTGCGAGAACCTGGCAGGATATACCCCGGCGGCCCGCGCGCCACGCTGCGGCGCTGGGTCTGGAGCGCGCTCGCGTTCGTCATCCTCACTATCGTGTTCCTCAACTCGATGACCCCGGAGCGCCTATCGCTCCAGGCCGGGAGGCCTGCCCCGAAGAACATCACCGCGACGAGGGACTTCGTCGATAGAGCGGCTACCGACAGACTCCGCGCGGAGAAGGTCGCCGAGGTCGCAGCGATATACGACGTCGACAGGCGAATCTCAGTCGAAGTAGAAAAGAACATCTCCGCGGTCTTCGACAAGGCGATTTCCCTTTCGGAAGACCACTACGCCCAGATTCAAAGGCGCGTCGAGGATTTCCGGAACGCGTCGGGCGTCAGCATCCCGCCGCTTTACGCCGAGGCGCTTCTACGCGCCGGATCCGAGAAGATAGCGGACGTCAAGGTCTCGGCAATAGGGGCTGCGAGAAAGGTGATGGACTCCGGAGTCCACGTCGACTCGTACTCCGCGAGCCTCGCCCAGGTTGACTACGAACTTCAGCAGTACAGGCTGCCCGAGGAATTCAAGTCCGTGGCCAGCGCGATCGTCAAGGGATACATCAGGCCGAACAGGTTCATCAACGAGGCGGAGACCGCCGCGCGCCGCAAGAGAGCGGCCGATTCAGTCCAGCCCGTCAAGGTGTTCAAGGACGACATCATAGTGAAGAAAAACGAGGTCGTGACCGAAGAGCACCTCAGGCTCATGAGGGAAGGCGGCATCTCGAGCGCCGGGATCGGTTTCAGGACCGTGGTGTCCTCCATCATCCTCTCACTCTTGCTGGTCGGCACGCTGTGGATGTATCTCCGGCAGTTCAAGCCGGATATATACGCGAGCGAGACCAAGGTAATGCAGCTCGTCATCGTGTTCGTGGGGATCGTGGTCCTTTCCAGGTTCCTGAGGGGTATCTCCGAGTATATGGCTCCGATCCCCGCCGGGACGATGCTCCTGGCCACCCTGCTCGACCCCAGCGCCGCGATAGTGGCCGGCGTGTGCATGAGTATTGCGGTCGGCGTGGCCGCGGGGAATGACGCGGCGTTCATGGTGGTGTCGGCCATATCCGGAACGGCGGCAGTTTACGGAATATCCCGGGTAGGTCACAGGTCGGACCTCGTCAGGGCAGGCGCGCTGGTCGGCCTCGTAAGCGGCCTGGCCGGCACGGCGATGGCGCTCACGATGGGTACACCGTTCGCCACCGCGTGGAAGGACGTCGCGCTCGGAATCCTCAACGGCAGCGTTATCTCGTCGTTCCTCGCAGTCGGGGCGCTGGCCTTTTTCGAGACGCTTTTCAACATAATGACACCGGTGAAGCTCCTGGACCTCGCGAACCCCAACCACCCGCTCATGTCAAAGCTCCTCATCGAAGCCCCCGGCACCTACCACCACAGCGTAATGGTGGCCAATCTGGCGGAGGCTGCGGCCGAGGCGGTCGGGGCGAATTCCCTCCTGGCACGAGTTGGCGGGTATTACCACGACATAGGCAAGATCAAGCGACCGTACTTCTTCATCGAAAACCAGATCGGCTTTCAGGAGAACCCGCACGACAGGGTGGCGCCTGGGCTGAGCACGCTGATCGTCACGTCGCACGTCAAGGACGGCGTCGACCTCGCGAGACAGTACCGGCTGCCGGAACGGGTGATCGATTTCGTCAGGGAGCACCACGGGACGACGCTGGTGTCGTTCTTCTACTCCAGGGCGGCGGAGGACGAAAAGACGGGGGATCAGGTGGCGGAGGAGGACTTCCGTTACGAAGGACCGCGCCCGGGGTCCAAGGAGACCGCGATAGTCATGCTGGCCGACAGCGTTGAGGCCGCCGTGCGTTCGCTGGTCAGGCCGTCGCCTGGAAGGATCGAAACGCTCATCAGGCGTATCGTCAAGGACCGCCTGTACGATCACCAGCTCGACAAGTGCGACCTGACTCTGAAAGACCTGGATACGATATCCGACACGTTCATGCGCGCGCTGAGCGGCATGTTCCATGCGAGGGTGGGTTATCCCGAAAACCTCGCCAGGGGCGCTGGTGCGCCGCCCTCCGAAGGGGATGAGACTGATGGAGGTACTGGTGGACGTCCTGCTGAGGGAACTGCCGGCGGGGCTGACGGAAGCCCGCCTGGAAAAGATGGCGCGGAACTGCGCGATGGCGACGATCAGGGCGGAGGGCAGGGAGTCTGAGGCCGACGAACTCAGCGTCATCTTCACCGGCGATGATTACATGAGGGAACTGAACCTGCGCTACCTCGGGAGGGACGAGTCCACCGACGTGCTCGCCTTCTCCATGCTCGAGACCACTGAGGACGAGCCCGCCGTGGCCGCCGGTCCACCCCTGCGGATGCTCGGCGACGTGGTCGTATCGGTCGATACGGCCGCCACGCAGGCTGCGGAGTACTCGCATACGCTTGAGCGCGAGCTCGCCCTTCTTGTGATCCACGGCACTCTTCACCTCCTGGGATACGACGACGGTGACCCCGCCGGCGCAACGAGGATGGCCGAGACGCAGGACCGCGTGCTCGCGGCCGCGGGGTTCTGACATGCGTACACTCGGGGAGAGTTTCAGAAACGCTTTCGCGGGGCTGCGGTACGTCTGGCTGACGGAGAGGAACATGAGGATCCACTTAGCCATGGGACTCCTCGCGCTGTCGCTCGCGTATTTCGGCGGGGTATCCATCACGGGACTGCTGTTCGTGGTGTCCGCGACCATGGTTGTAGTCCTCTCCGAGGCAATCAACACCGCGCTCGAAGCCCTGGTCGACCTCGCTACGCACGACTTCCACCCGCTGGCCGCGAAATGCAAGGACGTCGCGGCGGGGGCCGTGCTGATATCGGCGATGTACGCGATCGTGGTGGGGCTTCTCGTGTTCCTGCCGGAGTTCGATATGGTTGCGGCCAACATTGCACAGGCCGCCAGGACGAGGCCCCTGGCGCTGGCCGCGGCGGTGGTTTGCTGCGCAGCGCTGGGCCTCCAGGCGGCGATGAAGAGGTGACGGTTACTTGCGCAAGGTCCAGACTTTCTTCGTAACAGGACTGATCGTTTTCATACCCCTCGCTTTCACCGTCGTTTTCCTCAGGTTTGTATTCAACCTCATCGACGGTATACTTCACGATCCGGTGAGGGCCGTGCTGGGCCGGGACGTCCCCGGCCTCGGGGCGGCGGCAAGCCTCATCATAATCCTCGGGCTTGGCGCGCTTGCAGCCAACATCCTTGGGAAGCGACTCATTGCGCTGGGCGAATACGCTATCTCCCGCACCCCGCTCGCGGGGTCGATATACGTCACCGTGAAGCAGATAGTCGACACCTTCCTTCACGCCGACAGGAGCCCGTTCCGCCGGGTGTGTCTCATCGAGTGGCCGAGACGGGAGATATACTGCATCGCGTTCGTGACGGGCGAGACCCCCCAGTCGTGCTCGGGCCGGACTGGGGGGCTTCTCAGCGTGTACATTCCTACTACTCCGAATCCGACCTCGGGTTTCCTGGTGCTCGTTCCGGGTGAGGACGTACAGATCCTCGACATCTCCGTCGAGGAAGGGATAAAGATGGTGGTTTCGGGGGGTATACTTACTCCGGAGCAGGCGCGGAACATGGCGGGAGGGCAGCCGGTTGGCGGGAACGGCTGACGACGCAGGGAAGGGCTTGACGGTTTCGCGGTCCGGCTTTGCGGTCATCGCCGGAAGACCCAGCGTTGGCAAGTCCACGCTTCTCAACCGCATGATCGGACGGAAAATCTCCATAGTGTCCGACAAGGTGCAGACGACGCGCAATCGCATCTCAGGCGTCCTGACGAAGCCCCCCGTCCAGGTTGTGTTCATCGACACCCCCGGCATTCACAGGCCCCGCCACAAACTTGGAGAGTACATGCTGGCGGTGGCGCAGAGGACACTTTCCGAAGTGGACTGCGTGGTGTTCGTGGTTGACGGTTCCGGGGGACCCGGCCCCGGTGACCGGTACGTCGCAGACCTGCTTACCCGCGCGTCCTCACCCGTCATTGTGGCCGTGAACAAGGTGGACCTCCTTGGGCGCCCAGCCGGGCGCGGCCCTGCGACGGTGGAAGGTGTCGTCGAGGCGTACTCGGGCCTCGCCCCCGCGAAGGAAGTCATTCCCGTGTCCGCGGTGACCGGGCGCAACGTCGAGCGACTGATCGAGGTCGTAAGCGGGCTGATGCCCGAGGGGCCGATGTACTACCCCGAGGACATGATCACCGACCAGCCTGAGCAGTTTATCGTGAAAGAAATCGTCCGCGAGAAAATCCTCATGTTTACGAGGGAGGAAGTCCCCCACTCAGTCGCGGTCGACATCGAGGAAATGGTGCCCAGGAGCGACGATCTGGTGTACATAAGCGCCACCGTTTACGTGGAACGCGAGTCCCAGAAGGGGATAGTGGTAGGCGAGGGCGGGCGCCTCCTCAAGGAGGTCGGCCGGCTCGCGAGAGAGGACATCGAGGCGCTGCTGGGGAACAGGGTCTATCTCGACCTGTGGGTTAAGGTGAAGAAAGACTGGCGCAACAGGGAATCCGTCCTGCGGTCCTTTGGATATCACCCCGATGCATGACGCGCAAGGCCCCGGCCGGGGCTACCGCGGGGCGCGGATAAGCGAGTGGTGTAGTTGGCGCTGTTCAAGTCCGAGGCGGTAGTGATACGGAAGATGGAACTCGGCGAGGCGGACCGGCTCGTGACGCTGTTCACGGGGCGGTACGGGAAGATCCGCGCGGTGGCAAAGGGCGCGCGAAAGGTTATGAGCAGGTTCTCGGCCGCGACCGATTCGCTTTCTTACTGCCATTTCGTCCTGCACAAGGGCAGGAAGCTGAACACCATCACCCAGTGCGACATCAGGGATTCGTTCAGGCGGATCCGCGAGGACCTGTCGAGGTTCGCGTTTGCCGAGTACGTTGCGGATGTCGCGGACGTCATCACCGAGGACGAGGACCCTTCCGCGCCGATGTTCGCGCTGCTCCTCTCCGCTCTCAAGTTCATCGACTCCGGCCTCGATCCGGAGACCGTGGCGGTCTGGTTCCTCGTGAGGGCGCTCTCCACCGCCGGGTACAAGCCGGTACTCGATACGTGCGCCGTATGCGGGACCGCGGCGGGAGCCGGCTCGGGATTCACCGGGTTCGACCCCGCAGCCGGTGGTGTCGTATGCGCGTCTTGCGGGGACCAGGCGATCAGTATCGCAACCGGCACAATCAACGCCATCAGGTTCCTGCAGTCCGGCGACCAGAACAGTATCCGCGCGCTTCGCTGCGATGGGCGAATGCTCAAAGAGGCCAGGCTCGCGCTCGAGTCGTACCTCGGGTATCACTGCGGCAGGATGCCTAGGTCGTCGAAGATGCTTGAATCGCTGTCTCCGGCCTGAAGAAGGGGGGTATGCATCTTGCATATTTCTGATGGGCTGGTGCAGAATGGTACTGGAACCGCGCCTCCGGCGGCCGGAACCAATAGCGCGCGAGGTGAAGAATCTTGAACATTACTCTCGAGATGATCGACCAGGTCAGGTCCAGAACGGGTGTGTCATACAAAGAGGCGCGGGACGCGCTGGAGAAGGCGAACGGGGACGTCGTCCAGGCCCTGATTGCCCTCGAGGACAAGGGCAAGCATCCCGGCCAGACGTGGACCGAGAGGATTCAGGTCCAGGGTAACGAGGTTGTCGACAAGATCAAGGACCTCATCCGCGAGGGGAACGTCACGAGGATCGTTGTCAAGCAGGGAGACGACGTGATCGTCGAACTGCCCGTGACCGTGGGCGCGGTCGGCGCCGTCGTCGCCCCGTTCCTCGCGGCGTTCGGCGTCGCCGTGGCGCTCGCTTCAAAGTGCACTATCGAACTGGAGCGAAAGGGGCCGGGGCCTGCGGGGCACGACGGCCCGGTGACGAACGCCCGCGACGTTGACAAGTAATGGACGCGCTGGTAGATTGAGATCGCATGACGAGGAGCAGTTCCGTGGGAACCTCCCGTCCCTGTGGTGACGAAGACCATGGCAGGCGGGGGGTCCCGCTTTTAGACGGGGTCAAGGAGGGTGCGGAATGACCACGGCCGTCCGCAACGGGAAGACGTTCCAGGACGTGATCATGAGCCTCGAGAATTTCTGGGCGGACCAGGGATGCGCCATCATGCAACCCTACGACGTCGAAAAAGGCGCCGGCACCATGAACCCCTCGACGTTCCTGAGGGCACTGGGCCCGGAGCCCTGGAGGGTGGCGTACGTGGAGCCGTCGAGGCGTCCCACGGACGGCCGGTACGGCGATAACCCCAACAGGCTGTACCAGCACCACCAGTATCAGGTCATCATGAAGCCCTCGCCCGCGGACATACAGGACACGTACCTGAAGAGCCTCTCCGCCCTGGGCATCGACCCCGCCACGCACGACATCCGCTTCGTCGAGGATAACTGGGAGTCACCCACGCTGGGCGCCTGGGGCCTCGGCTGGGAAGTCTGGCTGGACGGCATGGAAGTTACCCAGTTCACGTACTTTCAGCAGGTGGGGGGGTACGACTGCCGGCCGGTATCGGTTGAGATCACGTACGGCCTGGAACGGCTGGCCTCATACATACAGGGAGTCGACAACGTGTTCACCATCGAGTGGGTCGACGGCCTCACATACGGGGACGTATTCAAGATGGCCGAGTTCGAACACTCCAAGTACAGCTTCGAATTGGCCGACATCCCCACGCTGTTCAACCTGTTTGAAACGTACGAGAAGGAGGCGCGGCGCCTCGCGAACGACGGGCTGGTCCTCCCGTCGTATGACTACGTGCTGAAGTGCTCTCACACGTTCAACGTGCTCGAGGCCAGGGGGGCGATCAGCGTGACCGAGCGCACGTCCTATCTGCTCAGGGTGAGGACGCTCGCCCGCCACGTGGCCAGGGCATACCTCGAGCAGCGCAAAGACCAGGGGTTCCCGCTTTCACGCTGGGTCGGGGGTGAGCGGGGATGACGTCTCGAGACCTTCTCGTCGAGATCGGGTTCGAGGAGATGCCCGCCGCCTATATACCGTCCGCGGTCAACCAGATGAGGGAGAAAGCGGCGAAGATGCTCGACGACCTGAGGCTCACGCCCGCCGGGACCAGCGGCCCCACCGCCACCGCGGTCAGGGTGCTCGCCACCCCGAGGCGGCTGGCGCTGCTGTGCTCCGGTGTCCCGGGGGCGCAGGGCGAGCGTACCGTCGAAGTGCGCGGCCCGTCCAAATCCGTGGCCCTCACGCCGGATGGCGGCTTCTCCAGTGCGGCGATGGGTTTCGCAAGATCGCAGGGTGTCAAACCCGGGGACCTCGTGGTGAGGCAGACACCCGCCGGGGAGTATGTTTTCGCAGTAAAGGTGGACAAGGGCCGCCCCGCGGCCCAGGTACTGGCCGAGGCTATCCCCGCGCTGATTATGGCGCTTGAATTCCCTAAGAGCATGAGGTGGGGACTGGGCGAGCACGCGTTCGCGAGGCCGGTCAGATGGCTCCTCGCGCTGCTCGGTCGCGACCCGATCGAGTTCGAGGTACTCGGAGTCAAGTCGGGCAGGCTGACGTACGGCCACCGTGTGCTGGGGCCGGGGCCGTTCGAAATCGGCCAACCCGGCGAGTACGAAGACGTGCTGGCGCGCGCCGGCGTCGTCGTGGACCAGGACAAGCGCAGGAAGATGATCGAGGAGCAGGTAGCAGCCGTCGCCGCCGCCGAGGGGGGCGCGGCGTCGGTGGATCCCGCGCTCCTCGAACAGGTGAACTACCTCGTGGAGTACCCGGCGGCGTTCGCCGGCGGGTTTTCCCCCGACTATCTCGTCATACCCACCGAGGTTCTCGTCACGACGATGCAGCACCACCAGCGCTATTTCCCCGTTTACGACGCGGGTGGCCCACCCGCGGGCGGAGGCGCATCTGCCAGTGGTGGCGCCTTCGCAGGTGGTGGGGCGGCGGGCGTGCCGTGCTCCGGGCGGAAGCTCAAGAACTGCTTCATCGCCGTGAGGAACGGCGGATCCGAAGGGCTCGACATCGTGCGTACCGGCAACGAAAGGGTCATCCGCGCCAGACTGGCCGACGCCGCGTTCTTTTTCGCGGAGGACCAGAAAACACCGCTTGGGGAGCGCGTCGACCTGCTCAAGCGGGTTCTGTTCCAGGAGAAAATGGGCACGTACTTCGATAAGACGGAGCGAGTAAGGCAGGCTGCGCGCAAGATCGCGGCGGCTGCGGGAATAAGCGGCGCCGCGCTGGAACTCGTCGACCGCGCGGCGGTGCTCTCGAAGACCGACCTGACCACGAACATGGTGCGCGAGTTCCCCGAGCTGCAGGGGACGATGGGACGCGAGTACGGCCGGAGGCAGGGAGAAGACGAAGAGGTGTGCGCGGCTCTGGCCGAGCAGTACCTACCCAGGCACGCCGGGGGGGATCTCCCTGCGACGAGGACGGGCGCGGTGCTGTCACTCGCCGATAAGGTGGACACCATCTGCGGTTGCTTCCTGGCGGGGATAACCCCGACAGGGTCGCAGGACCCGTACGCCCTGCGCAGGCAGGGCGCCGGTATCGTTTCGATCCTGGCGGCGGGCGCGAGCGGCGTGGGTGGAGGCGTGCGCGCGCCCCTGAGCCTGATGGTTAGATCAGCCCTCGATCTGTTGGCGCCGTCCATGGGCGCCGGCGAGGACCGCGTGCTCCAGGAACAGTCTCGAGTGCTGGAGTTCCTCAAGGGGCGCGTCAGGGCGTTCCTGGAGGACGATGGGATAAGGTACGACGTACTCGACGCGGTGCTCGAGGCGGGGTTCGACGACGTCCCCTCAACCGTTGCGAGGGCCAGGGCCTTGCAGGCGTTCCTCCAGGAGGAGGAGTTCGCACGCATGATGGTAGGGTTTAAGCGGGTGGCGAACCTCGCGCGTGAGGTGGCTCCGGCCGAGGTGGACGTGCGGCTTTTCGCCCAGCCCGAGGAGAAGGCGCTGTATGATAGCTTCCTCTCCACGAAGGGCTCGGCCGAGCAGATGCTCCGGTCCGAGGATTACGCCAGTTTCTTCAAACACATGGCCGGCCTCAGGGAGCCCGTTGACCGGTTTCTCGACCAGGTACTTGTAATGGCCGAGGACCCCGCGGTGAGGCGGAACCGCCTGGCCCTGTTGTCCAACATCACGGGGCTGTTCGGGAGAGCGGCCGACCTGTCGAGGGTGGTCGTATCGTAGCGCCGCGCGAACGCGCACGGCGCGGGTGCGAGGTGTTTTGGGCGTGCCGCTGAGTCCGGCCATACGAGCGATCCTGTTTGACCTGGATGACACCTTGATTCGTATAGAGTTCGAGGCGTTCATGAACGACTACTTATCGCTCCTCGCCCCGAGGTTCGCTCACGCATGCGCCCCGCAGAGATTCGTCAAGGAACTGATGGCGTCGGTGGCCGCGATGGTCGACAACACCGACGCGAGCAGACGAACATGGAGGTTTTCTGCGAGGACTTTTTCCCGAAATTCGGCGTGACCGCGGAGGATTGGATGCCGGTCTTCCAGGAGTTCTACGCCGCCGACTTCCCCAGGTTGCGCCGGCACTCGAACCCCGACCCTCTCGCCGCCCGCGTGGTGCAGGCGGCCGTGGACGCGGGCATGCGCACCGTACTGGCAACGAACCCCCTATACCCGCGCGCTGCGATCGTTGAGAGGCTCGAATGGGCCGGGATATCGCCGGACCTGTTCGACCTCATCACAACATACGAGCACATGCACTTCTGCAAGCCTCGCCCCGAGTATTACCGCGAGATCTGCTCCATCATAGGTTGCGAGCCACACGAGTGCCTGATGGTGGGGAACGACGTGGATGAGGACCTGGTCGCCGCCGGCGCCGGCATGAAGACATTCCTCGTGAACACCGCCGTCAGGAACCGCAACAGCGTCCAGTACGTCGCGGATTATGAGGGCTCGCTGGCCGATCTTCTCGACCTCATCCAGGGTGGCGGGCTGTAGCCGTTCGTGGGAGGAAGTGATCGCCCGGGGGAGTATATAATCCTCTCGGGGGCAATTCCCCGGATGACGTGCCGGAGGGGGATGACTCGACATCGACGCCGCGGAGGCTCTTCCAACGATCTTCGTCGTTTCGGACTCGGTCGGTGAGACAGCGGAGCTCGTCGCACGGGCGGCAGCGTCCCAGTTCAACTCGAAAGCCTTTGACATCGTGCGCATTCCTCACGTCGAAAACGCGGCGCTAATCCACGACATCATCGCCCAGGCAAAGTCGGGCAAGAGCGTCATAGTCTATACGCTCATCGTCCCCGAACTGCGCGAGGCCGTGAGGAAGGAGGCCGAGCGCTACGGCATTCCCGCTGTGGACATCATGGGGCCCGTGCTGGAGGCGCTCGGGGAAACCACCGACCTCCGGCCCAAGATGAAGCCCGGCCTCGTGAGGAAGCTCGACGAGGACTATTTCAAACGGGTTGAAGCGGTCGAGTTCGCCGTGAAGTACGACGACGGGAAAGACCCACGGGGCTTCCTCAACGCCGACGTGGTCATCGTTGGTGTTTCCCGCACATCCAAGACACCCGTCAGCCTGTACCTTGCCAATCGCAAGTGGAAGGTTGCGAACATCCCACTGGTCCCCGAAGTCAAGCTGCCGGAGGAGTTGTTCCTCGTACCCAAGTGGAAGATCGTCGGGCTGACAATCAACGAGCAGCAGCTCCGGCGCATCCGGGTAGAGCGCCTGAGGGCTATGGGACTCCCATCTGAAGCCGACTACGCCGACCTCGAACGGATAAGCAGGGAGATCGCTTACGCCAACGAGGTTTTCAAGACGCTCGAGTGCCCAGTGGTCGACGTTTCCAACAAGGCCGTGGAGGAAACCGCCAACAACGTCATCGAGTACGTTACGAGGGGTGGGGCCCATGTCTAAGAGGTACGTGTACTGTTTCCAGGAGGGTAACAAGGGGATGGTTGCCCTCCTGGGCGGGAAGGGCGCGAACCTGGCCGAGATGCGGGGGCTGGGGCTTCCGGTGCCACCGGGGTTTACTATATCCACCGAGGCGTGCGTCGAGTACTACCGCTCGGGCGGGAAGCTCCCTGACGGACTCGAGGAACAGGTCGCCGCCGCGCTCTCGGCGCTCGAGCAGGAAACCGGCAAGGCGCTCGGCGACGACCGTAGCCCGCTGCTCGTTTCGGTGCGTTCGGGGGCGGCGATATCGATGCCGGGGATGATGGATACGGTGCTCAACCTTGGCCTGAACGAACGGACTACGGAGGCGCTGGCGAGACAGACAGGCGACAGGCGCTTCGCCCTGGACTGCTACCGGCGGTTCATCCAGATGTTCGGAAACGTGGTTCTCAAGCTGGACCATAGCCAGTTCGAACGCGTCCTCCACAATCATAAGGAACTCGCGGGGGCCGTGCACGACCAGGACCTCACCGCGGCGGCGCTCGCCGGAGTGATAGACGACTATAAGCGCCTCGTGCTGGAACTGTCCAACATGGAGTTCCCCCGGGACCCGCGCTTGCAGCTCAGGATGGCGATACGCGCGGTGTTCGAGTCGTGGAATAACCAGCGGGCAATCGTGTACCGCCGCATCAACAAGATACCCGACGACCTCGGGACGGCGGTCACCGTCCAGTCGATGGTGTTCGGCAACATGGGCGACGACTCGGCCACCGGGGTCCTGTTTACGAGGAACCCGTCCTCGGGCGTCCCCGAGCTGTACGGAGAATACCTCACCAACGCACAGGGCGAGGACGTCGTGGCGGGCATCCGCACACCCAGACCGATCGCGGAATTGGCCGTGCAAATGCCCGCTACGTATGCCGAACTGCAGCGCATCTGTACGATGTTGGAGTCTCACTACCGCGACATGCAGGACATCGAATTCACCGTCGAGAAAGGCCGGCTGTTCATGCTTCAGACCCGCTCGGCGAAAAGGACCGCCTCGGCCGCGGTGCGCGTGGCCGTCGACATGGTAGGCGAGGGCAAGATCAATAAACAAGAAGCGCTGCTGCGCGTCGAACCCGAGCAGGTCGTGAGGATGCTGCACCGCGGGATCGACCCAAAGACGAAGCTGGACGTTATCGCGGTCGGGCTCCCCGCATCCCCGGGAGCTGCAACCGGCAGGGTGGTGTTCGACGCCGACCGCGCGGAGGCGCTCGGCCAGGACGGTGAAAAGATCATCCTCGTCAGGCCGGAGACCACGCCGGACGACATGCCCGGCGTCGTCTACTCGCAGGGGATACTCACGAGCCGCGGCGGAATGACCTGCCACGCGGCTATTGTTGCGCGCGGCATGGGCAAACCGTGTATCGTCGGGTGTGACGCGATTAAGATCGACCTCGACCGCCGGCTGTTCGCGGCCGGCGACAGGGTCGTGAACGAGGGCGATATCATCTCCATAGACGGCGCAACGGGGCAGGTCATCCTCGGCGCAGTGAAGGTGGTTGACCCCGAACTCAGCGCAGAGTTCAAGAACCTCCTCGCGTGGGCGGACGAGGTAAGGCGTCTCGGCGTGCAGGCGAATGCGGATACCCCCGAGGACGCCCGGAAAGCGCGCGAATTCGGGGCGCAGGGTATCGGCCTGTGCCGCACCGAGCACATGTTCATGCAGGCGGACCGTCTCCCGATCGTGCAGGAGGTGATCCTGGCGCAGACCGAGGAGGAACGCCGCCGCGCGCTCGACAGGCTCCTCCCGATCCAGCAGGGCGATTTCAAGGCGATCCTGAAGGCGATGAGGGGGCTCCCCGTCACGATAAGGCTGCTCGACCCACCGCTCCACGAGTTCCTCCCGAACGTCGAAGAACTGGTGGTGCAGATCGCAGAGGCCAAGAGCCGCGGCCTGGCGGGCGAGGAAGTCGAGCGCAAAGAGGAGATCCTCCGGAAGGCGCGTGCCCTCGCCGAAACCAACCCCATGCTCGGTTTCAGGGGCTGCCGTCTCGGCGTAGTGTATCCGGAGATATATGAAATGCAGGCGCGTGCGATATTCGAGGCGACCGCCGAGCTTTATCGCGAAGGGATCACCGACGCCATGCCGGAGGTCATGATCCCG
Organism: Bacillota bacterium; assembly: GCA_013178305.1. Classification (NCBI taxonomy): domain Bacteria; kingdom Bacillati; phylum Bacillota; species Bacillota bacterium. The sequence continues at coordinate 430,832 of JABLXB010000002.1, read as the reverse complement.
CTGGTCGGTCATTACGAAGAACTCCGCCTCATGAAGGAGCTCGTCGAGAAGGTGGCAGCCGAGGTGAGGGCCGCTACCAGCGTCGACATCCCGTGCATTGTGGGCACGATGATCGAGGTGCCTCGTGCGGCGCTCACCGCCGATCGTATTGCGGAATACGCCGAGTTCTTCTCGTTCGGGACCAACGACCTCACCCAGATGACGTTCGGCTTCAGCAGGGACGACGCCGAAGCCAAGTTCCTCCACACCTACGTACAGAAGAAGATCCTTCCCGACAATCCGTTCGCCGTTCTGGACCGGGACGGGGTAGGGAATCTCGTGGAGACGGCCGTGAGACTCGGCAGGTCCACCAGGCCGGAGTTGCACATCGGGATTTGCGGTGAGCACGGCGGCGAGCCGCGCTCGATCGAGTTCTGCCACATCGCGTGCCTGGACTACGTGAGTTGCTCGCCGTTCAGGGTGCCGGTGGCGAGGCTCGCTGCCGCGCAGGCCGCGATAAGGAACAAGACTGCCTAGTGCCGGCCGGCCGCGCCGGGCGGCGAGCGACCGCCTGCCGGGGGGACGTCCGCGCCGGGCCTAAGGGGAGGGATGCCCGTGGAGTTCAGGAAGAGGGCCGAGGCTTTCGAAAACGAGCGGCTGTCCTCGTATGCCTGCAAGAGCTCACAATCGCGCGGCAGGGCGCGGCCCGAGGAGCCGTGTCCTGTCCGGACCTGCTTCCAGCGTGACCGCGACCGGATAATCCACTCCAAGGCGTTCCGCCGGCTCAAGCACAAGACGCAGGTGTTCATCATCCCCGAGGGCGATCATTTCCGGACGAGGCTCACGCACACGCTGGAGGTTGCCCAGATCGCGCGCACCATTGCGCGGGCGCTGCGCCTGAACGAGGATCTCGCGGAGGCGATCGCGCTCGGGCACGACCTCGGCCACACCCCTTTCGGCCATGCCGGCGAGGAGGTGTTGGACTCCATACATCCCGGCGGATTTCGCCACAACGAGCAGAGCCTGAGGGTGGTTGACGTCCTCGAAAGGGGCGACGGCCTCAACCTGACCTGGGAGGTCAGGGACGGGATACTGAACCACTGCGGCGGCCTCAAGCCATCGACCCTCGAGGGCCAGGTCGTGCACGCCTCCGACCGCATAGCGTACATAAACCACGACATAGACGACGCCATGCGCGGCGGGGTGCTCGACGAATCGGATTTCCCCGAGGGGCTCCTCGACCAGGTAGGCCGCCGCCATTCGGCCCGGATTCACTCCATGGTGTACGATGTTATCGTCTCGAGCGACGGCCGTCCGGAGATAAGGATGAGCGACGCGATCGCGGCCGCCGTAAACGGACTCCGCGATTTCCTGTTCGAGAGGGTGTACGTAGGCTCGAAGGCCAAGAAAGAGGAGGCCAAAGCGAGGAATCTCGTCGAGCAGCTCTACGGGTACTACCTCGAACACCCATCCGACCTTTACGAGGGGCAGGGGCCGCCCGCGGGCGAGGTGCCCGAGCGGGCCGTTTGCGACTACATCGCGGGTATGACCGACCGGTTCGCGGTCGCGCAGTACCGCAAGTTCTTCCTGCCCGAGCCGTGGCCGCTGGAAATATGAGAAGGAAATAGGGCCGGTCTGCCGAATAAGGCCATTGCTGGTACAAGCGAAAAGGGGGGAAGAGGTACTCCCTTAGACTGGTAGTGACCGGTAAGCCTCATCCTTCCGAAAGGGATGGGGCTTTTTGAGTCCAAGTGAGGGTGACGTGTGTGAGGGGCGGATTTGACCAGCTGCTTATAGAGGACGTTCGGGCCCACACCGATATCGTCGAGGTTATCTCGAGGTACGTCAACCTGCGGAAAACGGGCAAGTACTACATGGGGCTCTGCCCCTTTCACATAGAGAAGACGCCTTCGTTCGCCGTATCGCCGGAGAGACAGGTATTCCACTGTTTTGGGTGCCAGGCCGGCGGCGACGTGTTCGCGTTCCTCATGAAGAGGGAGAACGTCTCGTTTCCCGAAGCGGTGAAGGATCTCGCCGAGAGGGCGGGGATAAGGATCCCCGACCCGAGGGAGAGCGCCGAGGAGTCCAGGAAACGGAGCAGGCGGGAAGCGATCCTCAGGGCGCTCGAGTGGGCGACCGCGTACTACGAGCGCGTGCTCGGCTCGGACGCGGGCCGCGAGGCCAGGGAGTATCTCGAGCGGCGCGGGGTATCGCGGGAACTGGCGCGGAAGTTCAGGCTGGGGTACGCCACCGAATCCTGGGACGCGCTGATCGCGGCCGCGCGCGCGGAGGGGATAGCCGTCGAAGACCTGCTGGCGGCGGGCCTGGTTTCACCCCGCGAGCAGGGCACCGGGTACTACAGCCGTTTTCGCAACAGGGTCATGTACCCGGTTTCGGACCACAGGGGCCGCGTGCTCGGGTTCGGCGGCAGGCTTCTGGAGACCGGCGGCGGGACCGGCGGCGTGCAGGCGGGGTCAGGGCCGGCGCAACCGGCGCCGAAGTACGTGAACTCCCCCGAGACCGACGTGTACGTCAAGGGCCGCGTGTGGTACGCGCTGTACCTTGCGAAAGACGCCGTAAGGCGCAAGAACCAGGCGATCGTGGTCGAGGGATACATGGACGCCATCGCCTGCCACGGGGCGGGTATCGACAACGTGGTGGCGTCGTGCGGCACGGCGCTAACGCAGGAGCAGATCCAGGCGATTGTGCCCCTCGGCTGCGAGGTCGTGGTGAGTTTCGACAGCGACTCGGCGGGAACCGCCGCCACACTGAGGAGCCTCGAGCTCCTGAAGGGTGCGGGCTGCCGCGTGAGGGTGGCGCAGGTCCCCGAGGGCAAGGACCCGGACGAGTTCGTTCGCGCAGCGGGTGGAGAGAAGTTCCTCCAGGTGGTTGACGCCGCGCTCCCCGTCGTCGATTACATATTCAGGAAGGCAGTCGAGGAACACGGCGCGGCGGATCCGGTCGCGAAAGGCGCGGTCGTCGAAAAGATAGCGCCGTTCCTCTGGAGCATATCAAACGAGGTCGAACAGGCCGCGTACGTGTCCAGGATATCGGAGGAATTGAGGGTCTCGAGCGAGTCCGTTTGGGCAGTGGTGAGAAAACGAGCAAGAACGAGCCAGGAAGAGGTAGTACGGCATAAAAACGCTCTCGGACTCCATACTATAGACGGTAAGAAATCTGTAGAAAATCTGGTTCAGGATGGTTCGACACCGGCGGTCCAAAAGGCCGAGGAGAACCTCGTCAGGATGATGCTCGCGGGCATCCCGGACGACAGGCTTCGGCAGATCAGCCAGGAGTGCTTCACGGGGTCGCGATTCGGGAGACTGGCGAGGCACGCTCTGGCCCTTATTGCGGAGGGCGGGGCGGTGGACCTCGGTCTCCTGATTAACCGGCTGGACGATGAGGACCTCGTGAGCGCCGCCGCGTCGCTGGCGGTCTCCGGAGACGCCGTTTTTGACGAGAGAATATTCCGTGACTGTGTTTTCTTTCTCAAGAAGAGGAGACTCGCGGCTCTCACCGAATTAATCGCACGTTGCGATGCGGGTAACTCCGAACAGCGCATCAGCCTTATGAGAGAGATGCAGTCGCTATTAAGCGAGGTTAAAGGTTCAGCCTGACCGTAGCCCGCGGATCGCGGAGGTAAAGTAGTTGAGCAAAAGGGAGATCACAATCGAAGGGGTCCAGGACCTGATCAAGCTCGGCAAGGAGCGGGGCGTGCTCACTTACGCCGAGGTAATGGACTCGTTGCAGGGAGTGGACCTCACTCCGGAGCAGATAGACGAGGTATACGAAGCGCTGTCCGACCTGGGGATCGAGGTCCTGGACGGCGGCAAGGTACTCGAGCCGCTCGAGCCCGGCGACGCTCATGTAACCGCGGGAGACGTGGAACCCGAGGCGGACATCCAGGTCCCTGAGGGGATCGCGATCGACGACCCCGTCAGGATGTACCTGAAGGAAATCGGGCGTGTGCCATTGCTTACCGCCGGGGACGAGATCGACCTGGCGAGGCGCATGGAGGCGGGCGACGAAGAGGCCAAGAGGAAGCTCATCGAGGCCAACCTCAGGCTAGTCGTCAGTATCGCCAAGAAATACGTCGGTCGCGGGATGTTGTTCCTCGATCTCATACAGGAAGGGAACCTGGGCCTCATCAAGGCTGTCGAGAAGTTCGACTACCGGAAGGGCTACAAGTTCAGTACGTACGCCACCTGGTGGATCAGGCAGGCGATAACCCGCGCCATCGCCGACCAGGCTCGCACCATCAGGATCCCGGTACACATGGTCGAGACGATAAACAAGCTGATCCGCGTGTCGCGCCAGCTATTGCAGGAGCTCGGGCGTGAGCCGCTCGCCGAGGAGATAGCGGACGAGATGGGTATCCCCGTCGAGCGGGTGCGCGAGATCATGAAGATAGCGCAGGAGCCGGTCTCGCTGGAGACTCCTATAGGTGAGGAGGAAGACAGCCACCTCGGGGACTTCATCGAGGACGCCGACGTCCCCGCGCCGGCCGACGCCGCCTCGTTCCAGCTGCTGAAGGAGCAGCTTGAGGAGGTCCTGGACACGCTCACCGAGAGGGAGCAGCGAGTGCTGCGCCTGAGGTTCGGGCTGGACGACGGCAGGGCGCGGACGCTCGAAGAGGTCGGCCAGGTGTTCGGGGTGACGAGGGAGCGTATCAGGCAGATCGAAGCGAAGGCGCTGCGCAAGCTGCGCCATCCTTCGAGGAGCAAGAAGCTGAAAGACTTCCTGGAGTAAGATCGATCCCGCGCGGGACGCGCGGAGACGGCTAAACGTTGAAGAGGCCGGACGGGCCGAATAGCCCGCCCGGCCTCTTGTCGAACAAACACCGGTAGTGTCGAAGGATAAAGGCGGATCGCATAGAAATTATTCGGAAATCGTGGTCTGACGGTGGGATGGCGGGGGGAACCCGCCGGCCGGACCCCGCCGGCAGCCCGTGCCCGGGGTGTTAGCCGTGGAGGAACGATCCGCAAGGCGGCACAGGTTGTGGTGCGAATACCTTGTTACTCGCGACCAGGCGGTCAGGTCGCGCCTCATTATTGAAAGCGCCGAACTCCTCAAGTGGGCCGTGGAACGGTTGGCCCTTGACCTTCCTCCGGGCGTGCCCATGGAACTGCTTACCGACTACGCGGCGGCTGAACTCCAGAACCTGCTGGACGAGGCGCCGCCTGCAGGCGACGTCAAGTACGACACACACCTCCTTTCGAGGACCCGCACAGCCGTGCTGGACGGTCTCCGCCGCTCGATGGGGTCCGACGCGGCCGTACACAGGGTTATTTCCCCTCTGCTGCACAACTGCACGGTAGGATTCAGGGAGGGTGGCGTGTTGCCTCCCGCCGACGTTGTCCTGGGACGGCCCTGCCTGTCCCGCGAAGAGCAGGAGGGCCTCCTTTCGGGAGTCAGCCTCGCCGTCCTCATTCACACCTGCGGGAGCCTGATGTGCGAAACGACCGGAGGCGGGGGCGCTTTCGGTGAGAACGATGAGACGGAAGTGGCGAAGCGTTGGCAGGTGGTCACAGGCGCGCTGGCGGGGGCGATCGCGAGGCTTCCAGGGAACGAACGGCTGGCCCTCACGCTGTACCATTTCGAGGGGCTCACCATAACGGAGGTAGCGCGCGTGTTGAAGTGCACACAGCGCTCCGCGGGCGCCTTGTTCGCCCTGGCCTCCCTGCACGTACTGGGGCAGGTTAACCGCGTGCTGACGACGCTGTCCCCGAACAGGATGGACGCCTCCGCCCGGATATGGCCGTGGGCCGACGGCCCGGGGGCCGGCGCGTTTCCTGACCTCGTGGTGGTGTGCGCCGAGGTCCACACGGCGGGCGTGGTTCACGGCATCGCCGAAGAGGCCGTGGCGGAGCTCGTGGAGTCTCCGTGGCCGGGGAAGGAGGCCGTTGTGGCCTGGGCCACTCCTGCGAGGAATGGGCGGGATGGCCGGGCCATTCGCCTTTTCGACGCGGACGCGTGCTCTGGGGCGGGCACCGGAGCGGGCGATGGAACAGGCGCCGTAGCTGAGCCAGCTGTGGTAAAGGGATGGGTCTCGAAGGGCCAGGCGCTCGTCAGGGTGGAACCGCCCACGCAGGGCGTGGATGGGATCGACGTAACCGGAGTCCGGCTGAAGGCCAGGCACGGATCGAGTGTCACCGTCGAGCGGGGACCCAACGTCGAGGATTCCCCTGACGGTGCTGACATAGTCGCATCCATCGACGGCCAGGCCTGGCTCGTAGGTGGGTCGTTCCTGGCACTGGTGCCCGTGTTGAGGGCTGAATCGATCGAGGAGGGGCGGACGCTGCAGTTCCCCGGGACGGTGGTGGTAAGCGGGGCGATAGGGCCGCGTTCCTGCGTCATGGCCGCGTGGGACGTGGTCGCCGGACGGATCGAGTGCTCCGAGGTGAGCGCCGGCGGCGACGTCGTGGTGGGCGGCGGCATAACCGGGTGCACGGGACGCGGCATCCTTGCGGGTGGCGACCTCCGGGCAAGGTTCGTGGAGATATCAACGGTCCAGGCCGTGGGCCGGGTGTTCATCGGTGAACGTACGTTGCGGTCGAGAATCGAAGCGTGCCGCGGTGTGCATGCCGAGAATGCGTGGGTGTGCGGGGGAGCGGTCGTTTCTGCGGGCGACGTGCACGTGGGGCGGGCCGGGACCGAACTGGGTACGAAAACGGCCCTGAGCGCCGGTGAGCGTTCCGTGCTCTACGAAGACTTGCTGGCGATGGCCGAGACGGCGCGCGCCGCTCTCGAAGCGGCGGGCCTGCGGGGGCGCATGAGATCGCTCACCGGCAGCGCCGTTGCCGGCATGGCCGCCGCCGAGAACTGCGCGATACACGTGTCAGGCGGTGTACGTTCCGGAGTGGTGCTCCGTGTGGCCGGGTCTGAGAGGCAGGTCACCAACGATCTCGGCCCCGGGCGTGCGGTCCTGACGCTCAAAGGATGGGTGCGGTGGGAGCCGAAACAGCGTTCTACCAGCGCCGGCCGTTAATGTTGACCTGGATTGACTCTGGTCAGGCCGTCGAGTATAATAAGTATCGCTGATTGCGCTCCTCGATAGCTCAACGGTAGAGCATCCGGCTGTTAACCGGAGGGTTGCAGGTTCGAATCCTGCTCGAGGAGCCAAATCTTTTCTAGAGCGTCAATGGGTTACGGGATCGGACGAGTCAAGGGAATTCCCATTGTCTAGTGGATCGGTGCGAAACCGGTGCGATATGGCTCTCTCGATGAAGGGTGAACAGGATCGCTCGAGTGGCGCCGGAGATGATTTCCCTATACACCCCCTCTGAGCAGGGCGTTTGCCGAAACGCTTGACGCGGGCCAGGTGCTTCGATATACTTCTAATTAGACGCATATCTACGGAGATGTTCCCAGGCCCCTGGGACGACAGTCGCCGCCCCCGATACGGTCGCGGCTGTGAAGGGAGTCGGCAACCAGCACGGAGATGATAGCCAAATGGATGGAGAGAACTTTGAGGCGTTGCTCAGGTTCTTCAAGGCGCTGGCAGATGAAAGCCGCCTCCGCATTGTGGGCGTGTTGGCCAACCGCGAGTGCAGCGTCGACGAGATAGCCATAGCACTCGACCTGCAGGCGCCGACTGTCTCGCACCACCTCAACAAGTTGAAGAGCCTGAGCCTCGTGAGCATGAGGCGCGAAGGCAACGTGCACTATTACAGGCTCGACATGGAATCTCTCCGCGCCCTCACCAGGCGGTTCCTCGAGGGCGACAAGGCGGTGGCCATCGCCGCGGATGAGAGCGGGGATGCTTACGAGCGAAAAGTGATGCGAGTCTTCGTCCCTGACGGAAAGATCAAGGAGCTGCCGGCCAGCCCGAAGAAGCGACAGGTCATACTGAACTGGCTGGTCGAGAAATTCGACCGCAACCGGAAGTATCCCGAGAAGGAACTGAACGAGATCATCAAGCAGTACCATCCGGACTACGCCACACTGCGGAGGTACATGATCGACGCCGGCCTCATGGACCGCGCCGACGGAGTCTACTGGCGCACGTGAGAGAACTCGCGCTCAGGGCTACCAAACACGATCATGTGGGCGGTAAGCGTGATCATTTGCAGTCCACGTGATCGTATTTTTTCCCGGGTGGCGTTCCGCCCCGGGAGGAGCCCCGTGAATTGCCTGGGGCGAATCGCCGCGCAGCGTCGTCCCGCGAGGAACCACGCGGGAAACCCGACCGTCATAGGAGACGGTAGGGTCTTGCGCCAATGGATCGCTCCAGGTGTTCCGCGGCGCTTTTGGGGGGCGAATGGCTGGATGCTGGACAGGCGGCTTGTGCACATGCTAGGACGGATCTCCCGTTTCCCGATCTCCCGTTCCCCGATTACGGCCCGCGTTGCAGGGACCCTTGCCGTGCTGTTGGCTGCCGTCGCGGTCGTGGCCGTGGCAACCGGGACCTTCCCCAGGTCGGCCTGCCTGGGCGATGTCGACGGTGATGGCGTGCGCGAACTGCTCATGGTGACCGGTAATCCCCTGGAGCAATTCGGCAGGCAGATGACGGTTTTCCTTGTCGACCGCAAGTCGTGGACCGGCCTGCGGGGCCTCAACCCCTGGAAAGTGGCCTCTGGCGACGTGGACGGCGATGGGCGATCCGAGATTCTGGTGGGCGTCTGGAAGACGACCCGCCTGGACCCGGTCTTTGACAGGCGGTTGTTCGTGTACGCCTGGTCGGAGCAGGGGCCGGTCCCGCGGTGGCTGGGATCGCGGCTGTCCAGGCCGTTTGTGGATTTTGGCGTGGAGGACGCCGACGGTGACGGCGGTCTCGAGCTGGTGGCTGTGGAGCTCGAGCGATCGGGGGCGTTCTCGACCAGGGCATACAAGTGGAGTGGATTTGGGTTCGAGGCAGTGGACGGTACCGAAGGACAGCCCGGCGATGGGCTGGCAGGGAGGGTTCCGTGATGGGAGCAGGGTCGCGAGTGATTGCGCGGATAATGGCGATCACGGTGGTTTTGGCGATTCTCGGCGGGGTGGCTGCCGGGTGTACGCGGCCCCAGGCTGGGGCTCCCGGCAAGCCAGCCGGGCAGGAGCCCCAGGAGCAGGCTCCGGCCGAACCCGGGCAACCGGGTGAACCCGTGGAGACCGGCGACGTGCAATTCCCCAAGAAGGTGCCCGCGTGGCCTGCACCCGCGGTGAAGCCGGTCGTTGCACCCTACACTGTAAAGTCTGACCTGTCGAACGTGGAGAACCTGGCGCAGTTCGGGTCATTCACCGCGGACCAGAAGTCCCTCCTCGCGAAGAACGGGTTCTTCGTGAGCCCGACGATGGAGAAGCAGCTGTTCTACATCTACGAAAACAACGAGTACCTGCTGATACCCAGCTTCATTTCCGTGGACTCTGTGCTCCAGGTCTACCACGTTATATACGATTCGACCCTGAGGAACATGGAAGCCAGGAGGCTGTACCCGGCGGTGAAGGAACTCACGGACCGCATGTACGGCGTGATGCTCGAGTTTTATCACGACTCGAAGACCCCCAAAGCGAAAGCGGCCGCGCTCAAGGCTGCGGCCTACTTCGAAACGGCCGCCCGCCTTCTGGGGATGCAGCGGAATCCCAAGTTCTCGCTGCCGGCGGAGATGGAATCCCTGGTTGCCAGGGAAACGACGCTCGCGCTCGAGGCCCAGGGCAGGGCGCAATCCAACCTGTTCCCCTACATGGTCGACTACTCCCAGTGTAAGGCCAGAGGCCACTACACCCGGAGTGACGACCTCAAGGCATATTTCCGCGGGATGATGTGGTACGGTAACGTGCCGGTTGCGCTGGAGACGGCCGAAGGCAAGCCCGATCTCGAGCTCGCTCGCGTGGCCGCACTGATCTGCCTGGCCCTGAGGGTGGACCCGCGCCTGCTGGAATTGTGGAACAGGGTATACGAGCCGACCTCGTTTTTCGCCGGCAAGGCCGACGACCTGACCCCGGTCGCCCTCTTGGGTGCGGCGGAGAAGGCGTCCGGCAAGGGCCTGGACCCTGACACGGTGAGCGAGAAGCGCGCCGTCGAGTCGCTGGTTGAGGAGGCACGGAAGCTGCCCGGTTCGAGGATCAAGGTGAAGCTTGCGGGAATCCCCGGGGGGCTGCAGTTCAGGTTCATGGGACAGAGGTACATCGCCGATTCGGAAGTGCTGCAGAACCTGTCGAAGTGGCCGGAGCGCCCGTTCCCGAAGGGTCTCGACGTGATGGCGGCGATGGGGTCCACGGAGGCCAGGACGATCCTGTTCCAGATGTACAAGGAGCCTATCAAGTGGCCGGACTACGCTGGCCTGCTGGAAAAGGAGACCGCCCGCCTCGCGCGGGAGCCGGAATCCACTTGGCAATCCGACCTCTACTGGGGATGGCTGTGGGCGGTTCGCCCCCTGCTCGAGTCCCGGGACACCGGGTATCCCTCATTCATGAGAAACACGGCGTGGGAAGATAAGAGCCTCAACACAGCCCTCGCGGGGTGGGCGGAGCTCAGGCACGACACGATCCTTTATGGCAAGCAGAGTGGCGCGGAGTGCGGGGGGGATGAGCCGCCCCCTCTCATCAGGGGATATGTCGAGCCGCAGCCCGAGTTCTACTCAAGGCTTCGCTGGCTGGTGACGAAGGCCTGGAACGGGCTGGGGGTGCGCGGCGTACTAACCGAGTCCATGTCTCAGCGGCTATCGACCTTCGAGCAGCTCCTCGGGTTCCTGGAGCGTATGTCAATCAAGGAGTTGGAGGGGCAGCCGCTGACCAGGGAAGAGTACACCCAGATCAGGATGTATGGTGCTTTCCTCGAGGAGTTGACGGCATCCCTGGTCGAGGGCCAGGATGAGACGATGCGCATGAGATGGTTCGAGGTGACCGACGAGGGTGACAAGGACATGGCGGTCATCGCCGACGTGCACACATCCCAGTCTTCGTGCCTTGAGGAGGGCGTGGGCAGGGCGAACGAGATATTCGTGGTCGTTCCGATAGAAGGGAAGCTATACCTGACGAGGGGTGCTGTCTTCTCATACCACGAGTTCGTGAGCGACCGGAGACTCACCGACGAAGAATGGCGCAGCATGCTCGACAAAGGGGAGGCGCCGGGCATCCCGCCATGGACCGGGACGTTCCTGGCTCCGGTAAAAGCGAAACTGCCCGTCCCGGCCACGCCGTACAACTCGGGTTGTTGACCGGCGCGCTGACAAGGGCGTTGGCCCGGGGCTCGGGTTCACCGGCAGGTCGTGGTCTGCGAACCAGCATGATGGCCGCGATCGTAACGCTGGGTGTTGGTATTGGGATTGTCGTCGCGCGGCCGGTGGTCGGCCGTGATGTGGGGGCGGTGCGTAATCTGCGCGCGGCGCGCAGTGCGCGCGAAACTGTGACCATCGTGGCGGCGGGGGACGTCCTGCTCGATCGCGGAGTGCGAAAAGCCATTGCGGGGAGCGGCGCGAGAGCCTCGAACGGCGCAAGCGACACAGGCGGCGGGGCGGGCGGCAGGGACGGACTCCGGGCGCTGCTCTCCGGTGCCAGGCAACTGTTCGGCGGCGCTGACATCGGACTGGTCAACCTCGAGTGTCCAGCTACGACCGTGGCCGCCCCGGCGGCCAAGCGATTCGTGTTCAGGGCCGAGCCAGAGTGGCTGCATTCTCTGAGAGAGACTGGAATCACCGACCTGTGCCTGGCGAACAACCATGCCCTTGACCAGGGGCCGGGCGGCCTCGGCGATACGATCGACGCTGCGCTCCAGGCAGGCCTTCGCGTCGTGGGTGCGGGACATACCCCTGCGGCGGCCAGACTCCCGCAGATTCGCCGTTTCGACCTGGGGCCCGGGGAGCCGGAACTCACAGTAGCCCTCCTAGCGTACAACCTCTTTCCTCAGGAAGGGGTCGTGTTCGACCCTCAGCGCCCGTGGGTGTGTTTCTTCGACCCGGAAACAATCAGGGACGAAATCGAGACCGCCCGCCGGGCCGCCGGAGTTGTGGTGGTCTCGTTCCACTGGGGGAAGGAGTTCTCCAGCGTGCCAGGCCCTGCGCAGGTGGACCTCGCGCACCTCGCTTGCGACTGGGGTGCGAACGTGGTGTTAGGGCACCACCCCCACGTGGTGCAGGGCATCGAGGTCTACCACCCTAACGGGGGGCCGCCGGGCAGCACCTCGCTGATAGCGTACAGCCTGGGCAATTTCGTCTTTGACCAGGGGGGCGTTCGCGCGGGCGTGATCGACGTCGCATCTACCAGCGAGACCTTCGTGCTGAAGATCGAAGTGGGCTGTCTCAACGTGGGCGGGCCCGCGACCAGGCGCACGGATGGTGCGGAAAACGAGAGCACCGGCCTGTTGGGGGCGGAGGTGATCCCCGTGGTGATCGATGGATGCTCGCCCGTCGCGGCCAGCGGCGAGAACGCCACCCGCATCATACAGCGGATAGCCGCACTTTCGCGGGCGTTCGGCACATTTGTGTCAGCGGACGGGTGTGTCTGGATACCGTGAATCAGATTCAAGGAAAGTTCCTTGCTAGCAGTCAGCTGCATCGGTCATGTCTCATCAAGTAACGGAGTATTGTTTCAGCAGCTCCCTTTGATGGAACAGGTGAACGGGAATCATCTAACTCGATGTCCGCTTTCCGGAACGGATAGTGGAATGCTTTCAAAATGCACAGGTTGAAAGCGATCCCCTGACTTAAAGGCTACGTTCAGTTTTTGCCTGCGCAGACGAATTGGAAAAAGAGAAAGCGGCTCGACAGACGAGGTTATTCCTCGAGGTAATCCGAGAGATAAAGCGACATGAACATAGCATGCCTTTGAAACATGCTGCCAACAGTGCAGCTGCTCTGGGCAAAATCCTACGGACGCTTGCCACATTTTGGGCGGGAATCTTTTTCAGCACTACTTCGTACATGGGCATCTTCCCTTCTTTTTCGATTTGCGCCAGCATCGCCTCGACCCTTGCCAGCCGTGCCCGCTCCTCAGACAAGTGCGCTCAGCCTCTGCTTTCTTCAGCTGGAGTATGCCCCGGATCTGTTCGGCCGACAGCTCCTGGCGGAGCAGCGTCGCGATCTGATCCAACGTCAATCCCAGGTCCTTCAAGACCAGGATCCGGTGCAACCTGGGCAGCTGTCAGTGCAAGTCTGACACGGTCCCGCCACTGTGAGGGGAAGCAAGGCGCCATAAGGCCACTGGGCAATACCTGGGAAGGCGGCGCCAGAGCGATGAACCTTAGTCAGGAGACCGGTTGCCTGGCAATCGAGGTCGTCCCCTACGCCGGATAGGGGGTGGATCGGCCAGCAATGGCAGGTTAAGCCCTCTGCTTCGTGTAGGAGCGGAGGGTTTTCTGTTGGGTAGTGTTCGACAGTCTTGGCTCGTGGCCTTGCGCGCCTTCCCATGTTCGAACGTCGGACGACATGAAGCCGTTGCGGGATGGATGGTCAAGTGTGACGCGGTGTCCCGACATCGAACAACAACTATCGTCGAAAAGGGGTCTTCTTATGCTCAACCGGATTGGACTGTTCTTGCGTTCGTCTCTGCTGTGTTTGCTGGGCGTTGTACTCGCAGTTTCAGTCACTGGGTGCTCGAGCAACAGACGGGCGGTATCCGCAGAGGTCGTCCTTGCCGCCCCGCGAGACCTGGTTCCCGGGGTGAAGGACCCATACTACTGCAGCTCCATCCTCTATGTCTGGGAGCCGCTTATTGACCTCGATAGCCGGGGCGAACCAAAGGGATGTTTGGCTGAAAGCTGGGAAATGTCGCGCGACGGCAGGGAATGGACATTCAAGATTCGGCAAGGCGTACGGTTTCATGACGGGGTCGCTCTTGACGCTGATGCCGTGATTGCGAACTTCAAACGTTACCAGAGGATCAGCCCCCGACCATCTTCCTTTTACTCATTCAATATCGAAGAAGCGTACCCAGCACTGAAGCAGGTTGAAAAAGCTGATAGCAGCACCGTGAGGCTCGTTTTCAATAAACCCCAACCTACGTTGCTTCACAGGATGGTCAGCTTCTACAGCGCCATGTTCAGTCCCAAATGCTTTGAGGAGAACGGCGATTTTAATGGCCTACCGATGGGGACTGGTCCATTCAGACTCGTGGAGCACAAGAGAGATCAGTATGCCTTGTTGGAAGCCAATGGCAGCTACTGGGGCAAGCCAGGCAAGACAAAACGCATCCGGGTCAAAGTGATACCGGACCCAGAAACACGACTGGCGGCACTGCGTGCCGGGGAAATCATGGGCGTGATGGACCTCGGGGCCATTCAGCCTGCACACACGAGGGAATTGTCAAGAGAGGGCCGGTTTGCGTTTTCCTCTGCTCCTTCAACAATAACCCATTACATCATGACGAACGGCACCAGGCCGCCGTTTAACGATGTACGCATGCACAAGGCTCTGAGCCTCATCGTTGACCGCGACTTTATCGTAAGAGATCTTTACCATGGGGCCAACAGGCTCGATCGTTACCGAGGAGAACGCAAGGGACTTTTTTGGCGTCGAGGTTGCGATTCTGTCGGTGTCATACCGGAACGAAGAGGTCAGGACGTTTGTGGTGCTGGACGACATATCTAGCAAAGCAGAAAGAAAGGTCAGCCTGCGTTGACCACGGCGCGTTTTGGGATATGGCTGCCACTGATGTCTGCTGTACAGCAGGGATTTCGGCGCGATCTCTGCTGTGGAGCACACTTCCCGGCGTGACTGCTGCTGCAGGGCACAGGTGTACACGCGACCGCTGCTGTGGCGCAGAGAAGAACTGATAACACGCCTCAACTAGCCTATTGACAACACACGGACCACCGGATAGACTAAGCGCTAAATATGTTACCCCAATGAAGGGTTGAGTACCTGATCGGGAGGTCAAGAGAGCCGGCGGTTGGTGCGAGCCGGCCTCCCATCATGGGAAATTCCGGCCTGGAGGGCAGGCACGGCTAAACCGGAAGCCTGACGGTGGGATCCGTTACAGCCCGTTGAGCGGTCGGGCCGCGGTGTAAACCAGACAGCGGCGCGACAAGCGGGGTGGCACCGCGAGAGGAGCCTCTCGTCCCCGATTACCGGGGACGAGGGGTTCTTTACTCTTTATGGGGTACAAAACGAGAGGAGGAATGGATGGTGGAGCGACAGTGTCTCATGATTCCCGGCCCTACGCCCGTGCCGGTCGGCGCGGCGTTAGCCGGAGCGCAGCCGATGATCAATCACAGAGGTCCGGAATTTGGCGCTCTTCTCCATGAAGTAACCGGGGGATTGAAGCGGGTCTTGATGACCGCTGGTACCGTGCTGCTGTTCCCAGCCGCCGGGACCGGGGGTATGGAGGCGGCGGCGGTCAACCTGGTATCCCCCGGGGAGAAGGTGCTGGTGGCCGTGGCCGGGGAGTTCGGCGCGCGGTTTGCCGAGATCCTGCGGGTGACCGGCGCTGATGTGCAGGTCATCGAATCGAAGTGGGGGACAGCGGTCGACCCGGCGGAAGTGGGGGCGGCGCTGGAGCGGGATCCGTCGATTGGAGTAGTCGTGGTCACCCATAACGAGACCTCCACGGGTGTCACCATGGACCTTGCGGCAATCAGAAAGGCCATTCCGAGGGACGACGTTCTCTTCGTGGTCGATGCCATAAGCTCGACGGGCGCTATCGAACTCAGGCAGGACGACTGGGGAATCGATGCGGTCGTCGTGGGTTCCCAGAAAGGCCTCATGACCCCGCCCGGCCTTGCCGCGATATCGTTGAGCCAAAAGGCCTGGGGGAAGGTGGAGCGGACGGTGTCCCGGAGCGTATACTGGGACTTCAAGGCGGCGCGCAAATTTCTCGAGCGGCCGGACCCCCAGACTCCGTATACCCCCGCAGTCTCGCTACTCTTCACGATGCGCGAGTCCCTGCGAATGCTGGAAACCGAGGGCCTCGAGAACGTATTCCGCCGCCACGCGACCGTGGCCAGGGCCGTGCGCGCCGGGGTACGGGCCATGGGAATGCAGACCCTGGCCTCCGACGACTGCGCCTCAAACACGGTGACCGCCGTGGTGCTGCCTGAGGGGCTCGACGGGCAGAAACTACTGTCGACCCTCGGGCGGAAGTACGGGGTGGTCCTGGCGGGCGGTCAAGGGCCCTTGTCGGGGCGGATCTTCCGGGTCGGACACGTGGGCAATGTCAGCTGGCAGGAAGTGATCGTTACCCTGGCCGCCCTGGAGATGGCGTGCGCGGATCTCGGGCGTCCTGTCGAACGCGGCCGCGCTGTAGCTGCTGCTGAAGAAGTATTCACCGCCGGGGGGTGACACAATTGCGAATCATGGTAACGGACGGAATAGCGGAGGAAGGGGTCGGCATCCTCAGGCATGAGGCTGAGGTGGATGTATGCGGGCCCCAGAAGGAGGACCAGCTTGTCGAGCGCCTTGGGGGGTATGACGCCATCCTCGTGAGAAGCTCCACCCGCATCGGCGCACGGGCGATTGCGGCGGCTCCGCGGCTGCGCGTGATCGGGCGGGCGGGGGCCGGAGTCGACAACATCGACGTGGAGGCAGCCACCCGGGCGGGAGTTGTGGTGGTGAACGCCGCCGGTGGCAACTCGGTGGCGGTGGCCGAGCATACGATAGGGCTGATGCTGTGCCTTGCCCGCAGGATACCGCAGGCCCACATGCACGTGACATCGGGCAAGTGGGAGCGCAACCGCTTTATGGGCACAGAACTGCGGGGCAAGACACTGGGTCTTCTCGGTCTCGGCAGGGTCGGCTCGGAAGTGGCAAGGCGGGCCCTGGCCCTTGGGATGAAGGTAATGGCCTATGACCCTGCTGTCTCTCCTGAGAGGATGGAGAGCATGGGGGTCGTTCCAGGCGAATTGTCCGCGATCCTCCCGGCGGCCGATTTTCTGAGTGTACACGTTCCCCTCACGCATGACACGGAGGGTCTTATCGGCGACGAAGCCATTGCACGAATGAAGAAGGGTGCCTGCATCATAAACTGCGCGCGCGGAGGGGTGGTTGACGAGGATGCGCTGGCCCGTGCCCTCAGGGATGGCAGGCTGGCCGGAGCGGCCCTTGACGTCCTGTGTTCGGAGCCGCCCCATGCCGGCCACCCGCTCCTCGACCTCGATAACGTGGTAATCACGCCCCACCTGGGTGCATCTACCAGGGAAGCCCAGGTGAGCGTGGCGGTGGAGACGGCGCGGACGGTTCTGGCGGTGCTTCGGGGAGAACTTGTTTCTGCAGCAGTTAATATCCCCGCGCCAGCACCCGAGGATGGGCAGCGGTTGGCCCCTATCCTGCCCCTCGCCGGCGCCCTGGGTTCTTTTGCAGCCCAATGGTCAGAAGGGATGATTTCTTCAGTCAGGGTGACCTGGTCGGGCGAGGTCTCCCACATGGATACCCGCCCCCTGCTGTCCGCGGTGCTGAAAGGTCTTCTCCGCCCACTCCTCCAGGAGCATGTCAATGCTGTCAACGCACCGTTGCTGGCACGCGAACGCGGCATCAAGATTAGCGAGGTCAGGACCGAAGCGGGGGACGGGTACCCGGGTTCGATAGATATCGGGACCGTCACGAGCAGAGGCGAGCGCAGTGTGGCGGGAAGCCTCTCGGCATTGGGGGATCCCCGCCTCATACGAATAGACGGGCACCGTGTGGACACTCAGCTGGCCGAATTCATGCTCGTCTGCCCGCACGTGGACCAGCCCGGGATCATCGGCCAGGTGGGCACCATTCTTGGCGAAGCCGGGGTGAACATTTCCGGGATGCAGGTGGCCAGGTTGACCAGGGGAGGAGAGGCAATCATGGTGCTGGGCATGGACTCGCCGGCACCTCCTGACGCCGTGGCCCGCGTGGTCAAGGTGAAGGGCGTGCTCTCGGCCCGCCCTGTGTACCTGGAACGCTGAGGAGGGAGCGCTGTCGTGCCGGAGTTGCTTCCATTTGAAGGGGTTCATTTCAATCCTGACCGGGTGGGCGGGGACCTCGGTCCGGTTCTCTCCCCGCCGTACGACGTGGTTGGCGAAGAGGACGCCCGGCGCCTGGAGGCGCAGCACCCGTACAACTGCGTTCGCCTGGAATTGTGCATTCCTCCGGCGGACCCTCCTCCGGCGAGGTACAATGAAGCCGCCGCAAGGTGGTCATCGTGGCGCCATGAGGGCATCCTCGTGCGTGACCCAGTGCCGTCCCTGTACGTGTACCGGCACTCGTTCCTGCATGGCGGCTGCCGTCTTGTGAGGACGGCCCTGGTGGGTCGCCTTGGAGGAGGGGTAATGCCGCACGAGGAGACTATGACCGCCCCCAGGGAGGATCGCCTGCACCTCTTGCGTGCCTGCAGGGCGCAGTTCAGTCCCATCCTTGCGCTGTACGAGGACCCTCGTGGACGGGTGGCGTCCCAGGTGGAGGCCGTGTTGAGTGGGCGATCCCCCGACCTGGTGGCGCAGCTCGGGGGCGAGGAGTTGCGGGTCTGGCGCCTGGACGATCGGGCGCTGGTTAACAGCGTGGTGGCAGCCCTCGCCCCGCTGCGGGCCGTGATTGCAGATGGCCACCATCGCTATGAATCAGTGGGGCGGTTTGCATGGGAGAGGACGGGCCGTGACGGCCGCGCGGCCGTCCTTGCTGCGCTGGTTTCCACGGGCGACCCCGGGCTGGTGGTTCTGCCCACACATCGTCTGGTGCGCTCTGCGGGGACTGCCCAGCGGCTTATCGATGCTGTGTCCGGCGTCTTCGGTAGCGCGGGAGAGGTTGCCCCTATGGCTGCTCCCGCTGGCGACAAACGATGGCCAGCCAAGGGGGCGGCTTTCCTGGAATCGCTGGCCGAATCGGGTGGCTCGAAGACAACGCTGGTAGCGGCGAGCAGGGACCGCGCGTGGGCCATTTCCAGCGATCGCGACACTGCCGGAGTCCTGGAGTTGGTGGATCGTGTTGTGGACGGCGTCCTCGGGGTGGAGGGCGCGCCAGGAGGAAGCCCGGTGGTCGAGTATACGCGGGATGCCACGTCGGCGGTGCAGGAGGTCCTTTCTGGGCGGGCTGAGATCGCGTTTCTCGTGCCATCTGTCTCGGTGGATGAGGTTTTCCGGAAAGCCTGCCAGGGTTATCGATTCCCGCGCAAGACTACCTATTTCTATCCCAAGGTGCCGGCTGGTCTCGTCATGTGCGATCTGGAGTTGCCCCGGTCTACTGGACACCGCTAGGCTTTGGTTTCAACCCGGCGGGGATAGGTACCGCCAGGCCAGTGGGTGAAGAGACTGGACGTGGCGCTGCGACAGACTCACCGCGCTGGCGCAGTTTACGGTTAGCTACGGCCTCATCGTCGTCGAGGTATTCACGAGCGCGCCACGGTAGTAGCGCTCAGCCCCCGGGTGAAGCGGAATCGATAGCCCCCTGGTAGCCGCTTCAATCTGGATGTTCTTGCAATGAGGTTGGCTCCTCAGGAGCTCCACGTTTCCGAACATGGATTCAGCCAGCGCGTAGACAACCCCGTCCGGGAGCCGGTCCGTCGTGACGAGCAGGGCCGGCGATGCTATCGTAAGAATGTCGTGGTCCACTCCACGGTACGTTCCAGCGGGGATCCTGTACTGGGTCAGGTATGGCTGGGTCTTGATGAACCCGCGGGTCCTGTCAGGGTCCACCTCCAGGAGCTTAATGTCGAACATGGCAGCCATATCCTCGATTGCGGGCGTGGGGATGCCGGCTCCAACAACGGCCACGTCTATCATGTTTGCCTGCATCGCAAACACCGCTTCTGAGAAGGATAGATACTCGAGCTGCATATCCTCCGGATCGAGGTGGTGGGCTTTCAATAATTCAAGGAAGGTCAGGTGTGTGCCGCCCGATCTGCTGCCCACTGCCACGCGAAGGCCTTTCAGGTCGGAGATGGACCTGGCCGTGGATTCCTTCCTCGCTATGAACTGAAACACCTCGGGGTACAGCGCGGCGACTGCCCTGAGCCCCCGGACCGGCTCCTTGAACGGCGCCTGACCCGCGAACGCCCTGTAGGCTGAATTGGACGCGGCAAACGCGACATCGACCTCGCCCCGCGACAACATGGTGAGGTTTGCCATGGAACCACCAGTGGACCGGGTCACGACCCTGAGCGATTCCACGTTACGGGACCAGAGAGACGCCAGTACGCTCCCCACCCTGTTGTACGCTCCAGAGATCTCGCCGGTTGCGAACACCAGCACGCGGCTTGCGGGCGTATCGACATGGGTATCATCGTCGCCGGTGACAGCGCTCCGGGCGGGGCGCCAGTCATTCGGTACGCACCCGGACCCGAACACGGAGTAGCCTGTGGCGATCGCGACGAGCATGACCACCGACACGAACCGCCGCCCGCGGGACGACATATCATTCATATTTTCCCGGCGCACGGGTTCCACCCCGGTTTCCTGCGACGCCGTCCGGCTCGCAACCCACGAGGGCCCGGTGTACGCGGTTTCCACTGGCGTCGAGCGCTCGCATCACTCTGTACCTCGCCAGCTTGTTCCGCAGTCCCCTCTCACTGATACCAAGCATGCGACATGCTTCCTTCCTGCTGCCGTTCAGTCTCTCGAGCGTCGCCATGATGACCCTTCGCTCTACCTCGTGCAGTGGCTCACCGAGCGACACCCTGAGAAGATGGTTGCCGAACCTGAGCCGGTCGTACTCGTACAGGTGATCCGGGAGGTCCTGCACGCGGATTGTATCCTTCTCCGCCAGGGCCACAGCCCGCTCGATGATGTTTTCGAGCTCCCTGACGTTCCCGGGGAACGAATACCCCTGCAGAATCGCGTAGGCCTGGGCTTCGATTCCGGTCACGCGCTTCCCTAAAAGCCTGGCCTGCTTCCTGATAAAGTGGCTCACGAGAATGGGCAGGTCGTCACAACGCTCCCTCAATGGCGGCAGGTCGATGTTGATCACATTCAGCCTGTAAAAGAGGTCGTCCCTGAACTGGGATGCCTTCACCAGGCTTGCCAGTTTCTTGTTAGTTGCGGCTATGATCCTGACGTCCACGCGGTGTGTACTCGTGGATCCCAGGGGTGAAATCTCCTTTTCCTGGAGTGCCCGGAGCAGTTTCGACTGGACCAGGAGGTCGAGCTCGCTTATCTCATCGAGAAAAAGCGTGCCGCCGTTCGCCAGCATGAAGCGCCCCGGTTTACTCTGGACGGCGCCCGTGAAGGCGCCTTTTTCGTACCCGAACAACTCGCTTTCGATGAGGTCCCTGGGTATTGCGGCGCAGTTGACCGCTTCGAACCTGCCGCCGCGCCTTTTGCCCCCGTAGTGGATCGCGCGCGCCACGAGCTCCTTTCCGGTGCCGCTCTCACCGGTAACGAGGATGCTGCTATCGATGTCTCTGACTTTCTCTATGAGCGCCATGACCTGCTCCATGGCGCGGCTCCTTCCCACGATCCCCATTTGCGCATATTTCGCATACAGGTCGTCGCCGATGGATTTGATGCTCCTGTGGAGGTCGGCGTACTCGAGGCCCTTCTTCACCAGAACGCCCAGCTCATCCAGGTCCACGGGCTTCGTCAGGTACGAAAACGCCCCTGCCTTCATGCTCTCCACTGTGGATGGAATGGTGCCGTATGCGGTCATGATTATCACTATCAGGTCGGGGAACATACGCCTGGCTTCCCGCAGTACCTGGTGACCGTGCGTATCACCGAGCATGAGGTCGAGGAGCAGCACATCGATCTCATGCTCTCGCAGGATATCGAGGCACTCCGCCGGGTCCTGCGTCTGGAAGACGGTGTATTCGTCTTCGAAATGGAACTTCAAGGAAGAACAGATGCCCGGTTCATCGTCGAGGATGAGGATTTTCCTCCGGTTCATGCGGTCGATCCTCCCTGCGGTCCCGGGGTGGATGGTAGTCGCAGCACCACGCTGGTTCCACTCCCGCGAATGCTCTCGATGTCTATGGAGCCACCGTTGTCGCTGACGTACTGGTGGCTTAGGGTGAGGCCGAGGCCTGTCCCCCCCTGCCGGAGCGTAAAAAACGGGTTAAACACGTCCCGCAGGGCTTCTTCCGGTATTCCCCTTCCATCATCGGTTACCTTGATGACGGTGACATCGTCCTCCACCCAGGAGGTGATTACAACCCTCCCCCGCTCCCGGATCCACTCCGCGGAGTTGAGGAGCACGTTGATCATTACCTGCTTCATCTGGTCAAGGTCTGCAAACACCGTTTCCTCCCCCACGGTCACGTCGACCCGCGCGTCCCTCCGTTCGAGCGCCTTGCGGCACGACGCCAGGACCGATTCCACCAGCGACCGGACGCGGAATATCTCCGGTGCGGGCGCCCTGGGCCGCGCGAAATCGAGGAGGTCACAGACAATGCGATCCAGCCTGGCCACTTCTGCGGGGACGTGGTGCAGGAATTCATCGCGGAATGACGGCACATCGAATTTCCTGGGAAGAAGGTCCGTGAAATTCTTGATGCAGCTCAAGGGGTTCTTTATTTCATGCGCAGCCCCTGCCAGCATCTGGCCGAGGGCTTGCAGCTTGTTCTGCCTGTGTACCTGTTCCTGGAGTCGTCTTCTCTCGGTGTCGTCGGTGAAGACAACGATCGCTCCGTCCGCTTCTCCGTCGACATTGACGAGTGGATAGGCGTTGATACTGAAAAACAACCGTCGCCCGTCGGGCAGCGTGATCTCCCTGTCCACCCCGGATATGGCGCGCGAAATATTCATACAATCATCGATGGATGCGCGTTCCACGAACGTGGCCAGAGGGGTCTCATCGTAGCGGGATCCCGGAACTCCATCGGGCGCCTTCCCTCCATTCAACGGGAAGAGGTAGCATGCGGCCGCCTCGTTCATCGCCACGATCCGCCCGGCTCTGTCGAGGGTGACTATACCGCTGCCCACGCTGTTGAGGATCTGTTCCTTGAAAGCATCGCTTTCCGCGACAGCCTTGCGCTGCTCCTCCAGCTGGGTGTTGATCTCTTTCAATTTGAGAGTACGGTTCCTGACTTCGCGGTTCAGCACGTAGTTCCAGCTGAGCGAACCGAGGGCTACCAGAGCAAGGGCCCCAAGCGCATAAACGGCAGGGTACAGGTACCGCCGCGACCAGTACCCGCTGACGTCCACGGGGCGCCCAAACCATTTTTCGTATATCCGGTCGTAGATCCCCTTCCTTTTCAACGAACGGAGACCGCGATTAAGGGAGTCGACGAGATGAGAGTTCCCCTTCACCAGGGCTATGCAATACGGCAGATCGAACACCGGCTCACCCGTTATCTTGATTTCATCGGCCTTTCGCCATTTCTCCGCAACGTACCGGGCCGCGACGTCATACGCTACGGCGGCGTCTACTTCGCCGCTGAGCAGCGCTTCTACCGCTTCCACCTGGCTGTTCAATAGCACGAGTTCAATAGCGTTATACCTGCTCAGCGCCTCATGGGCGGCGCTGTCCTTTTCTACGGCCACCCTCCGGCTCTTCAGATCCTCCACGTCGACGATGTTCGACGATTCCCGCCGGACGACGATCCTGCCCTGGACCGTAAGGTACGGGTCAGTGAAGTCGAACAGGCTCGCTTCTGCAGGCGTTCGCGCCAGCCCCTGCAAGCCGTCCACGTACCCTCTGTTCAGGGATATCCGTGCCAGCGCCCAGGACATCGGGTACACCTCGATGTCCTGGTTTGTCTCTATGGCGAGGGCGTTGATGAGGTCCACGTTGAAGCCTTTGAACATGTCGTACTCGTTGAGGAATTCGTACGGTGGCAGGTGCTTGTTCGCACCCAGTTTGACGGTACGCCCGGGAACCGGTGGAGCGGCGCTGGCCCCGTGGGGGCAGACCAGTGTCAGCAGTAGAGCCAGAGCCGTCGCGGCGAACCAGCGAGCAGCCCTGGTCGCCACCCGGCCGCCGCCTTTCTTGCCGCATATCAACCGCAGTCCAGCACAACGCATGGTGGCACACCCTTACGGTCGCGAGCGATCCGCGCCACTCAGATCCACACCGCGGTCTCGTCGACGAACCTCTGTAGACCCGCCGGCGTCAGCCCTCTAATGCCCAGTGTGGTTTCATTTCGACCGGTGGCTCTGTAGTCCCTGTCGTGAAGTGCCGACGCCAGGTCGATCAGCGCGTCCATGACCGGCGTCTTCACGCCGGCAACGCGTCCCAGCGAAGATAGGGGCACCAGGCCCGTTGGCACATCCTCGGTGATATACCTGACATTCATGTTGCCGGGGGCCTTTACACCGGAGTAGGCCGCGTTGTTCTGGATGCGTTCGTACAGGGTGTCGCCGCCGACCCCGTAGGCCTCGGCAAGCCACTCACGCGCGGGGACGACCTCGACCCCGAGCGCCCGGGCCACGTCAACCCTCTCCCCGTCGACCCGCTCTACGATGCGGGCCACCCCCCTGGTGATCCCCTGATGGTAGTAGAGGAAATCCCCCAGTGTCTCCTCTATCCTTCCCATGTTCAGAAGGGTCGGCGCGGGGTGGAACACGGCGCCGATGTTCATGAGGCTGGTCTCCAGGACATTCCTGGCCCCGGCGAATTGTGGGAAGAGCCGGCCGATAACCCCGAGCACGTGAGCAGTATCCGTCGAAGGCAGGGCCGCGAGCCTGACTTTCTGCTTCACCCCCATCACCCTCACTTCAGTGGGCCCCATCTTCCTGCACGCATAGAGGAGCGTGCCCGCCTCGGCAACGTACACCCGCCTCGCGCACCCCATCTCACGGATGATCCGCCGGAATTCCAGGGCCCCACCCGTCCGTCCGGGGTGAAGCACTATCACCTGGTCATCCTCGAGATGGGGGGCGACGTTCTCCGCAATTTCACCGTGCGCGAAGGCGGGGGTCACAACCATGACCGCTTCCGCGCCCGTCACTGCGTCCTCCAGCGAGTCGGACACGAGATCCGGCCGGTATTCACCCTCGCCAATGACCCCCGTCACCCTGATGAAGCCCGCTTCGCGAATCGGCCGGAGGACATCGGGGTACTTATCGTACAATCTGACGGAATGGCCGTTGAGCATGAGATGAGCGGCCATCGCCGTCCCGCCGTGACCGGCGCCCAGTATCGCCACGTTCATCACAGAACACCTCTCCCTCGAGCGCCCTGCCTACAGGCACGCCGGTTGCGACTGCCGCCTGGCGCGCCTCACCTGCCAGGCGACCACGCCCGCGGACACCAACACCCCCACGAGGCCGGTCAGAAGGCTGGGCCGCATGAGCACCAGCGCCGCCCCGAGGATCGCCGCACGCTCCGGTATGGTCATTGGCAGCAGCAGATACCCCTCCAGCCCTGCCGACGCCGCGACAACCGCGAGGACTGTGAGGCCAAGGACCAACATCGTGTTGGCGGTCCAGCCATTCAGCAGGAGCATCTCAGGATATACGGCAAAAATGAAGGGCATTATGAAGGCACTCGACGCGAGCTTCCACCCGGCGAACGCCGTCCTGAACGGGTCAGCCCTGGCTATGGCGGCCGCCACGTAGGAGCTGAGCGCCACCGGTGGCGTGACCGCCGCAAAGCAGCCGTAGTAGAAGATGAACAGGTGCGCCGCGACGACCGGCACTCCGAGCCTTTCGAGGGCGGGCGCCACCATGGCGGCGAGGATGATGTACAGCGCGGCCGTCGGCATGCCCATTCCCATCACGATGGAGGCCACCATGGTCATGAATAGAGCGAGATAGAGGTTGTTCCCCGATACGGCCACAACCAGATCGGCGAACTTGAGCCCGAGGCCGGTCAGGGTGACTGTGCCCACTATGAGGCCCGCAACGGCACAGGCCGCGACGAGGCTTACGGCGCCTTTCGCGGCGCTCTCGAGGGCGGCCAGCGCCTTCTTCCAGTCGAGCCTCGTGTCCCTGCGAAGCATGCTGACGAGAATCACCAGTATTATCGCGTAGTACGAAGCCTTGATCTCGGTGTATCCCGCCATGAGGAAGTAGACTATGCCTGCCGGCGGAACCAGGAGGAGAAAACCCCTGCTCAAAGCCTGTCGCAGATCTGGCATTTCGTGCGGCTTTAGTCCCCTGAGGTTGGTGCGCGCTGCCTCGAGATCGACCATCATGAAGACCGCGAGGTAGTACAGGATGGCCGGAATCGCCGCGTAGATCACGATATCCTTGTACTTTATCCCCGTCATCTCGGCCATTATGAACGCGGCCGCCCCCATGACGGGGGGCATGATCTGCCCGCCGGACGACGCCGCCGCCTCCACACCGCCCGCGAATTCCGGCCGGTAGCCGACTTTTTTCATCAGGGGGATCGTAAACGTGCCCGTGCCCACGACGTTGGCGAACGAGCTCCCCGAAATCATGCCCATCAGGCCGCTGGCGACCACCGCGGCTTTCGCCGGGCCTCCCCGAAACCGCCCCGCGATCGCGAAAGCAATGTCGATAAACGCCCTGGCCCCGCCGGACTGGTTGAGGAAAGAGCCGAACAGGAAAAACGTGAACACAAACGTGGCCGTCACATATATAGCCACCCCGTAGATGCCCTCCGAGGTGAGGTACATATGCTCGATGACCCGCGAGAGACTGTAGGCCTTGTGCGAGAGCGGTCCCGGCAGGAAGTGCCCGAACAGCGCATATGCCATGAACACCCCCGCGACTAATACCAGCGCCGGTCCCATGCTGCGACGACAGGCTTCCATCATGACCGCGATGGCGATGGCGCCCATTACGACGTCCATCGTGGTCGGCGCGCCTATACGGTAGATGATATTGTGGTAGTCCACGACAATGTAGGCGCCCACTGCCACACCCAGCAGCGCGAACACCACGTCCGCCGGGCTGATGAACCCGCGCGTCTTCTTCGAGGCGGGATAGAGCAGGAAGGCCAGCGCCAGCGCAAACGAGACGTGGATGGCGCGATGCTGCATGGCCGGAAGCATCTTGTAGGCAACCGAGGATAGCTGGTACAGGGAAAACGCGATGGCTACCAGCGCCGCGAGCCTTGCCGCCGGTCCGTTGAGCGCGCGCTCCTTCTCCATGACTTCTCCCATCCGCTTGAGCCGCTCTTCCGCTGTTTGCTCGCGGTGACGCTCATCTCCCTGACGGGGCTCCGTCTTCCGCAGGAATCGTAACACCGTTCGCACCTCCAAAATAGCGTGCGTAGCGAGGCCTGTTCTCGACGCGGACGATCACAGCCGCCCCGTCGGGAACGAGATTCGCCAGCAGGATGTATCGCCGGTCGGTTACGAGGATCAGCCTGGGCCGGTTGATGTAGCTGACCCTGAACCGGAGTTCGCGGAGGCGCACCACCTGGCCGCGAACCCGTACTGTACCGCCACGTATCTCCACGCTCCCTTCCACCGTTGACGGCAACCCCCATCCAAGGTCGGCGTGGTCCATACCGGTCGCCACGATCCACCCGTCCGGATCGACCTCGAAATACTCCGTGACGGGAGTCAGTTGGACCGAATGAATGATGTGGGTGGATAGCTTATACCCGGGGGTCACGGGTCCCTGAAACAGCGTCTCGCCGGAACCGGCGTTCACCACGCAGAGAAACGGCGTACGCCAGCACAGAAACAGGCAGGCGGCCAGGACGAGCATCACTACCAGCGCCAGCACGCAGGTCCGCATTCGCCGGGCCGGCGCCGGCCGGTGTCCCGGAGCCGGCGCCGCTCCTTCTCGATGGAGTTGCCTACTTGAGCACGCCCTTTTCTTGCAGATACTTCCTCGCCCCCGGGTGGAACTCGATCGAGACGCCCTTGACGGCGTTCTCCAGGGTTATGGTCTTGCCCTGGACGTGGGCCTCGGCGATTGCCTGGATGTTCTCGAAGATGGCCTTCGTGATCCTGTAAACCGTTTCCTCATCCATGTTCTCGCGGACCAGCAGGAGCGCGGGGCTCGCGGCGGAGAAGACGTCCCTGTCAATGCCCTTGTAGGTGCCCGCCGGTATCGTCACTCCCGTCAGGTACACTTCCTTCTTGAACAGATCGGCCAGCTTCGCCTGGTCGAGTTCGATCAGGTTGATCGGGAGTGAGCTCGACGCGTCCACTACGGCAGACGTCGGGATGCCGGCCCCGATGACCACAACGTCGGCGAGTTTGTCTTTCATCGCGGTTATGCCCTCTCCGAAGCTGAGGAACTCGGGCTTGATATCGTTATAGCTGAGCCCGTAGGCCGCCAGGATCATCTGCGCGGTTCGCTCGGTGCCACTGCCGGGCGCGCCGACGACGATCTTCTTGCCCTTGAGGTCAGCGATAGACTTGATACCCGAGTCTTTCCTGGTGACGAACTGGAAAACCTCAGGGTACAGCGCCATGATCGCGCGCATGTTCTTGACTGCTCCGTCATCGAAGGGCTTCTCGCCCTTGAACGCGCCGAACGCCGTGTTGGAGGCCGACAGAATCAGGTCCACGTCACCGGACCTCATCATCTTGAGGTTCGCGACCGAGGCGCCAGTCGCTTCCGCTGTGACTTCCAAACCGGGGACCTTGGTGGAGATGACTTTGGCGATGGCGGCGCCGATCGGGTAGTACGTTCCGGTTACGCCGCCGGTGGCCATGGACAGCTTCTTCTTCCCTGCCTCCGGCGCGGGCTTGGGCTGCTCCCCGCCGGCGGGGGGCTTCGCCGCGCCACCACCCGTGGAGCCTCCCGTCGTGCAGCCGGCCAGCACGGCTACTGCCAGAACGAACACGGCGAGCGTGCAGGCCACCTTTCTCAGGCGCTTCATGCCGATTCTCACGCGCTTCACTTTGACCCCTCCTGAACCGATGGTTGTAGTGCTGCTTTCCGAGGACCTGAGCAAGAAACGTGCCATGAGCAGGCAGGGCGGGCTGCGGGGTCGTCGGCGCCGGGATGGCCGGTTTGGCCAGGCTATCCACAGCGTTGCGCGGCGCTTTCGGGGGGGACACGGCCCGACGGGGCCACTGCTCGCACCGGCATGTAGTGCCGGCGCACTGAGAACCGCCAGGGGGCCGTCCCGCAGCCGGGACGGGACAAGCGCAGCGTAACGTGGCATTTCCCCTGTACTCACGCACAGAACGGCACAATGTGCCGGTCCGGCAAACTGTGCCGTTCTTTCGAACGCTTGTGGAGAGGTCGAAGGCGACTACTACAGTGCGAAAGGCTTCTCCCACAGCCTGAGCTTCTGCCCGAGCCCCATCTGCAACGCGCGCTTATAAACGGCATCGGCCAGGGCGATGTCTTCTATTCCCATGCCCACGGTGTTGAAGTATATGGTCTCGCCGGGGCTCTCCCTTCCCGGCTTTTCTCCCGATACGATTTGCCCCAGCTCGGCATGGATAGCGTCGTCGCCTATTACGCCGTCGTGATACATGATGGCCAGGCTTTCCACACCCCTGTGCTTTATCTCCCCCCAATCATCGACAACGCGCTTGTCAAACCTCGTAATGGCGGCGAACTCGCACTCATGGCTACCTACGTGGGAATAGAACACCCCGGGTTCCAACCAGTCCGCCTTGATTACCGGCTCGTGCGTAACGGTGGCCGTCACCCACACGTCGGCTCCGGCCACCGCCTCGCCAGCGGACTGCACAACCCGTATCTCCTCCTCGATCCCCGGTCCCATTTCCCGGGCAAATGCCCACGCCCTGGCCGGGTCGACATCGTAGACGCGGATATCCCTGAGGGAGCATAGCACGTGTTTGAGAGCAAGGAGCTGCGTCCTGTTCTGCACGCCAGCTCCTATCAAGCCGAGTGCCCTTGATCCTGGCTTTGCCAGGTATTTCGCGGCCACGCCCGTGTTCGCGCCCGTCCGCGACGCGCTGATGACCGTGCCATCCATGATCGCGATGGGCACCAGGGTCTCCGGATCATTGAGGGCTATGACGGCTGAAGCTCTGGGAAGGCGATGCTTGAACGGGTTCGTTGGAGAGCTGGCTATCCACTTGATGCCTACCGCTGCGATGCCGCCGCCTATCCATCCAGGCATTGCGTTTATGCGCCCGCGCGATATCTCGCTCTCGTGCCCGCCCCAGCGTAGAACACATTTGGGTGGCAAGACGTAGTCCCGCGCGTGGTGTAGCCTGAAGACCTCTTCCATCGTGGGGATAGCCAGCCCCATGTCCAGCGCCCCTGAGGCGATCACGTCCTCCTGCGATAGAAACAGTACCTCTGCGGGTTTCATTCACCATTCCTCCGGCGGACGCCACTTCAAGCCCGCACGCGGAGCACGTGCCATCTCTGCGAGTGACAGCGCCGGGCACGCCGTAGCGGGCTGCGGGCGGCTTCCCAGTGTTGTACGTTCCTGACCTGAGACTTAGCAAGATACGTGCCCAGGACCTCAATGCAACAGGCTTATAGGAGTGGCGTTCGGCATGTTCTCGGGGCTCGTCTTCTGAGCGCCGCTCCGGCTTACGGCCAGGCCCACCAGAGCCCGCGCGGAGAGCCAGACTTCTGTGAGAGGGCGTCCCCGCCGCGGACGGGCAAACGGCGCGGCATACGCGCGGGCGAGCCTGGTCTCCCACCAGCGTATCAGCGTGCTGCGCATGCTCGCGGGCACTGGCCTGCAGTGGAAACCAAGCCTTTGCGCTCCCGCACCCAGCGTGGTCACTCCGTAAAACGCGACAACCGGGGGGTGTAAGGGGTCCCCCGCCGCGGCGCGGCCGGCGAGGACGCAGATCTCCCGGCGCAGCGTGAGGAGAAGGTCCCACTCCGACCGGAGCCCGGCCGTCGCAGAGCGCGCGATCCGGCGGCTGGCCAGGTGCAACTCGCCGACGAGCGCCCCGCGCGCGACTGCCGTGCCGTCGGGGATCACGAACGAAGGCCCATTGTACGAGTGATAGCTCACGAGTAGCAGCCCCGCGCCCGACGGGTCCACGAGCCGGCAGCGGCTGACGAGTGTGAAGAGGGCGTCAACGAGTTGCACGATTACGGCGGACAGGCGCGTCACGTCAGGCTTCCCCCTCGAACATCTCGTCCAGGGTGACAGGCTGCAGACCAGCCCGTGAACACTGTTCGATTACCCTCGGGAGCGCCGCAAGCATGCGGTCACCTGCCCCGGGCCTGGGGCAGCCGTCATGCATGAGCACGATGGCCCCCTGTCCAAGGCCGGCGCCGACCTGCTCGCAAATATGGCCGGGTGTCGCGTCATACCGCCAGTCTTCGGAGTTCACCGACCACAACACGATACGCTGTCCCAGCCGGCCTGGGCAGGTCAGCGTCGCCAGGTTGAACGTACCCCACGGCGGCCTGAACCAGCGGGGTACCTGCCCGGTAAGGCTTCCGACGACAGCCGCGCAACGCGTCAGGTCACGGCCTACCTCCCAGGGGGCGGTCAGCCACGCGTGTCTGTGGCGCCACGTGTGCACGCCAACGGTGTGGCCGGAGGCGGCGATCCGTCGCACGATCGAGGGATGTGCAGCGGCGGCGCGACCGGTGAGGAAGAACGAGGCTTTGGCTCCGGTTTGGTCGAGCAACTCGAGGAGCGCGGGCGTGTAGTGCGGGCTCGGGCCGTCGTCGAATGTGATCGCCACCTTCGGGACCGCGGGTCCGCAGCGCACTACGCCGGTAGCGCCGCGCCGCCCCCACGCGTCGGCCGCGACTGTGTAGGCGGCGTACGCTACGGTCGTGGCCGCCATCGCAGCTACCAGCGCGGCCTGCGCTTCTACAGTGACTGGTTCCATCGCGCTTCACCAGGGGCGTCCAACGCAGCATACGAGGAGGACGCCGCAGCCGGCCTCGTGGATCGCGCGCCACCGTCCTTCACCAGGCTGAGCAGCAACTCGGCGGTGCGTTCGGCGGCGTGCGGCCTGCCGTAGGCCAGGGCGGCGGCGCGCATCGATTGGCGGCGCGCCGGATTCACCATGAGTCCACGCACGGCATGGACGAGGTCGCTTATCCGCGTGAACGCCTGACCTGCGCCGGTCCTCGAGAGGAACCGGGTGTTCCCCTCTTCCTGCCCGGGTATCGGGCGGAATATCAGCATCGGGAGCCCCATTGCGAGCGCCTCGTACACAGTGACGCCGCCCGCTTTCGATATGAGCACGTGCGAGGACCTCATCAGGTCGGGGACGTTCTCCACGTATCCGTGTACCTCCAGCGCCCCGCGAGATCGTTCGCTCAGGTGCGCGAGACGCCTCCGCAAAATCTGGTTGCGTCCCGCCACGGCGATGACCTTGATGTCGGACCCGAGGTCGAGCAGGGCATCGCATATGGATGGGGCTGCGTCAAGCACGCCCAGGGCGCCACCCATGACGAGCGCGGTGAAGCGGGGCTGTTCCGGAGGAGCGTCATCGCCTGCCTGGGAATCTCCACGCCACCCGGGCAGGCCGGCGAACCCGGGCCTCAATGGGATCCCGAACGGGTGTATGCGGTGCGCGGGGATTCCGCGGGCCGCCAGGGCCGCGACGAGTGACTCGTCGGGGACGACGTATGCCTCGGTGCCCGGGTTGAGCCACTGGCTGTGCACGACAACGTCGGTGACAACCGTCACCCACGGCGGGAGATGCACTCCCTGTAGCCTCAGCGAGGATAGCATCCCCGCGGGGATGGGGAACGTGCACACGATAAGCCCGGGCGAGGTCCTCCGGATGAATCCGAGGAATCGGTCACGCCCGAGCCTGTTGAGTATCATCTGCGCGCCTGAACCGGGGTGGATGGAGCTGGTCGATTCGTAAAACCACCTGTAACCTGCAGGAAACCGCCGGACCATCTGGACGTAACCTACCTGCGTTATGCGATTGGCGCGTGGGAGCGTTATGTCCATGAAATCCCGTATCTCGACCCTGAGCTCCGGTCTCCGGCCGGTCAGCGCAGTCTTCAGGGCCGCGGAGACCTGGTTATGACCGGCGCCGTAGCTGGCCGAGAGAATGAGGACGTCGCAGGTATGCATAGTGATGAAAGAGTCACCTCCGGAGTCGGTTACTACTAATCAGCCTACCAGAGGTATATGAACTGCGCGTCGGGTAGTAGTAAAGGAGTGCTTGACCTTGTGGGCGGTAGGATTTGCCGTAATCGGGGTGAAATGATAGTGCAGGGCCACTAATAACCAAAAGAGGAGGGAGACCATGGACGACAGAGGGGATTTCCTCGTAGGGATGTTGCTTGGCGGCATCATCGGCTTCGCCGCCGGAGTGCTTTTCGCGCCGGCGTCGGGCCAGGAGACCCGTGAGAGCATAGTGAAGAAGGGCAAGGAACTCGCGGGTGACATCAGGGAACGCAAGGATGAGGTGACCGAGGCAGTCCGCGGCAAGACCAGGGAGATATTCACCAGGCTCAGGGAGCGCCTGCCAATGACCAAGGAAGTCTGCGACGCCCTTGACCAGGTAGAGAGGGAATCTCCGGGTGTAGGCTGATGTCCGCGGATTCAATGGTGCTGATGGCTGCGATCTGCATCGCCTTGAACACGCTGACCCTCATCCTGATCCTTGTGATGCTGTCGGGAATGAGGCAGTCGATCCAGCGAATGGAAGCCCGACTCTCGACCCTGGCGGCGCGGGCGGAAGACGAGGTGCTGTCGACCCTCAGGGAATTCCGCGGGGTCGCCTCGGAAGCGCGCGGGATGATCCACACCGGCGCGCAGGTGGTTGAGAAGATGGCGTTCGCGTCGATCCTGGGGAGGCTGTCTGGCCGCAGCAGGTTGTCGAGTATGGTCTCGAGTATCGTGATGGGGTTGAACCTGGCGCAGTCGATACTCAAGCCGTTCTCGGGGCGATCGAAACAGGGCGCAACACGGGGTGAAGGCCAGGCAGTCGCGAAGTAGGGAGAGTCCGGGGTCGAGTCCCTCTGGCTCTCCCTTTTCCCGCGGGAACAGCGTTCGCTGGAGAGGCTGGTTCGGAAACGGCAAAGCTCGGAGGAGTAACCGTGGACGGAGTTGCCGGGGCTCTACTGGTCGCGGTTACCGGATACGCAATCGGATCGGTCCCTTCGGCGCTCATCGTCTCCGCCGTAGTTGGACGATCCGACCCCCGCTCGGTGGGCAGCGGTAACCCGGGGGCCATGAACGTCCTGCGCAATGTGGGCGTTGTCGCGGGTGTGCTGACCGCCGCGGCCGACGTCCTTAAGGGATACCTGGCTGTGAGGCTGGGAGCGTGGTTTTGGACCACGCTCGTGGAGACGCCGGTGGCAGCGGCGCCCTCCGGACAATACCTGGCGGGAGTCATGGCCGTCGCGGGGCACAACTGGCCGCTGTTCGGCCGGTGGCGAGGTGGGAAGGGTATTGCCACCAGCGCCGGGGCGTATTTATCCATGTCGCTGCCGGCGCTCACCGTGCTGGCCGCGCTGGTTGGGGGCGCGTCCCTGGCAGCGTGGGACGTATACTCGGGCACTGTCGGCGGATACTGGTTACTGGCTGCAATGATGGCGTTCCCGGCGGTGCGTGCAGTGCTGGGTCTTGCGGTATCCAGCGGTCCGGTCGCGGGATGGACCCCCACCGTGTACGCAGCGGCCGTGGCGGCGCTGGTCACGGCGAAGTTCGCTCCGGATTGCAAACCGTGGTGGCGCACAAGGCAAACGCGCGGTTAAATTCAGGAGGGAATAGATTTGGCCAGAGTACAGCTCAGGACGTGGGAAGACGTCGAGGACTTCGTCTACGGCGTGAGCATCCTCGGCACCGGCGGCGGCGGGCGGCCCGAACTCGGGTTGTCGATATTGAGGAAGTCCCTGGACGACGGCCTCACCCTGGGATGGGATGACGTGGACTCTCTTCCCGAGGACAGCCACACGGCGTGCATCTGGTACATGGGGTCGATCGCGCCGGTCGGTAAGTCGCGGGCGGGCGAGTTCCTCAAGTTCAGGGACAAGGTGTTTCCGACCCCGCTCGTGCAGGCGGCCAGAATGCTCGAGGAGCTCACCGGGACGAAAATCGACGGGGTGGTGGCGCTCGAAATGGGTGGGTCGAACAGCACCGCCGTCGTTGACGCCGCGGCAAGGCTCGGCGTGACCTGCGTTGACGGTGATTACGCCGGAAGGGCTGTACCAGAGATCGTGCAGATAAAACCGGCGATTGACGGCGCGCGCCTTGTTCCCATCGCCGTGTGCGACCAGTGGGGGAACAAGGTATACATAGTGGACAGCCCCACGGTCGAAGGCGCCGAGGCGCTGGGCAAGATGGTCAGCACCGTCACCAAGGCGCCTGAGAGCACTACGCTGTGCGGCCACGCCGGGGTGCTGCTCACGAAGGCCGACTCCAGGAAGAGCCTTGCACCTGGCACGTTTACGCGCGCAGGGCGGTTGGGGAAGTCTATCCGTGAGGCGCGGAACGCCGGCAAGGACCCGGTGGAAGCGGCCGCTTCATTCCTGGGCGGCTGGGCGGTTTTCGCCGGGGTCGTCAAGTCGATGACCTGGGAGAGCCGGGATGGCTACATGTACGGGGAAACCCACATCGAGGGGACCGGTCGTTACATCGGCAAGCGCTGCAGGGTGTGGTACAAGAACGAGAACCACGGCCTCTGGGTCGACGACAGGCTGCTCGCCACGAGCCCTGACATCATTACGATCCTGTACGAAGACGGCCTGCCGACCAACAATTCAACCTTGAAGGAAGGCCAGCGCGTGGGCGTCGTGGCCTCGCCGAACCAGGCGTTCAGGACGGAGGCGGCGCTTGCAGTGCTCGGACCCGCGCACTTCGGCCTGGGAGAGAAGTACATCCCTGTGGAGAATCTCATCGGTGTATGAGGCGAGAGGCGCCGGAGGGCGGCACTGCGGATGTGAGCCGGCGGGCGCGCCGGCGTGGCTGCGGCCGTGGGTCAGGTATGGAACTCGATGACGTCGCCCTCTTCCAGGACGTAGTCGCGCTGGACCATCTGGCCCTCGAACGTGCGCTTGCCCCACACGCGGGCATACTTCAGGTTCCTGGCGATGTCTTTGTGGACGGCGGCCGCCGCTCCCACGACCGTGGTGCCCCTCTTCAGCACGAACGGGGCGGAGAAGTCGGCCGTCTTTCCGGGGGCCTTCGTATACACGCGGATCACGTCGAGGAGATCGAAGAGGTGCTTTCTCAGCGTCTCAAGGCCCGTACCCATGAGCGCGGAGACAGGTTGTACCGGTATCGGGCACGTTGAGCCGGTCGCCTCCATGAGCAGCTCCAGCCGGTCGGCCGCTCCGGGCGCATCGAGCTTGTTGGCCACGAGTATGGCGCGCTTGCGGGCAATCGTGGGACCGGTCAACCCGGAGCCGCCCGCCGCGAGTGTAGCGCCGCCCTGGCCACCCTGGCCGGGGTCGACGCAGAGTGTGATGCGGGATCTCTCGAGCAAGACCAGCGTGGTTTCGAGATGGTCGAGGACGTCGTCGTCCCCGACGTCGAGCACGAGGAGGACGGCGTCGGCCGAACGGATGACCTGCCCGAGCCACGGTGGAGAACCCTCGGGCGCGAGAGGCGGAAGGTCGATTAGCTGGACCTGTACGTTCTCGTACTGCACCATGCCGGCCAGCGGCGCCCTGGTCGTGAATGGGTACGGAGCCACGTCCGGCTGGGCGTTGCTGAGCGACGCGAGGATCTGTGACTTGCCGCTGTTGGGCGGCCCCGTGAGGACAACCTGGCCCGCGCCCTGCCTGTCGAGTATGTAGAACGGGCGCTTCCTGGAGCCCGACCGGCGCTGGCTTTCGTCTCGAATCCTGGCGATGCGCCGTTTGATGTCGGCTTGCATCTTCTCGGTCCCCTTGTGCTTGGGGATCGTGGCCAGCATCTCCTCGAGCGCCTCGAGCTTCTCCTCGGGCGTTGTGGCTGCGCGGAAACGTTCTTCCGCCGCCATGTAGTCCGGGGTCAGGTTGGCCGGCACCGGCATCACCTCTCATATATA
This sequence comes from Bacillota bacterium, assembly GCA_013178305.1. Classification (NCBI taxonomy): domain Bacteria; kingdom Bacillati; phylum Bacillota; species Bacillota bacterium. The sequence continues at coordinate 394,331 of JABLXB010000002.1, read as the reverse complement.
GAATAGTACACTAAGGAGAACCCTCCGCACAAACCGCGCGGCAAGCAACCTGTGTGCGTGCGTGCGCGGGTGGCGAGCGTGGTGGCGAGAAAAACGTGGTGGCGAGAAATGTGAATACCGAACAGATAGCGGCATGCCTTAAACAGGCGCCTCTCTTCTCCGGGCTCGACGATCCGGATCTGAGCCGGCTGGCGTCAGTCACCAGGCCCACTTCGTATCCGGCGGGCGAAACCATCTTCTCGGAAGGCGACGAGGCGAAGGGTTTCTACGTCGTGGCGTCCGGGAAAGTGAAGGTGTTCAAGATGTCGGGCGACGGAAAGGAGCACATCCTCCGCGTTTTCGGTAGGGCGGAGCCGGTGGGCGAGGTGGCGGTGTTCACCGGCGGGAGGTTCCCCGCCAACGCTGAAACGCTGGTGGAATCCACCGCGTTGTTCGTTCCGAGGAAGGAGTTCCTCCGGCTTATCCAGGACCGGCCCGAGATCGCCCTGAACATGGTGGCCACGCTGTCCGAGCGGCTCAGGTGGTTCGCCGACGTGATCGAGGACCTCTCGCTCCGCGAGGTGTCGGCGAGGCTGGCGAGGTACTTCCTGTCGCTCGCCGGACCGGCCCGACCGGCCGAGTTCGTGCTGGACATGCCCAAGTCCGACCTTGCCAGCAGCCTCGGCACGGTCGCCGAGACGCTGTCGAGGACCCTGGCGCGGATGAGGCAAGACGGGATCATCGCTGTGAACAGGGACCGCGTGCGAGTGCTCGACAGGGGAAATCTCGAGAGACTGGCCGCGGGCTTCAAGGTTGAGGTATCAAAACTGCTTGATAAGGATTACCCCCAGCGCGACAAGTAGCCCGCCCGCTATCTTGCCCGGGCTCAGGTGTTCGTGCAACACCATCCAACCAACGAGCGCCGCGACCAGCGGATACGCTGCGGTCACGGGCACCACGCTCGAGGCCTTCCCGAATTTCAGGGCGTAGAAGTACGCGTAATGACCCAGCAGCGAGGCCATGGCCCCCTCAGCCAGCAGGAACGCCCACGCCCTTGGCTCCACCGCGCGGATTTTGGGCAGTGTGCCCCCCAGGAGGTTGATTGCCGCCAGCGCGACCGCGACCCCGAACGTCCGGATGCTCAGCGCAGTCAGCGGCTCGACCCGCGCCAGTCCCAGTTTCGCCAGGATAGGGGCCGTACCCCAGAAGAACGCCGTGGCGAGGGCGAATGTGAACCAGGTCATAGGAAATCTCCCCTTCCCGCTTCCACCATAGAGCATCTTCCCGCAGGTTTCAAGACAGTCCACGACTTGACATACGTCAAAGACACCGGTATCGCCAGGCGGTATTCTGTAACTGGAGAGACGGACCATAACAAGTACAACGGGCTGGGAGGGAGAGCCATGAAGCGCAAGATAGTCAGGATCGACGAGGAGAAGTGCGACGGTTGTGGGCTGTGCGAGCCCTCCTGTGCGGAGGGCGCCCTACGGATAATCGACGGCAAGGCGAGGCTCGTGGGTGACAGGTACTGTGACGGTCTCGGGGCATGCCTGGGCGAATGCCCTCGCGGGGCGATCACGATCGAGGAGCGGGAGGCCGAGGAGTTCGATGGGAAGGCCGTTGACGAACTTCACACCGCCACCCGCGGGCCGGGCACCCAGGTAACCGGCGGTCGTTCGCCGGGGGGTCAGGCATCCTGCCCCGGCAGTGCAGCGCAGGCCGGCGCAGAACTACCTTGCGGCTGTCCCGGCACCAGCGTTCGCGTAATCGAGCGCACCACCGGCGACGCGAACCGCTCCACCGGTGGGGGCTCAGGGGCGCCGGAGGTATCCGAACTCCGGCAGTGGCCGGTGCAGCTGGCGCTGGTCCCGCCCGGGGCGCCGTACCTGAAGGGGGCCGACATCCTCGTGGCCGCCGACTGCGTGCCGTTTGCGTTCCCCGGCTTCCACCGCAGGTTCCTGAAGGGACGCGCCGTGCTGGTAGGCTGCCCGAAACTGGATGACGCGGAAGCGTACGTGGCCAAACTGGCTGAGATAATAGCCAGGGCCGTACCGCGTGCGCTCACAGTGGTGCACATGGAGGTGCCGTGCTGCTTCGGCCTCTCGCGCATTGTTACCGGGGCCGTCCGGAGGTCAGGCGTGGCCGTACCGGTCCTCGACGTGACCGTGGGCGCGGAAGGCGCGATCGAGAGGGAAGAGATCGTGAACCCCATGGCAGGTTGAGGTGGGCCGCCCAGGGCAGGGCCACAGGAAAGCTGACAACCTGCTGGCGGCGGCGTAATCGGCGCCGCCGTTCTTGTTATTGCAATGTTAGAAAACCTGACACATGCCCTTTACTAGTAGGCTGTCCCTAAGTGATAATATGGACATACCTGGGTGGAGGTGTGAGTGAATGCCTAAACACGGGGTTGTCCCCACGATGGATGTCCAGATCAACCCTAGCCTGTATGGAGAGCTGCTATACGTCATGCCGGAAGAGGCCAAGAACGCCGCCGGCCTCAAGAAGGTCCTGGCAGACCACCCCGAGATACTGTTCGTATCGATGGTAGGCGTGGACCTCAGGGGGAACGACACCGACGAGAGGATCCCCGTCTCCACGTTCCTCGGTGACGTTGATCAGATCCTCGCCGGTGGTGTCCAGACAGACGGTTCGAGCGTCGTGCTTCCAGGGATCGCCACTCTGAACGACGCGAAGGTAGATCTTATCGCGGACCCTGGCTGCAATTGGATAGTCGACTACAACTGGGAGCACATTCACCTGGCTACCGGCAGGCCCGTGGGGACGCTCCGCATTCCGTCGTTTCTGATTCACGCGGGCGAGGCGGTTGACTCGCGCTCTGTCCTCGCGCGCGCCCTGAAGAGACTGAACGATGAAATCATAGCGATCCTGAAGGAACGCAAGGACGGCGCCATGGCGTTCGGATTCAAGGGCACAGACATCGTCCACATCGTCGCCACGGCGGGCACCGAGCTGGAGTTCTGGGTGAAGACCCCGGGCGAGAAGGCCGACATTGAAGAGCTCTACACCTCGCAAGTGCTCCAGGAGTCTTACTGGAAGAGGACCAAGGGCGCCGTGAGGACCGCCCTCGAGGAGTCCATCATGATGCTCGAGAGGTACGGGCTGAAGCCTGAAATGGGCCACAAGGAAGTAGGCGGGATCCAGTCCGAGGTGGACCCGAGCGGCCAGTTCGCGCACGTCATGGAGCAGATGGAAATCGACTGGTCGTATGCCCCCGCGCTCCAGGCTGCCGACAACGTGATCCTCGCGAGGAACGTGATCAAGGAGACGTTCAGGCACCACGGACTGGACGTGACCTTCAAGGCCAAGCCCATGGAGGGCGTGGCCGGCAACGGGATGCACACCCACGCTGGAATCTCGGCCAGGATGAAAGATGGCAGCATTAAGAACCTGTTCTGGCCCGTAGACCCGCTCGCCGACTTCCTCAATCCGATCGGCCTCGGCGCTGTCATGGGCCTCCTCAAGAACTATGAGGTCGTCGGCTCAATGATCGCCTCGACTAACGACGCATACAACAGGCTGAAGCCCGGGTTTGAGGCGCCGGTCTGCATATGCACGTCCATCGGCCACTCCGTCGGGGTGCCGTCGCGGAACCGCTCGGTCCTCGCCGGCCTTGTGCGTGACTTGAATAACCCGCTCGCCACCAGGTTTGAGGTCAGGTCGCCCAATCCCAGGTCTAACGAGTACCTGGCGCTCGCCGCCATCTACCAGGCGATGCTGGACGGCATCGGGTATGCGGTGCGTAGCAAGAGGACTGCTGAGGACCTCCTCAAGGAGCTCTCCAAGAGGCCCGGCGATCCGGCCGAGTACCTCGACGCGGCCAGGCAGTACCGCAGCGAGGAAGACGTGTTCGAACACTTCACGCAGGAGCAGCGCGACGAACTGTTTGGCAAGCCGCCGGCCAACGTGTGGGAAGGCCTCGAAAACCTTGACAAATACCCGGAGAAGACGGCCGTGCTCATGGCCGGGGGCGTGTTCAACGAGAAGACCATACATTCGTTCAAGATCGCGATGACCAACCAGTGGCTGCTGGAGATAAAGGACAGGATCATCCCCGACAACGCGGGCGTCGTGAGGGCCTGCAAGAAGGCGCACGATTCGGCCGACGGGGCCAACGGACTGGACGAGGACAGGTGGGGGAAGATACAGGAACTGCGGCAGTACCTCGCCAAGGACTCCGAAGACAGGAAGTGCCTCTTCACGCGCCTGAGGGAAGCAGCCGAGAACCGGGATTACCCGAAAGTCTCGAAACTGCAGCTCGAGATGGCGGCCAGGATGAAGGATCTCAGGTCGTCGTACGTCACGTACGTGAAGAACCTCCTGTAAAAGGGGGTCTTCTCAGCCGGCGCCGCCTGCCTCGCTGTCCGCGTGTGAGCAGGCGGCGTCATGTTGCGCTGGAGGCGGTACGCGGCTCAAGCGAGGCAACATATAGCCAGCCTACCTTGCAAACCGAGCTTTGTGTGGTATAATGATTACTGCTCAGGCGGCAGGTCGGCGACGTGCAGTCGTCGGCGCCGTCCGTTCGCCGGGCGCGTGCGCCCGTAGCTCAACCGGTTAGAGCAGGCGGCTCATAACCGCAAGGTTTGGAGGTTCAAGTCCTCCCGGGCGCACCATATTATGTTACAGCAGCGCGTCAACAGCGTTGGAACAACATCAGTGGCCCCATGGTCAAGAGGTCAAGACACCGCTCTTTCAAGGCGGTAACACGGGTTCGATTCCCGTTGGGGCCACCATAATATTTGTAGCAGGCATTTTGCAGTAACCTCTCTGCCGGAAAGCCCCTGGAAATCCTCCCGAAAAGCGATAGAGCGGTGTCCTTGGAATGGGGTTTTGAGTACGCCGTCCTATCGAAAACCGCAAAAGCGGTAACACAAAACCCTCCCCGTTGCCCCAACTGGAAATCGTTCGTCCGCCCCCTTCGCCAGGGCCGCGAGGGGGGTTCTGTTTATGGGCCGTTTGGTGAGGGTCTCGCCGAAACGCTCACTGGCATGGGAAGAGGTGGCGGAGGGCTTTCTCCTGTTCAAGCGTTCGCAGGGGCTGGCGGAGAGGACCCTTGAGGACCTACGCTACCACACTGGGCTATTCCTGAAGGCCGCGGGGATTGCCGGGACCGAGGACTACGAGTGCTTCCGCAGGGCCGTGCTCGAATACCTCGCCAAAAGCTCTTCCCTGGCCCCATCGACTTACAACAAAAGGCTCCAGGTGCTGAAGACATTCTTCTCGTGGTGCGTCTCGGAAGGCTATCTTCCCGCCGACCCGATTCACGGGGTCAAGCGTAGGAGGGAGGGCGAAACGCCGAGGGCCGCCGGCGAGGACGCACTGAGACGGCTCCTTTCCGTTCCCGACAGGGCAACGTTCACCGGCCTGCGTGACTACGCCCTTCTCCTGCTCGCCCTGGACACTGGAATCCGCCCAAAGGAGGCTTGCAGCCTCAAAATCCACCACTTCAACCTCCGCGGATTGGAGGCGACCGTTCCCAGGGAGGCGGCGAAGACCAGGGTGTCCAGGACCCTGCCGATCTCCCTTGTGACTGCTGAGGCGGTGAAGAAGCTCATTGCGGCGAGACACCCGTCCTGGGACGAAAGGATACCGGTGTTCTGCACCGAGGATGGGCGGTTCATGACTCACAACGCCTGGGACAGGAGGCTCCAGCTTTACAGCAAGGCCGCCGGAGTGAAGGTCCGCCCCTACGACCTCCGGCACTCGTTCGCCTTGATGTTCTTGCGAAATGGGGGCAATGCCTTCTCACTGCAAAAGACCCTCGGGCACGCAAGCATGACCATGACGAAACGCTACGTCGCACTTACCCAGCAGGACCTCCGCGAGCAGCACGCCATCGCTTCCCCGCTCAACACGCTGCTTCCCAGGAGAAACCGCGTCAGGAAGGTGAGGAGCGATGTGTGAAGCGGCGAACGCAGAACGCAGGTCGCAAGACCCCGAGGCCCTGCGGCTCATCGTGCAGGCGATAGGTCTCTTGAACGGGCTCCGGCCCGAGGACTATCCGGTCAAGAACGTTGCGGCAAAGCACCTTGATGACGCTCACTACCACCTGCGGGAGGCGTTGGTATCGGTGGGGTGCCTGTCGAAAATGCGGTGAGAACGGCGGCCGGCATGGACCGGACCGCCAGATTGGGGCACAGTCCCCGGAGGCATGCATCATGAAACCTGCGGAGATGACTGCGGTAATCGGTCGGAAGAGGTATTCCACGGAGACGGCGACCCTCATTGCTTCAAACGCCTACTGGGACGGGCACAACTGGGAGAGGCACGGCAGGAACACGTTCCTCTACCGCACCCCGAGTGGGAACTACTTCGCCCAGTATCGCACTTGCTGGGAAGGGGAGAGGGACCGCCTGGAACCCCTCTCCCTGGACGACGCAGTGCTCCTTTACGAGCAGCTGCCCGAAAAGGAAGTCCCGTTCGAGGAGGCGTTCCCTGCTATCAAGGTTGAAGACGCCTGAATCAAAGACTGTGGCGGTCACGGAGGCGGGCAGCGTCGGCGAGCAGGCGATCCGCCTCCTCTCTTGCCTCGTTATGGGTTTGCGGGAACGAGTTGGGCGAAAAAGAGAATTTTACGAAAGCAAACCCTGCCCACGGTCTCAGGGGAACTTTCTGTCAAGAACGCACGTCCCCCCCCTGCTCAGCCTATCAATCGCATATAGTGAGAATCGGGCGTAGACAAGAAGTCACTTCAATTCGCGGCAGCTCACGCGAGACCTACCTACGGTCTCAAGGAGCAACGCTGCCGCGATTTTACGTCCCCGGGGCATAGTGGTTTGCCCCTTGTCCAGGTGCTCAACATCGCACGTCTTGCCCGCTTCACCCTGTGGCAACATTACCACAGGGTTCGCCCCCGCAGGGGGGCGTGGATTGAAACCAATTGCGGCGGCTGAGTTCGAGCACGATATCCGGTCGCCCCCCGTGCGGGGGCGTGGATTGAAACCCAGGGGCCAGCGTGCCAAAGACTTGACCGCCTCCCGTACTAAGCCGATCTTCTCAGCATAAAGAAGGGAAATCATTTCCGTTCTTTTTTGGCCCTTTATGGCTTCAGGAAACATTTCCTTAACCCTATACTGATGGAAGCCCTCCAGGGGCCGGGGGATACCTACACCCTTACCCGCCCTCGAAACGTCCGTCCTGGGACATTCTACAGGATAGTAATTTCGGCAAGTCTGCCGTTTTTACTAATGTCCGCAATTACATTTGAGGCTGTCTTCTGTGAAATATGCCGGTATCTTTGTGCGGCCGCCGCTATCCGGTTTCGAGGCGAACCGTTCAGGCGGGTTTCCTGTTCTTCCCTGTTCTCAGGACTAGTGTTTTCGGTCTGTTCTCAATATCGGACGTACGCCCGCCATCCACGCGGACATCCGCTGGACGCCGTTGTTTTCGCCTTGTTAGCAACGAGAATCGCTTTTCGTCCGTTTTATCGGTCCCGTTTGTCTCCGTTTTACGGACACCTGCGACGTGATCGACTGCAGCCTGCTCACCTTTACTTGTGGCCCAGTGGAATTCTTTGACTGCAGTAGCCTTTCGGAAGAGGTGAGAAAACCACCATGCTTCTGCTAGCGACCGTGGACTGGCTTCCCGTCGATGCACAAGCTCAAGTACCGAGACAATGAAACCTCGGTTAACAACACGAATTTGTCAAATACAACCGCGATTACAGGTTAGACGGCTGGAGAACAACACCGTTGCTGTTGAAACGAATGGTTGTGCAGAGAGAGTACATGGTAAAGTCACTGAGAGTGCCTTTGAGACGACTGACCAGCTGGGTTGCAATAATGACTCTTAGATTCTTGCTCCTAAGGAACGTTCGCAGCCATAGCGGTCTCAGCCCAACGTCGAACTCCAAGCCGAAGACCATTCCGAACGGATACGAAAGGTTTTCGCATTCGTAAGCGTCTAGTAACCGTTGGGTAGAATCCCGGAAGTCTATCAGCCGCCCGCATCCGTGTAAGTCGCAGTAGTCGTACAGTAGGTCAGAGACGTTATCACGAGCCTCAGCATCCGCAAAGTCGAAATCCACCCATTCACTGTAAAAACGCACTGGGTCTGTACTGTATTTCGATTTGAGGAGGTTTTGCATGCGAAGCACAGATCGGCGGTGCTCTGCAGTTCCTGCGATAGAAGCACGGACGCGATTCTTGGAAGTCTCATCCGATAAAGCTTCGGTGAGAAGAGCTCCGTACCGACTGGTTGAGAGGAACACAGGTTGGCCGGCAACCAAGAAATAGGACACCGAACATCCCTCCCGGTTATCGCAGGCATGGCATTCTCGCTATCGACAACTCAAGGTCGGTCCACTGCGTTTAGGTATCTGGTAAAGAAGCCCCCTGGCTTACTCTCTTCAAAGAAGACCACGAAATCTGGAGCATACTTTAGCAGGCTTACTGCAGTCTCTAATCCCGGCTTAGACACATACATCAGGCGAGCCAGTTCTTTCTTGATCACGGCTCCGGCAAACTGATGAGTGCTGGCAGCACGTTCAACAGTGGCCTTGCCGACTTTGTATTCTTCGGCAATGGCTTCGGAGGTATTCCCCGAAGCATCATTTTGATGGTTCGGCTCTCTGTTCTGCCTCAAATTGTCCTCTTTGTCCCGCTTTCTCTCCTCGTACAGCTTCCCGATCATGTACGCGAACTTCTCCGAGGAACTTACTTGACCACGACTAGTTTGGGCCGCTCTTCCATGATAGCGAGCACCCCCTTCTGCTTCTTCGTGGGGTACCACCCGAATTTCAGTATACCCCCCCTGGGTATCCTGAGCCTGAGCCAGGCAGTGGGTATCCTGTAGGAGTAGGTTCCCGCATCGTCCTTCGCTTCCCACACAACCCCCACGGCAGTGAGGGTTTCGACGAGTTTGCCGCTCGTGGTCTGGAGGTAAACATGCCCCTCGTAATCGTCCCACTGAATGAACGTGCTCCCTGCTCTACCCACCAAAGGACACCCCTTTCTGGCTCACATGTTGTCGTGAGCACGCACATGCTACCGCATTTTGACCGCATTCTAGCAGGCAGAACCTTCTAGGAAGCCCCAGGAGACGGCTTGTGACGCTTGTCCATATCTCAGGTACTCTTCGCCCAAGAAAACGTCTCCTGGGGCATTGTAGGGCTTTGTGGAGCCATTGTCCCGGATGACTGATGCCTCGTCCGTGACTTGGACCGTCTTCTCTGCAGCCGAAGGTAATTCGTTCTCCTTTTGGGACCGTCTGAAGACTGCGTTGGCTATCTCCGGACCCAGGCGTTCCTCCACGAGGGTCTTCTTGAACTGCCTCAAGGAAGGTTTGCCCAACGCCTCCCAACGCCTTTGGACCTCTTCGGAAAAGAACGGAAATGATTTCCGAGCGGAAGGGTCACCCAGCACGAACCTGTCCCCGCGTTCGCCTCCGCTGCCAGGGGCCTTCTCCAAAACGCCGAGAACGGACAGGAGATTCATCGCCCTGTTAGCAACGTCGTCCGGCACATCAGCAATTCGAGCCAGGAACCGCTTAGACAGCTTCACCTCGTTGAATCCGTTCATTGCCGAAACCATCGCTTCATCGCAAAACGCCTGCCACACTCTTGTCAATTCATTACCCTTGCCGCGGTTCTTCTCCTCTGGCAGGGCTGGTGGCGGTAAGAGGACGAAAGACGAAATTATTTCGCCTTTCGCCATGGACACATCTGCCCCTCTCGTTTTACAACCAACTGGTGAAGATAATACTGATGATTGGAGTAAGATCTGAGATAGGCGATCAAGTGAGGAGCGGACTTGTTTTGTTTGCTCGTTGTGTATGCCGAGGCGTAGGGCGAGCCTAGCGAGCCACCTTGCAGAATCGACAGGTCTCAGTTTGGCTATCCTTCCCGTTGCAATAGCGTGATACATTTCCCCAAGGGTTAGAAACTCAGGCGTGCCGTGCTTTGAAGCGTGCCAATCATGGTAAACGACTGTGCCGTTGTCTCCCACGTAAAACTCTGCCGAAGGTTTGCGTTCCTCGTGGCCTGGGAGGATGCACCGGAAGGGCTTGCCCATCTTCGTCACCCGCCTTCCTGCAAGTTCAGCAAGCCCGAAGGCCAGCTCAGGCAGCATGGCGAGGCTCCTCCCTTTTGCGGTCGCTGTTCTTGTGTTGTTCTCAGCGATTGGATCATTATACCCCATATGGGTATATGAGACCCCTTCGGGGAACCCCCTATCCTGCCGTGAGCATGACTGCCTTCGCTCGAACAGGTCGGCGGGGGTTCTGTAAAGCCCATCCGCCAGGGCCTGAAGGGTGGCGTCAGTGTCCGGTGTGCCGGCCACGTTCTCGATAGGGACGAATACCTCCGGCTTCTTCGTCTCAGGATGGGGGCTCCCGGGCCACTTGAGGCAGCGACTGTTCTTCCCCGTGGGAAACACCTCGCAGGAGACAGCAGACCTTTCGAGGACCCACCTTCCGAACGCTAGGGCGGTCTTTACAGGGATGGGAGCGGAGGGGAACAGCCAGACATGCCACCCCTTCTTCCCGGAATGACTCACGAGGGGGACCGTCCCTTGAGGTAACGCCTTCAGGACGGCCTGAACGTCTCCCTCATCGCCGCTATCTATGTCGAAGGCCACGAAGTGAGCCATGCCGTCAATCCCGACCGGGGAAACAGCCAGCGTTTGACCTTTCCTGACCACTGCGGTATACTTCGGGTAGTGGACGGTTTTCCAGTGGCCTTCGTGGATGGCGACCCTGGCGGGGGACCACCAAGTACTGCGGCCCGGGACGGTTGCCCGGGCCGGTTCGAGTACGCTGACCGCAAGACTCATACAGCCTCACCGCCGAAGAGCGGCAGTTGGGCCGATTCTCGCATGACGTTCCGCCAGTACTTGTAGGCGAGGTAAATCCGGCGGGGGTGCTTGGGGCCGACTTGCAGGCGTTCGGCCTTCAAGTGGTTCAGCAGGACGGCTAGCGGGATTTCGTAGGTATCCTGTCCCATGATTTCGTGGCGGAGGATCGTGTTTGGCGGTAGCGGTGGGTCGTAAGCCAGGTCAACCCCTGCGGCTCCCCGTATCCGCAGAACGTCCTGGGGCTTGATACGCTGAACGAAGACTGGCGGGTTCCCTGGGCAGAGGGTCCCGCAAACACGCCAGAGACCGTTGACGGGAGCTTTGATCGGAATACCCTTTGACATAGGCTATGCCTCCAATGAATTGGGCCGGGTTCGCACCCCGGCCCGGTTGTTTTTTGGGGAACAAAAATGCGGGTTGTCTTAGCACCCGCGTGGGACTAGTGGGACTCAGTTGAGGACGTGTCAAGCGAAGTCAGATTGCATCTCTCAGGTTGCGAATCACCCCCCAGATCACGGCGTCGATAACGCCTTCCGCTCGCCTCGCTTCTGCTTCTTTGAGGAGGACGGCTCGGGCTTCACGTAAAAGACGCCGCTCGCTCTTTCCTCGCCTGGCGTTCGCCCGCCGTCGAGCCTTCGCTTCAGGGGTCAATCGAAATGATCGCCTCCTTCGGGTAACGCTGCATTGGGATTGTCCCTCCCTTCGGCCGTCGCCACGTCGAGAGGGTTATTCCATTGCCGTTGGGCTAAGCCACCAACCTGGGCCAGCCCGTCTTGGGGTCGCAGATTTCCTCCTCGGAGACCCCTAGAGCCTCCGCCAGGGGACGACGCCATTTTGGAGGGACGTACTGCCTTCCCCGCTCAATGCGGTACATGGTAACCTCTGGGATTCCGACAGCCTTGGCGAATTCACGAGCAGTTACGCCCGTCTTGAACCGAAGCAATGCGACCTGCGTAACCATGCTTCACACCCCTTCTGATTGACCTGAGCAGGATTCTGTGTCTATAATATAGGAAGGGGGGACTTAGGGGGGACACAGATGCACAGACTGGAGACGATAGCCGCCGAGACTGCTTATGCGAGCATTCCCTGGGTCAAGGTTGCCCTGACGCAGGACGAAAGGGGCGAACGGTGGATACGGTGCATCGAAGACAACCTGCGTGGCATGTTCAATCCGACCGAAACCGACCCTCGCTTCTGGAGAACAGTGCGACAGCTATACTTCGCCTTTGAGAAAAACGATTGGAGACAGATTGAGGACTTCTATGGGAAATACGGTCATCTTCTGCCGCACGGACCATGCCTCGGGTGGGGACGGAACGAGACAATGCCCGGGGTCAATCCGTGCAAGCCGGTCTCCGAGTCATGGGGAGTATGCATGAAATGGCTTGACTGGTTTCGCGGGTTAACTCTGATGGTCGAATGGGTCAAGAACGGCAAAGTGGGGCCGCTCTGGGACCTCTTCCGCCAGGGCAGGAACAACGCGGGGGATCGGCCCTTCGAAAAGGCAATGGTCATCAAGGAAGAACTCAGTGCGGTCTATCTTGTCGGGGATGGCTCTTGGCCGTACGTTCGCTACCTGCCGTGGCCGCCCATATTCCGCAAGAAGACCGGACGCGGGGGCACAGCGGCGTATGAAACCATCTGGATGGGACCTCAGAATGACGATCAGCTTCTCAGAGACACCTGGGAGGCGATTGTGGATTGTGTGTCGAGAGTACTGCCGGTGTTTGTTCTCATTCCGATGCTTAGCCGCGAGGATGACCCAAGATTCCCGCTGTACACTTGGGTGTTCGGAGCCAGTGGTGCTATCCTCGCGGCGTTCCTACAATGGTTCTTTCAGGAATTGGGATACCTCAACGTAACCAGGTGTTCAGCAGCCGATTGCGGCAACTTAGTACTGCCACCTCGGGAGAAGTTTTGCTCCGAAAGGTGCCGTCAGAGAGAGAAAAAGCGAAGACAAAGACAGGGCCGTCGTACGCCGGTAGGCGTTATCCGTACGAAGGCCGCTCCTTCAAAAACCTCCCAACCTGAGCAGGATTCTGACCAGTGACGGCGAAGGAGCAGTAAATAAGGCTCAAAATGAAAAGCGGTTACCCTGGCGAGGGAATGGGGCCAGAAACGCAGTTTTAACAGGGGAATGGTCAAGAGGTCAAGACACCGCTCTTTCAAGGCGGTAACACGGGTTCGATTCCCGTTGGGGCCACCATAAGATGACCACAACGGCCTGCCCATTGGGCGGGCGTTGCTGCTTAGTGGAGCCTCGTGGTTAGCGGCTAATGAGGTTCGGTACTCGCCCCATCCCTTCATGTACCGGGCGCTTACCCTTGCGAACCCCCCTGCGGCGTATATCCCGCCTGCGTAAGCACCCGCTTCAGATCGTCCAGGCTTGCGCGTTCCGGGTCGTAGTCGACAATCACCGTTTTGGCGGGCAGATCCACGTCGGCCTTTATAACTCCCCTGGATTCCCCGAGGACTTTGGAGATGGCGGTCCGGCAGTGTGAACACGACATGCCGGGCACGTGGAACGTCACTCGCTTTGAACCGGCTTCTGGCATTGGATCCCCTCCATAAAGCGAACGGATTCACCCATATTCTGTCCCACGGGAGGCCGTTGAACAACCGGCCGAAGTTTTACATAACTTGAAAAAGGACACCGCTGAGCTGCGGTCCGACCGGTGGTGCGGTCGACGAAAGGCGGTCAGGATACTGGTGATCATCATCGAGGGCTGCTACTTCGCGGACAACGCAATTCTCGTGCGCCAGCTGGCGGAGGCGCATCCTGCTCTCCAGATCTCTCCGGCCTTCCGTTATCCCGAGGATCGCGCGAGGATACCCGACTACTGCGCCACGCTTCTGGCACCCTCATCGTGTACTGCACGCGTACGCACCCAGACGCCGCGCCTGGCTCCGACGTGCGGGGACTTGCGTCAAGTGACCCCGTCAGGTTGGGACTGCTACTCGCACGGTACGACCGAGTCTTCGAGTGGCTGAACGCTTCCCGCCTCTTCCGCTACGACCATTCGAACCCTCGGAGGGCAACCTCGACTACATACAGAAGATCGAGGACTAAGCCCCACCGGTCTGCTATGATGGATTCGTGGAGGTAATTGCATGAGTAGGCAGCCGAGCTGCCAGGATAGGCGGGAGAACCCCGGGAAGCGCGACCCCGAATGGATCACCGGATGGGTGGAGTCAGGGGCGGGGCTTGTGCCCCGTGTCTCAACAAGGCTGTCGCTCGAGGACACGCTCGGCATGGTGGGCGTTCGCCTCGGGATCGGTAGGTTCACCTACCGCGTTCCGCCTGGGCTTTACGCAGTCGGCTCGCCCGGGCGGTCGTCCCCCGTGGTGATCACTGCTAACTACAAGATGACGTTCGACCTGCTCCGTCGGCAGATTGACGGTAGGGACACCTGGGTCGTGGTACTGGATACATACGGCATAAACGTCTGGTGCGCTGCGGGGAAGGGAACATTCGGGACCGCAGAGGTGGTCCGGCGCCTGGCAGCAGTACGGCTGCCGGAGGTCGTAGACCACAGGACTATCATCCTGCCTCAACTCGGGGCTCCTGGCGTCGCGGCTCACGAAGTCCGGCGACGATCGGGCTTTGAAGTGGTGTACGGCCCGGTGCGTGCAGCCGACCTGGGAAGATTCCTCGAACGGGACATGAAGGCTGACCCCGGGATGCGGCGCGTACGGTTCGGCTTCCTCGACCGACTCGTGCTTGTCCCGGTTGAGCTGTTGGGGTCGTGGACGGTACTCGCCGCTGGCGTGCTCCTGGCCTTCATCATGAGGCGGTTCGGCGGCGGGCATGTCCCCGCCGGTGCTTTCAGGCCGGGCATAAGGGACCTCATGCTGGCCGCTGCGAGCGCGGTCGTGGCCGGTTCGGTTGCGGTACCTATCGCGCTGCCGTGGATACCTGGACGGGCGTTCTCGCTGAAAGGCTGGATTGCGGGCCTGCTGGTGTCGGCTGGACTCTGCGCGACCTGGGTGACCCGGCACGGCGCGACCGGCGCAGGGACCGTAGCGGCGACTCTGCTGATATGGCCCGCGGCCTCCGCATACATTGCCCTGAATTTCACGGGGGCCACGCCGGTCACCTCGTTCTCGGGGGTGAAGCGGGAGATGAGGATAGCCCTCCCCACGCTGGCGTGTTCGGTTGTGGCCGGCCTGGCATTTTGGTTCCTGCTCTAGGAGAGGTTGGTGCGTGTCATGACGTTGCAGTACTTGAAGGACGTCGCGACTCTCGAGCTGGACCGCGACCTGTGCACGGGCTGCGGGATGTGTGTATCGGTGTGCCCCCATCGAGTGCTCGAGATGGAGGGCACCACAGCAAGAGTTATCTGCAAGGATGACTGTATGGAGTGCGGCGCGTGCTCGCGGAACTGCCCGGCCGGCGCTATCACGGTGAAGTCGGGAGTCGGCTGCGCTGTGGCCATCATCCGTGGCCTGCTAACCGGCGGAGAGCCGGATTGCGGCGGACCCGGGTGTGGCTGCTCCGGTTCAAAGGGGTGCTGCTAGCGGCGCCGGCGCTACTACGCACAACTCGTTTACGAAAGCGGATAAACGCCCGATGGCAGGGCGTTTATCTCTTCTGCTCCGGTACTCCAGGTCAAGTCCTGGCTAATCTGCAGATCGGCTGCCGGCTCTATCAGCCTCCGGGTTTGCCAGCCTCTCCGGCTCCAGGGCCGAGTTCACTACCACCAGGCCTGCCTTCGAGCCGCGCGACCCTCCTATCGAGGTCCGCAACCCTGCGCGCCAGCCGGTCGATCTCCGCTTCCATGAGCGCAACAGCCCTCTCCAGCCTCACAACGCGTTGCTGCAGGTTTCCCGGGAACGGCGCCGGGAACGTCGGCGGGAAACCCGGGTATGCCGGAGGTACCCCTGGATAGCCCGGATATCCGGGATACTGGGGAAACCCAGGTTGCTGCGCTACTCCCGGAATGTAGTCCCAGCCCGTGTAGTCACCATAGCCGTACACAATACTCACCTCCCACGGCCAGACTATTCCGTCAACCCCGTTTTGGGGTAAGTCCACGGAATCCGTTGGGCAGGAGGCTGCACGGTGACAGAATTGCAGAACGATCGGGCATGACGGTACCACAGAACGTGAGTACACGAGCCGGGGGTCGAGCCGCTATTTAGCCCCGTAACTGATTTGGACAATATGCACCGAGGTTGGTAGAGTAAGACCAGGGGGCGGTGGTGGCAGATGGGCGGAGGGCTCGGCGTACTTACGGTTGTAGCCGGTGACCTTGATAACCTCGTCAAGGATCCTGGAGCGCTGGGAGCGGGTCTTGGCGTCGACGTATCTCGCCCTCATGGATGAGAGATACTCGGGGCGGGCCATCGGGGACATCCTCTTACAGCATCTGTCATTCAACATCGATCCCTTCGGTTACATTTTAATCTGAGTGATCCCTGCTCGGTTACATTTTACATGAGTGAATGCGCATTGTTGAAGTTCGTTCGCGCGCATGGTATACTCTTTCTGCGTCTGAACGAGGCATTAGCGGGCGGTTAGCTCAGTGGTTAGAGCGCGTGACTCACATTCACGAGGTCACAGGTTCAAGTCCTGTACCGCCCACCAGTGTAAGGCCCAAATCCGAAAAGCGGAAAACTCAGTTTGACAGGAAAATGACAGGAAAACGAAAAGAGGCAGGCATTTAGCCTGCCTGGTTTGCGGGACGCCGGTAGCCTTGGGAGTGGTTCACCGGCGTTTCTTGTTTGCGATAGCCAGGATGGAGTCCATTACATCGCCGATTCCGCTCTTGAACCACGGGGCTTCTATAGAGAAGTCCTGGCTCAGTTCGGTATCACACCCGCGTTTCACCAGAGGGATGCCCGCTGCCAGTTCGACCACGCCTTCCTCGATGCCTACGAGAACCAGGGCAAACAGCCCGTCCTCGTCATAGACGAGGCCCACCTGTTCTCGGCCTCGATGCTTGCCGGACTTCCGGAATCCACTCGAAACCGTGCACGTGGTTCTTATGCAGGTCAAGTCCAAAGTAGCGCGGCATTGACGGCAACATCCTGCAACAGTAATTCTTTCGATCGAGCGCGGTGGTGTCCTCAGCTAGGCAATTGCATACACCTGTTCGGGCTTCCCGGTCACCGTGGCCGGACCCATGTGGGCGGTACGCGGGAGGGGGCCGACCAAACACCAACTGCGAGCTTTTGCCCATGTAAAATACCGGCGCACCCTCCGCCCGCGCTCAGCGCCAGCCTCCGCCCACTACTGGCGGAGAATTCCCTTGCACAAAGATGGGTCACTTCCATCTCATTTGTCATTGGCAGTTCGTATTCTCGCGCGTACCTGCCTGTCTCTCAGTCGCGCTTGTCTCCAAATCCATCATGCCAACACGACTACTTGAGACTCTACTGATCCGACTCTGAAAGAAAAAGCGAGTACGCCCACCTCGAGGTGGTGAAGAAGTACTGAGGAACCGGGTCTGCCGCAGGAGCTTATCCCAAATACTGGTTGCAATCCTTGCCTGATCCACCGCCGTCATCATTTGAACACGTACTCGATTATCCTCTGTCCAGTAGCCTCTTCAACTGCGTAAAACAGCGATTTGTCCTTCACTCCTGCGCCTAGGATCAGATGGCCTTTCGGAACCACCACTACCGCCACTTCACTGTCGGGTACGATATCCGTACTGGATAGGGGTACTCCCGACTCAGTACTGATTGTTGCTATTAGATCCGGAAAAGTGGCTAGTCGCTCAGCACCCATGTCCAGCGTTATGTACTCGTTCCAGAAGACTACCTGGGCGCCGTTATCAAAGGTAATCTGACCAACATCAAACCCGCCCACGGTCTCCAGATCTTTTTTGCTGACTCTGGCGGTGAACATTACCTTCCCGTCCGCGGTCGCCGCGGCGGCCTGTGCCATTTCCAACGGCCCCCGGGTCTTCGCGTCCAGCATCGCTCGCCCTACCTTAATACACTTCTCAAGAGATCCTGGCGCACCGTGAGACCTGACATATGAAGCCTCAACCGGGTTCCTCGCCACCGCGACAAGACCACCCGCCTGGACCGCTGCCTGCCGTACAAGTGCAGCTGTCTTCTCAGGGGAGCCGGTCGTGAAGATTTCGACGTAGGTGCCCTCGGATCTGCTCCCGCCACATGCTGCCTGTAAGGAGGTATATTCCGGCCAACGAAGCCCCATAGATCCCATTATACCTGTAGGATGAGCCCTCCCGTCGCACGGGGCGTCGACCACCGGTAAACCAAAGGCCGCTGACTGAATCCACCCGTTAACCGAAGCAAGCCCCCCACACTCATTGCTGATGAATCCGTGTACTTCGATACCGGAGTATTTGATAAACAGTTCTACCGCTCTGACGTAATGATACGCCTTTGCATGCTGTCCTTGTGCAGCTGGAGCTCCTACCGCGGAGACTGTCAGGAGGATAGCGTCTCCAGGCATCTCATCGATGCTTATCATCGTTGGGTTCCCATACTGAAGGGCCAGCTGTCCCAATTCAACCCCCTGAGTTATTGGGCCCCCGCCCCCTCCCCCGTAAAACGCACCGCCGAGCGTGATTGCATCCAGGACGTCTTTGTCTAAGCGTACAGGACTCATCGATTACCCTCCCTGCGTTCAGAATACGAGTTTATCCCCAAAGTATTAGCAACTTTAAGGCAGACGAAGCAGGACTTTGAAGGTCAGCGTAGTATAGTAGAAATAGCAAATAGCGAAACTTACATTTCTATAGTTATTGTATAGGGTGTGTCGCGTGAAGTCTACAGCTACTTGCCAAACAGTGGATAGAGCATTAACCCTCCTCAAACAGTTTACCCCGCAGACTCCGCGAAGGAGCCTGGCGAATTTGTGCGTTGCGACAGGCCTCCACAAAAGCATAGTCTATCGTTTGCTTTGCACCCTCGAGCGGCACGGGTTCGTAAGGTATGATCGGACGACCAGGCAGTACTCCCTAGGATTTGCCATCGTGGAGCTTGCCAGTATTATGGACGGTGACATACAGATTAGGGATGTTGCTCTGCCGGTTATGCGCCAGCTCGCTGCGGATACAGGTGAATCTGTCTTTCTTACCGTCCTGGGAGATGATGAGAAAGCAGTCTGCATCGAGAAAGTTGAATCGACGCGTCCGATAAGGGTCACCTTTAAGCCCGGTTCAGTCAGCCCTTTACATGCAGGAGCCTCGGCGAAGGTCTTGATGGCGTACCTTCCAGAAAAGGCGCGTTTACGCGCTTTGAACAGGCCGTTGACCAAGTTTACCCATCGCACCATAACGGATCCCGACGAGCTCCAGAAAGAACTGGACTTGATACGCCAAAGGGGATGGGCTTTCAGCGTTGGGGAATTAGATGAAGGGATTTACGCAATTGCTGTGCCAATTCTGGGATATCGTGCCGACCGCGCGGTCGCCAGCCTTAGCATCGCCGGGCCGGACAGCAGGTTAGACCAATCAGGGCTCGATCGGCTGATATGTTTGCAACAAGAAGCTGCCAGGAAGATTTCCTCAGCTTTGCAGCTCACGACCGAAAACGGATTCCAGGGAGGTGACATACCCAGTGAATAGGTTAATTGTAGAGCCCGAGTTGTGCACGGGGTGCCGCCTGTGCCAGACTGCGTGCAGTTTCAAACACTACGGCATATATGACCTGACCCTATCGCGGATCAAAATATCGAATGACGAAATCGGCGGTGAATCGCTACCGATCGTGTGCTGCCAGTGCGAAGCAAAACCGTGTGTATCGGCTTGCCCGACCGGTGCGCTGGACAAAGAAGGGACGTCCATAGATAAGGAACTGTGCACGGGGTGTTTGGCCTGTGTTAGTGCCTGTCCGAACGGCGGGATCTCGTATCATGCGGGCGCCGGAGAGGTACTCAAGTGCGACCTCTGCGGGGGTGAGCCTGAGTGCGTGCGGGCCTGCCCAAGTAATGCACTGAAACTGGTAGGTAACAACCTGTCGACGATCTACCATCTTCGCCACTATCTGGAACGCATTAGGGAGTGGTTGGCAAGGGGGGGAGAAGCGGAGTGAAAAGAGTCCGAATTGTGGGCCTGTCCTCCAGTCCCAGACACGCAAACACCGAGATTCTGGTTCAGGAGTCCTTAACAAGCGCAAGAGAGACCGTGGAAGGACTTGTTCCGGGGATGACCGCTGAAACGGAATACATATCTCTTCACGGCAAGAAGATTCAACCCTGTTTGGATTGCGGCGGTTGCGTGCGTTCCCGGTCATATTGCATCTTAAAAGACGACTGGCTGGAGACAGTGAAGCGGCTTACAGACCCCGTTCCCAATGGGTTGATTATCGGTTCGCCGGTTTATTTTTTTAGTACGAACTCAAAGTTGAGGGCGTTCATAGAGCGGTTCACCTGCTTGGTGAAGAAGGTGTGGATTCCTGATCACGGGGTAGCCGTTCCTGACTGGAGTAAAACGGCTGCGGGTGCTCTCGCCGTCGGGTTTCATCGTAACGGCGGTCAAGAGCATGTGGTCGCTGACATACTGAGATTTCTGCTTATCTCTGGATTCGTGACGGTTGGCGGTTTCTCCTTGGCCCAGGGACCTGTCGGGTACATTGGCGGTGTTGGCTGGGCTCACGAGAGGGGTAACGATGTCGTCCGTCATGACGACTTCGGCCTCAATTCGGTCCGGATACTCGGTGAGAACGTCGGGAGAACTGCGGCGCTGCTGGCTCTCGGAGAGTGGAAGCTGTCTGAGCTTGGGGGTAGCACCGATGGAGGAGCAAATCACGATAAAGGTTAGAGCGTTCCCGATTATCGGGAAGACGGTGATTTGCGACTTTCACCTCCCGAAGGGCGCTGACATACGCGAACTGCTTGAACGACTGAAGACCTCCCGGCTGGGAATGGAAGGGGAGCCTCTCTCGCAGTATTTCTTTGTCGTAAACGGTACTATTATTCCGGTACCATCCGCCGAGCGAACTCTGCTGCATGATGGCGATGAGGTTTCGATAGTCCCTATGCTAGGTGGCGGTTGAAAGGAGGTATGGCAGTGAGTGAGGGTCTCGCTATGAAGGAACTCAGGATAGACCTTTCCAGTCGGCAATTTGCCGCCGTACCTATTGGGTTGGAAGAGGTGTACAAGTACGCGGGGAGCCGAGGTTTGGGGGCCAAGATTTTGTTCGAGACCACCCAACCCCATGTCGACCCTCTTTCACCTGAGGTCCCACTCATTATTGGTGCAGGAACACTTACTGGCACAAACGCTCCTTCGTCAGGACGTATTAGCGTAGTTACGAAAAGCCCTGCCACGGGGCTGTACGCGAAGAGTACAGCAGGAGCAGCGTTCGGCGTGATGATGAAGGCGGCGGGCGTTTCTCTTCTGGTAATTACGGGGAAGAGCCAGGTTCCTGCGTATCTGGTTATCGAAGATGGTAGAGTCTCATTTGAAGATGCCGGGCCTATATGGGGGAAGAATGTCCGTGAGGCTACAGCGTGGCTAAGAAGGCGAGCTGGCCGAGGAACGGCGTCCGTCGCGTGCATCGGAGCTGCGGCTGAGAAGGGGGTAAAGTTCGCAGGGATAATGTTTGACGCTTACAGCGCCGCCGCTCGTTGTGGTGTCGGATTGGTTATGGCCTCGAAGAATCTGAAGGGCATTGTAGTCAAAGGCTCCGGTAGTCTATCGGTAGCCGACCCGGCCCGTTTCTCGAAGCTGGTAAGGATCGCGACAGAGAATCTGTACGGAGACCCAGGCGCTCCCAAGTATTACATAACGGGTACGCCCGGAAGCATTATGCCCGTGAACGAGTCCAGAGGCCTACCGGCCCGGAATTTTCAACATGGATACACTCCCGACGCGTTCAGGGTTAGCGG
The DNA here is from genome assembly GCA_013178305.1 of Bacillota bacterium. NCBI lineage: Bacteria > Bacillati > Bacillota > Bacillota bacterium. The sequence goes on along the minus strand of JABLXB010000002.1, from coordinate 372,731 downwards.
TCAGCACATGATTCAAAAGGGCTATATCAGGCGCAGGCGCGCGTGCTTCAGTTGTGTACTTTGCTGCCACAAATATTCCGTGGTGCCAAACGGGCCCTACGCCGGGCAAGCGGGCGGACCAGAGTATGAGACGATCGCTGCCCTGGGCCCAGGGTGCGGCGTAGTCGACCCTGAGGCTGTTCTGAAAGCTAACGAGCTATGTAATGACTACGGGCTGGATTCAATTTCGACTGGATCAGTCATCCAGTTTGCTATGGAGTGCTTCGAAAAGGAGTTGCTAAGTGTTAAGGACACCGACAGCCTGGACCTTCGGTTCGGCAACGCGGAAGCTGTTATCGAAATGATCCACCGGATTGCCAGACGCGAGGGACTCGGCAGGGTGTTGGGTGAGGGAGTACGTTCGGCTGCCAGGGCTATCGGACGGGAGTCCTGGAAATGGGCCGTCGAGGCCAGAGGTTTGGAGCAATCGAGGGTTGAGACGAGGTCTGCCAACTCCTACGCGCTTGCTTTCGCGGTTAACCCACGCGGACCTGATCATCTTCACGCGCAACCGATTGCGGAATTCGGGATGAACCCCCGCGCGAAAGACCTGATCACCAGGATAACTGGAGACGCCAAATACGCTAACCCGCTCCTGGTTGAGAAAAGGGCGGAGATCGTTAGATGGCACGAGGATGTCTTCGCCGTTACGGATTCACTCGGTTTTTGCAGCTTCACAACAACGTCTACCTACGGGGTCACCCCTGAATTGATGGCTCAGTTCATGGAAGCTGCCTTCGGAAGGCCCATAACAGCTGAGGAGCTGATGCGTGTGGGCAGAAGGACTATCAATCTCGAGCGGTGCTTCAATGTCAGGGAAGGACTCAGTCGCAAAGACGATAGGCTTCCCTGGAGGCTGATGAACGAAGTCCTTCCTGAAAGGTCGGAGCAGAACGCGATCAATTCGGAGGCTAATCTGAACCGTATGCTTGATGAGTACTACGACCTTCATGCATGGTCAAAGGTTTCGGGGCGACCGTTAAGGGACACTCTTGATCACCTTGGTTTGGGCTTCGTTGCTGATGCTCTTGAAAAGCAAGGGTTGCTTGCCTAGGAGCTCTGAAAGGGAGGTGATGAAAAAAGGCTGATCACGGTGTACAGGGTGCGGAAGAATCTGTTCCAACAAAAGGAGGACCGATCTATGAAAAATGTTTCGAAGGAGCATCGTTTTTGGACGGTCTATTTTCTGGTTTGCTTCCTAATGAGTCATCCCCCCATACTCCACTGGTTCAGTGACTACTATGTTCGGAGTCACCCACTGACGTTTGGGCTGCCATCCCTCTGGCTGTGGACGTGGTTGTGGCTGGGTGTGGTGTTTGTTGGATTTGGAATCTGCGCGAGCAAATCCCAGATCTGGAACACAGGCAAGTATGACCGGGAATTCGCGCAGGGGGGTGACGTTCGGTGAACCCGAAAATGGCTGCGTTTTTTGGAACGATGGCTGTGTACGTCGTGGTGGCCTTGTACATCGGATGGGTGGCAACAAGGAAATCAAAGGCTGAGCTTCAGGACTACGCGGTCGCGAGCCGGTCTTTGGGCTTGATAGCGCAGGGTTTCACCTTCTCAGCCACGTACTTCAGCTCGTTCGCTTTCCTTGGGGTCGCTGCAATGAACTATGCCCACGGGCTCGCTTACTGGACTGTCTCCCCTCTGACTACGGGATTCACGGCCCTTGTGGCGTGGATTATCGGACGAAAAGTTTGGGTGCTTGGCAAGCGCTATGGCTACATTTCTCTTGCTGACCTGCTCGGTGATTTCTACCAGAGCGACGTAATTCGCCTGCTCGTCGCTCTTATCGGTGCAGTCTTCATAATCCCCTACATCGGGACGCAGATGACGGGCGCGGGATACGTGTTCAACGTCGTTACCAACGGACTGTTCCCGGTTGAGGGTGGAGCTTTCGCCTTCCTCGTACTCACGATCATTTACGTGGTGGCCGGAGGCCTAAGAGCTGTCGCCTGGACAGACGTGTTCCAGGGTGCCTTTATGTACGTAGCAATGCTGACGGCGGTTGCCCTCATTCTCTGGACGGGCTTCGGCGGCATTTTCGCGTTATCGGCCGTCGCAGCAGAGAAGATACCGCAGTACCTCACCCTGCCGGGTGGCAGCAACTTCATAACCCCCCTGGTTTTCGTCGGCCTGTGGCTACCGGTGAATGTTGGACTACTGATGTCACCACATATGTTCCTGCGTCTTTACACCGCCAAGTCCCTCGCAACCCTGAAGTGGTCGATGTTCGTCTCGGGTGTTTTCCTTGCCACATATCACTTCATGACTCCGTACGTGGGACTTGCAGCCAGGCTCTTGAACCCCAAATGGCCGGTACCGGACATGATCATGCCTGAGCTGCTCTTCAAATACGTCCCTACTGTCTTGGCGTCGATCATCATATGCGGAGCGCTGGCCGCCATGATGTCGACCGTTGACTCACAGATGCACGCCCTGTCGATGGTGGTAACTCACGACATCGTACGGAAGTATGTCGTGCCTAGAGCTCCGGGCCTCAAGATATCGGAGGAGGGATACTTCAGGCTGGGTCGCTGGTTGATCGTGGTCGGTGGCCTGCTTTCGTTCTGGGCAGCCATAACCATCAAGGGCTTTATGGTGATCATAACGACGCTGGCCGGTGGTGGATTCCTCCAGATGACACCAGCTTTGCTGGGGGCGCTGTACTGGAAGAGGTCCTCCAGACTAGGTGCCATTGCTGGTCTTATTGTAGGAACTGTCCTTTGTTCACTCTGGACACTTAGGATGGTTCCCTGTTATGGGGGGGCTACAATGGCGGGGGTATGGGCGGTTGCCATAAACGCTGTCATATTCGTCGTGGTTAGCCTTGTTTCCAGTCCACAGCCGCCGGAAGTTGTCACCAGATTCTACGATATCTGATAACACTGTACAGCAAGGTATTCGGAGGGGCTTTCGCCTACGCAGGCGAAAGCCCCCCAATATAGGTGGGATCGCGCATGGCAAAGGCCGTTCTTGAAGAAAAGGAACTCCGACTGGCTTATTTTTTCGTTCAACCTTCAAGGCCCATACTCATTACGACTATGAATCCGGATGGGGGGGTGAACGCAGCCCCTGCCAGCTGGATTTCTCCGGCATCGGAGCATCCTCCGATGTTCACTGTTGCACTCCTGACGAAACCCGCGAAGCAGCATACTCTGCAAAATATCGAGAGGACCCACGAGTTTGTTCTGAACGTACCCGGTTTGGACCTAGCCGAGCGGCTGGTAGCTTCTTCATATGACTACCCCGAGGGTCACGGCAAATTCTCCTTGATGGGTTACAGAGCCATCCCTTCGTTGAAGGTTGAGCCGCCAGGAATAGACGAATGTAGAGCCAACCTGGAGTGCTGCGCCCATCAGATGCTGCCGGTCGGCGACCATACGCTTATCATTGCGGAGGTGGTAGCCGCTCATTATGACAGGGGTCTGTTTACTGATGATCTGCTTTTGAGAATCGATAAGACTTTTCCGTGCCTTCACTTCAAGCGTTACAGAATGGACGACAGGCAGGCCCATGTATTCCTGGCGCCGTCAGGTTATTGGATGGCCTCGGTACCTTATCCGTAACCTCCGAAACCCTGACAGGCTGAATCCTGGCTCTGGATTGGGGTGTGGGACGTGAACAGGTGGAAAGAGTACGTAGTGGCCCTGTCTGAGGCAGAGGCGCTGGCGGTCCTGGCGGAGGCTTCTGGACGAGGCCGGGTAATCGCCGGCGGCACTGACCTTGTCGTGCAATTCCGGGACGGGCAGCGACGTGCCGATGTGCTCGTGGACATTACTCAAATCGAATCGCTCAAAAGAATAACGGTCGACGAAGGCGCCCTTTCGATCAGCGCGGCCGTAACCCACCAGGAGCTGTTGGAATACCTGGCGCGTAACGATCAGTTTCCGTCTTTGAAAGGGGCGCTAAGTGCCCTCGGATCTCCCCAGATCAGGAATCAGGGGACGGTTGTCGGGAACGTAGCCAGCGGGCACGGCTCGGCCGATGCAGGGATTGCGCTACTGGCTTTGGGAGGGGAACTTGTAGTATTGTCACGGAACGGTCGCCGACGGGTTTCGCTGAAGGACTATTATCAAGCGGGTGAGCAGCCGAGGCTCGATAGCACCCTTGAGATCGCCGTGGAAGTCCGGGTGAAGATACCGCCCATGCAACAAAAGAGCGCTTACGCCCGCATGGGGCGGCGCCGGGGCTTCAGTCGGCCGGTAATCAGCTGCGCTGCGGTAATCAGTATCGATGGGGGCAGGATTACCGAGGCAAGGATTGCGGTGGGCCCCGTACTCCGGGAACCGTATAGAAGTGAGGCTCTGGCACCATGCACGCAGTGTTTTTCTGCCTGTCGCGTGTGTCGGCCGTTCCGTGTTCTGCCAGTGGAAGAATACCTTATTGGGAAGAGCCCGGAACCGTCGGTGTTCACCTGCGCAGCCGGAATTGCTTCGGAGGTGGTTACTCCCCGGAACAGTGTGGTGAACGGCACTAGCAAATACCGGCGGCTGGTGGTGGAAGCTCTGGTGAAACGAGCCCTAAGCGAGGCGGCATTCGCCGGGCATCATGATTGAGTACAAAGTGGAGGTGCGGGGATGGTGCCTCTTCGTTTGAGACTCAACGGCAACATTGTCAATGTTCAGGTTGAAGCCTGGGATACGCTCCTGGATGTATTGCGGGACCGCCTCGGCATGATCGGGACAAAATGCGGATGCAGACATGGGGACTGTGGAGCCTGCACCGTAATCCTTAACGGCAGGACCGTCAATTCCTGCCTGGTTCCGGCGCTCAAGGCTCAGAACGCCGAGGTCATCACCATCGAAGGAATCGGAACGAGGGAGAATCTTCACCCTTTGCAGAAGTCGTTTATCGAACGCGGCGCTATTCAGTGCGGTTTCTGCACTCCAGGGATGATCCTGCAGGCAAAGGCCCTTCTCGACGCCAAACCCAGGCCCTCCCGGGAAGAGATCGCAGAGGCACTTTCCGGAAACCTCTGCCGGTGTACCGGCTATGAGCAGATCATAGAGGCGGTGCAAGCTGCGGCCGATCAAGCGGAAAACGGCGATGTTACGTTACGCGGGAATGGGGGAATCTTTAAGGTTGTGGGGCGGCCGACGCCATTACTTGACGCGGTCGAAAAGGCTTTGGGGAAGACGCAGTTCGCCAGCGATATGAAGCTTCCTAATATGCTTTACTGCAGGACTCTGCGGAGTCCTTATCCCATGGCCCGTGTACTGAGCGTCGATACTTCCCGCGCGAAGGCCATTCCCGGGGTGAAGGTGGTGCTGACGGCTGAGGATATCCCTGGGCCCAACATCCAAGGGAGTATCAAATTGGACCAGCCTGTCCTGGTTCCGGTGGGAGGACTGGCAAAATATATCGGGGACCCGATTGCATTGGTGGCTGCGGAAGATGAGGAGGTTGCTGGGGAAGCCCTGAAAGCGATCCAAGTCCGGTACGATGCCGGCGAGGCTGTCACCTCGGTTGAACACGCAGCGAGGGAAGATGAGACAAAACCCCCAAATCTGTGTAGCCATTACGAATTTAGCAGAGGAGACGTAGCCGCAGCGTTTGAGGTAGCAGGAGTCATTGCAGAGCGGACCTTTCTGACAGGAAGACAGGAACACGCCTACCTTGAACCTGAGGCGGGAGTGGCCTACATCGAAGAGCGCATAATAACCGTCGTCGCAGGTACGCAGGCCCCGCACCATGTTCGGAAGATTGCTGCCTACGCTCTGGGGCTCCCGGAAAGCCGTATCAGGATCAAATGTCCCCCCACGGGGGGGAGTTTTGGGGGGAAACAGATTAATTCGGTGCAGGTCCACCTGGCGCTCCTTGCATGGAAGACGGGTTGCCCCGTGAAAATGGTGTGGAGCCGCGAAGAGTCGATCATGGTCCATCACAAGAGGCATCCTGCGTCGATTCGCTACAAAATGGCGGCGACACCCGAAGGGAAGGTAACAGGCATAGATGTTGATGTGCTTATGGATGGGGGGCCCTATGCCGAAGAGAGCCCGGGGGTAACCAATTGGCTGGGAATGCACCTGCCCGGACCGTACGATATCCCTAATGTACGAATCAAGGTCAGGACACTGTATACGAACAACCCGATCTCCGGGGCCTTCAGGGGCTTCGGAGCCCCTCAAGCTGTGTTCGTTACGGAATCAATGATGGACTGCGTTGCGCACGAGCTTTCGATGGACCCTGTTCAGCTGCGGAGAAACAATTTTGTGACACAGGCCAGTGAGCCCAGTGTCAAAGGTGTGGTATTCGATAGCCCTATCACTGTCGGTTTGGCACTGGAGAAGGCACTGGAGATTGCAGGAGAACTACCTATCCCTACCGCGGGGCACCTTGTGGGACGTGGCGTATGCTGCGCAATGTGCCTGTTTGACATTTCCGCGGTCCCTGTCAGGAACATGAAGGGAACCGGGGCATCGGTGGAGCTCTGTCCGGACGGCACGGTCATTGTCCGTAACGGCGCTTCGGATATGGGGACAGGGTTGTCCACTGTTCTCGGCCAGATAGTATCCGAGGAGTTGGGAGTTCCCTTAGATCGAATAACGGTTATCACGGGAGATTCTACCCTCTCACCGAAAACGGGTCCGACCATCGCCTCCCGCGGAACATATACTTCCGGGAACGCTGTCAGAAACGCAGCGTTAGCGCTAAGAGCACGTTTACTGGCGAAGGCCGCGGAAGAGATGTCGCTCCCGGCCAGAAACCTTTGTTTCCGTGAGGGTAAGGTAGTTGCCGCCTCGGATCCCGGCCGGGAATTGAGCGTTGCCGACATCTCAGCCATCTGCTACCGGGACGGGATAGAGGCTCGGGGGGAATCGTGGTTCATCGGATCCCACGCCGGATGGGGACACACATTTGTGGCTACAGTGGCTGATGTGAATGTTGACCTTGCCACCGGCGAGGTGCGTGTGTGCAGGCTTACCTCCGTGCACGATTCGGGACGTACAATTAATCCTCTCGGTGCCCGAGGGCAACACATCGGCGGGGCGGTGCAGGGTTTGGGATACACATTATTGGAGAATCTCTCGGTACGAGATGGGCGGATTCTGACGCGGGGTTTGGACTCCTATCTGATCCCAACCTCCGCGGACATACCTCTGGAAATAGAGGTCGTGGGGCTGGAGGCCCCCTATCCCACGGGTCCGTATGGGGCAAAGGGTCTCGCCGAACATGTGCTGGCCTCGGTGCCGGCGGCGATTTGTAACGCAGTTTTCAATGCAACCGGCTATCGTTGCGAAGAGATCCCGGTTATCCGTGAGAAGGTACTCGATCATTTACGCTCGAGGTAGATTTGATGGGACTCCACATTGATGGGAGGGACTTCGAGTGCCGATTGTGACGGTTCAGATGTGGCAGGGACGCACGCGGGAGGTAAAGTGCGAATTGATATCCGGGATTAGCGAAGTCGTATGTCGGGTTCTAAAGGTCCCCAGGTCCGCAGTATGCGTCATCCTTCAGGAAATCCCGCGCGAGAACTGGGGAGAGAACGGGCGGCCGGCTGACGCTCAAAGTGAGTCCCCCCCGGCGACTTGAATGGAATCTCTGCAACGTTTGTCCCCCAAAAGTAGACTGGGACTCAGCGCAAGTGTGCTTAAGCCCTTGCCGAAGGGCATCTGGAACCGCGCCTGTGTTTGTCAACGGGCCTGCTTACCGAACCCTTGTTGTGTAGCAGCATTCCTTTTCCCCGGCAAGCAGCGTATCCACCATCCTTTCGTAATAAGTCAGCCTTTCTGTCCTGGTGCCGTTGGGTACGACTTTTATCTGCGCCAGGCCTTCCGTCTCCTCCCTCACCCGGTCAGGGATGCCCGCGCGAGCCGCGTTTTTCCCCGTGTAGTCTATATTTTGACATTGTCTCTTTGGCACTTGTGCTTGTTATTGTTACCTTAACTTTTGCCAGTAGAGAAGAGGAAATCAAACAGCACCGGAGCCGATATCGGTGAGAAGGTGGGGTCCCCTCGAGCGGGGGCCCCGCCGGAATCCGCTAAACAGCCCGCCTCAAACGCAGTATGTTGATGAATTTGGACGGGGGCGATATTCCTAAATAGGTATAACGAAAGGGGCCTGATTTCATTGCAGACAAGGTTCAGGTGGAACGAGCTGCTCGCTGTGTCGTTCACCGCCTCGATGAGCATTCTGACCAAGCCCTACGTAAGGGCCCCGTTCGCCTTCGTGCAGAACGCACTGGGCATGCCGGTAGGTGTGTTCATCGGCGGCATCTACATGTTCTGGCCACTTCTTGCGGGAGTCGCAATACGCCGGCCAGGCGCGGTCATGCTTACCTGTCTCATGCAGGGCCTCGTTGCACTGGTGACGGGCTTCACAGGACTGTTAGGACCGGCGGCCTTCTTTTCCTATCTCTCCTCGGGCATCGTGATTGAAGGATTGTTCTTCGCCGCCAGGCGCGTGCGGCCGGACGGCGCTGATAGAATCCTGGCCCTGGTACTCGCCGGTGCTCTCGGCAACGTGGCGGGGGCGGTGACGAACGCCTGTCTGTTCTTCGCGCTGCGCGGGGCCGTTTTCACGGTGGCCGTGGCATCGTCCCTGATCTCCGGCGCCGGAGGCGGCTGGCTGGCGTACGTCGTGGGCCAGCGAGTGGCGGGCCTTCTACGCCCGACTGCTCGTTCGGCTACAGAGGAGGCTGTGAACTGAGCGAACTGCTGGTCAAAACGCAATAGGTCAGCGGAGCTGCGCAAGATCCTCGGGGGTGTCCATGTCAACGAGGACTTCCGGTCCAGAGTCGACCAGCACCGCTTCGCCCAGGTGAGCCTCTACTACCTCGCGTGCTCCTACGTCGCCCGTCAGCTTCAGCAGTTCGGGGAAAAGGCGTTCGTCGATAAGGACCGGATTCCCGCGCTGACCGGCGCAGCGCGGAGCGACGATGAGCGGGAGCGGCGTCGTGCCGAGATAGGCCTCCGCCAGCCGTCGGATTATCGCGCCCGTGACGAGAGGCTGGTCCCCGAGGCAGAATACGACCACCTTCGCTCTGCCGGCTGCAGCCGCGAGTCCCGCGCGCAGCGAGGTCGACATGCCGGAGTGGTAGTCCGGATTGAATACGATTTCGAGATCGTCGCGGCCGGGCCAGGACCGCATGATTAGATGCCTGGCCTGACTCGCGGCGTGGCCCAGAACCACTATCGTCCGGCCGAGCCCCGCTTCAAGGGCGGCGCCCACGGCGCGTTGGAGAAGCGTACTGTCCCCGTATGGGAGCAGGAGTTTCGGACGCACCATGCGTTTGCTGCTGCCGGCGGCGAGGACCACCGCGCACACCGGCTTGAGTATCTCGTGCTGAAAGGCTGTGGTCGTGGCTGTGATCGCGATTCCCTCCTGGAAAAACCTCTTCCTTACCGGTCCTTCGGGGGCGGGGAAGACCACGGTACTGTTCCGCGCCCTGAAAGAACTCAATGTCGTAGCGGGAGGTTACGTTGTCAAGCGGGTATACCACCGGGGCCGGCTCTGCGCCATGGACATCGTGGACCTCGCAGGAGCCGGGCGCGCCCGCCTGCTCGACCTCCAGGACCCCGGCCGGCCGCAGGCAAATCCCGAAGCGTTCCTCACCGTCGGCGTTTCAGCCATCCGGCGCGCCATGTCGGACCGGCTGGTGATCGTGGTGGACGAGATCGGGCGTTTCGAGCTTGCAGCCCCCTTATTCCTCGAAGCCGTAACGGAGGCCCTCGATTTCCCCTTGCCGGTTACGGGCGTACTCAAGCAGGAATCCAACTGGTTTCTCGACCGCATCAGATCCCGCGCCGATGTGCGGATCGTCGAAGTCAGCCGCGATGCCCGCGAGGCTGCTAAAACCAAGTATACGGCCTTGCTCTCCAAACTCCTGTCAAATCGGCCTCATTGAGCCTGATCCCCTGAGCCCGCGTTCGTCATGAGGTCCACTTAGGGCGCTCCTCAAGATCTAATGCCTTCGCCTCGGGTGAATCCTTATTTTGGCCTCGATCAAGGTCTTCAATGACCTTCTTGTCTGGGCCGTCGTCCATAACCTGGCGGCAGATGCTGTGGACTTTCAACAGTATAGCGGTTGGCTGGGGTGTAGGCGTTGGGAGGCGGCGTTTGGCCCTCAATGGCAAGTCTCCTTTCCATCAGGAAACGCGAGCCCAATCCTTGCAAAATCGTGTTACCGGGTATTACATAATTCGACAACTGTGTTGGAAGAGGGCGGTTCCTGTCTGACGATTGGCGCTGGAGGATTGGTGAAGGCCCCCGGGATTGCCGGAGGCCTTTACGTGAGGGTTCCCTTTTCGGGTTTTTCCAAACCCGCGATGAACTCGTCAGTGGCCGCGATCAGGTCGGTCAAATCCTGCGTTGTCGGCCCGGCCTTCTCGATTTTCTTGCATATCCAGTGGATGCGCATGGCTGCCGCTACTTCTATGCTGTCCCCGCGTTCCACCGGAGCCCCCCCTCTCTAGGAAACGTGACAGTGTCCGTGATCTCGCGGTGCTGAGACTATGTGCGACATGTGAAGCGCCTCTGCCAGTCGTGTTGACTTCAACTGCTCGACCCGCAAGACAACAACTCCTTTCGCCGACCTGTCCCGTTTTGAGTACCCCCCCGCTACTAAGGTACCGACGGTACCAAGGTACCGACGCAGTCGCTCACCAGGCACCCCACCCAATTCTATGTGCTCCATGCGTGTCCTTCCGCGAGGCGCCATGAATCGCTCGGCATTGTTCGACAATCGCGATAAGGAGATCCTTACCCCGCTAGGGTTCACCGGGGAGTTACCTCAGTAATGTGAAAACTTGGCAAGGCGGCGAGCATGGCGGCGGGTGGAAGGACCGAGCGAGGGCAGGAGACTGAACGGCGGGACCGAACACCTGATGGGAGTCGGGCTGCCAGGGCGCACGATCAAGGCGCCGGCCCACCGCGCCGGCGCCCTAACACGTAGGATATCGCGATTACTGGCGGACAGACGGACGAAGTAAGTCCAGCGCGCCGAGCACTACGTGGGCTAGGCCGAACCCTAGCACACCGGCGCCGAAGTTGCTCGGGAGCAGGGTATAACCGATCCCCGACACAGCCGCTCCGATCGCGATTACCGTCCAGCTAGTTGTAGTTGGTTTCACGGATCGACACCTCCCAGTTGTAGATTGTTCAACCTGGGTTGTTCCAATCCGCGGCGCCGGCGAACGGCGCGGGAAAGAGGGTATGATATGGCAACCTATGGGTTCATTGGATCCGGCCACATCGTCGAAATGTTGCTAACAGGGCTTTTGTCCAGGGAAGGCGCGGAGCCGCCCCGCTTCCTGTGTTCGGACGTCAGCGAGGAGCGGCGAAGTCGCGTGGCAGAGAGGTTCGGCGTCAGAACCACCGCGGACAACGAGCAGGTGCTGAGGGAATCCGGCGTCGTGGTGCTCGCGGTCCGACCGCAGGACGCGGCGGGACTGCTCCGGTCGCTAGCCGGACGTGTCCCGCCAGGCAGGCTTGTGATATCGGTGATGGCGGCGGTGCCGCTGGCGGCGCTCGGGCTACTCGGCGAGCGCGTGCCGGTCGTACGCATGGCTCCAAACCCGCCGGCCCAGGTGCGGACGGCGATCACTGCGCTGGCGCCCAACAGGTGGGTGACGCCGGAACAGATGGAGTCCGCCCAGGATCTGGCGGCTTCCCTCGGCCGCGTGATGGTAACGACCGAGGAGAAACTGGACGTTATCCTGGCGCTCTTCAGCCCGGCTCCCGTGTTCCTCTTTGTGGAGAGTCTCGTCGAAGCGGGGGTCAGGGCGGGGCTGACCGCGGAAGAATCCGAGCTGGTGGTCAAGCAGGCGACCTGCGGGTGCATGAAGATGTGGGATGAGTCAAAAGCCAGTGCCTCCGAACTCCGCTCCAGAGCCTGTACGCCCGGCGGGATTTCCGTGGAAATGCTGGATGTCCTCGAGCGTGGAGGCGTCCCCGGCGCCATCGCCGAGTGCGTCCGCGCGGGGGTGGAGAAGGGAGCGCGCCTCGCCAGGACTGTGGTTGCGGCGCTGGCGCCGGGCGGCGCGGCGTAAGCAGGAATCCGCCGGATGACGACGAACTGTAAATGAGCCGTAAACATGTCTGACATCTGCTATGCAGATTACAAGAATACGTCGCTGGGGGATGTTCATGGACCTTACTCGCGAGGAAAGGGGTATTCTCTCCGGAGAACGCGGCCCCGCAGCCCGGATGGCGATGGAGATCATCGTCCAGATCGCCGAGGCATACGGCGCGAGCGAGCTGATCCCGATCACACAGGCACATGTCGACGGATGCACGTACGCCTCGACCGGAGACGCGGGGATAGAATTTGCGCAGAGATTAGCCGGCCAGGGGGGCCGCGTGGTGGTTCCTACCACCACGAACATCACGGCGAGGGACGTCGCTCGATGGCGCGAGTTCCGGATTCCCGAAGAGCATTCGCGCAAGAGCGCTCAAATGGAAAAGGCGTATCTGGACATGGGGTGTATTCCATCGTGGACGTGCGCCCCATATCAATATGCAGTGACCCCGCGCTTCGGTGAGCAGATCGCCTGGGCGGAGTCCAACGCAATCAACTTCGTGAACTCGGTGATTGGCGCAAGGACGGCAAGGTACGGCGATTACATCGACATTTGCTCCGGGCTTACGGGGAGGGCGCCACGCTTTGGCTACCACCTCGGCGAGGAAAGAATCGCCACAATCCAAATCCAATTCGACGAGTTCGAGGAGGTCCTCCGCCTGAACGGCTCTGCGTACGCGGCCGCGGGTTACGCGTGCGGCCTGATCGCCAGCGGCCGAGTCCCCGTAGTCACGGGGCTTCCCGGGAACACCGGCGGCGACCATCTGAAGGCGTTCAGCGCGGCGGCGGCTTCGTCCGGAGCCACGGGCATGTTCCACGTCGTAGGGATCACGCCCGAGGCCCCGTCACTTGAGGCGGCTACGGGTGGCAAGGACGTTCCGGCGGTACGCGTGAGCGCACGGGAGCTACTGGCGCGCCTCCGCCACATGTCTTCGTCCGGCGACGGACGCGTGGACCTGGTCACCGTGGGGTGCCCCCACTACTCGGTGGCCGAGTGTCTCGAGGTCGAACACCTCCTGGCAGGCCGGAGCATCGCGGCGGGAACGGAGTTCTGGGTGAACACCAACCGTGCGGTCCTTTCGTGGCTGGACGAAATGGGTGTCTCCAACCGTCTGAGGTCACTGGGGATCAGGCTCACTACCGACAGCTGCGTCATGCACTGGCCGCTGGACAACTGGGGTTTCGAGACGATAATGACCGATTCGGGCAAGTTCGCCCATTACGGACCCATGGAGACCGGTAAAGCGGTCATATTCTCAGGGCTGAGAGATTGCGTCGAGGCGGCGGTGACGGGAGGCTTCTCGTTCCCGGATGCGCTGCGCTCCGCCGGAAGTCCGTCAGTGAGCGCGGGAGACGTGTGCGTGGCGCCAGCGGCCCCGTCGCCGGCCCCCGGCCCAGCCCCCCAGGCCGGCGTTAAGGTGGTCGTTCGCGGCCGCGCCAGGGGGGAGGCCCTCGTCAGCCCCGCCCCCATCAGCTTTTGGGGCAGCGTCGACATATCCAACGGTCGCATAATCGAGCGGAACCACCCGCTCCTCGGCCAGGACGTGACCGGGAAGGTCCTCGTGTATCCCGAGGGCAAGGGATCTAGCAGCACCTCCGGCATACTCCTTGAGCTCGCGCGAAACGGCCATGCCCCCCTCGCGATAGTGAACAGGGTGGCCGAACCCATCATCTCGATAGGTTGTGTGGTCGCCCAGAAGATGTACGGACGCACGATTCCCATCCTGGCGCTACCGGAGGAGCAGTACTTCCGGATTCGCACGGGCGATGTGGTGGACGTCGACGGAGAGGCCGGGGCGGTTTGCGTGGTTCGACCCGCATAGGCCCGTCTTCACGAATCTCGGAGCAGGGGGGTGGAAGGTACTGCAGCGCGGTTGTCGAATTGTCCCGGACCAAGCGATTTGCGGAGCACGCAGCGCAAAGGTCAAATTACCAGAGGAGGGAAAGTCATGATGAGGAAGAGAGTCGCAGCACTGTTCGTCGCCGTGATCCTGGTTGCAGCCATGGTCGCAGGCTGCGGACAGCAGAGCGCGCCGGCACCCAAGCCCGCGGAGCCGGCGAAACCCGCAGAGCCGCCGAAGCCCGCGGAGCCCGAAGAGATCAGGATCGGTTCCTGGCAGCCCTTCACCGGCGCGCTTGCAGCCGGTGGTGCCATGAACAAGGAAGGCATCGACATGGCGTTCGAGCAGAGGCCAAAGATCCTCGGTAAGCCCGTGAAGGTCATCTTCTCGGACAACAAGTCCGACAAGGTTGAGGCGGCCAACTCGATGGCCCGGCTCATCGAACAGGACAAGGTCGTGGCGGTCCTCGGCTGCTACGGTTCTTCCCTGGCGATCGCCGGCCTCAACGTGTCGGAGAAGGCCGGGATCCCGATGATTCCCGATGCCTCGAACCCACTTGTCACGGAGGGCAGGAAGTTCGTTACCCGCCTCAATTACCAGGACCCGTTCGCTGGCAAGGTCATGGCGAAGTACGCAGTTGACAAACTCGGCGCCAAGACCGCCGCGATCATCCAGGACGTCGCGCAGGACTACTCGGTTGGTCTCGCGCAGTTCTTCCGCAAGGAGTTCACGAAGCTCACCAACAACCCGAACTCCATCGTGGCGTTCGTCTCGTACAACACCGGTGACCAGGACTTCACTGCTCAGCTCACCTTCGTGAAGTCCAAGAAGCCCGACGTGATCTTCGTCCCGGGCTACAGCGCGGACGGCGCTCTCCTCGCCAAGCAGGCCCGCGAGATGGGTATCAAGACCCCGCTCGTCGGTGGAGACGCGTGGGAAGCCCCCGAGCTCGTCCAGATCGGTGGGAAGGCCGTTGAGGGCCTCATCTTCTGCAGCCACTTCGCGGTTGAGGCCGCCAAGACGGACAAGGCCAAGAAGTTCATCGATGATTACAGGAAGAAGTACAACAAGGATCCCAACTGCTACGCGGCCCTGGCGTACGACGCCTACAACCTCGTTGCCGACAAGCTCGAGGAGATCAAGGTTGTCGACCCGGTGAAGCTCAACACCGCGCTCCGCAGCACGAAGAACTGGGAGGGCGTGACCGGAACGATCTCTATCGACGAGACCGGCAACCCGGTTAAGCCAGCCATCATCTTCCAGGTCAAGGGCGGCAAGTTCGTATACATGGACACCATCCAGCCCTGGTAACGCGAAAACCCTGGTGACGGGGTCCTGTAGCACAGATTCCCGCAAAGCCCGGAGGGCGCCTCGGCGCCCTCCGGGAACCTTGCGCGGGGGAGGAATGCGGCGATGACCCTTGACATGTTCTTACAACATCTCACGAACGCCGTCTCCCTGGGGGCACTGTATGCGCTGGTGGCCATAGGGTACACGATGGTATATGGTATCCTGAGGCTCATCAACTTCGCCCACGGTACCATCTTCACGATCGGCGCCTACGCCGCTTTCATGGGCATTGCCATATTCAACTTGCAGTGGGGGATAACGTATATCCTGGCCATCTGCTTCACCGCGGTACTCGGCATGGCGACGGAGAAAGTGGCGTACAAGCCGCTGCGCGATGCGCCGAGGATCTCCGTCCTCATATCCGCAATCGGGGTCTCGTTCCTGATGGAAAACCTGCTGATAATCTTCTTCGGGGGCAGGCCGAAGCCGTTCTTCAGGCCGCCGATATTCACACAGGTGCTTGAAATCGGCGCCATAATGATTCCCGTACTCAGCTTCGCCATCATCATCGTGTCGGCCATCCTTCTCGTGGCCCTCACTTACCTGCTTTACAGAACGAAACCTGGAACGGCCATGCGGGCGCTGGCTAACGACTTCGAGACCGCCAGGCTCATGGCCATTGACGTCGACAAAACGGTGGCCCTCACCTTCATGGTCGGCTCGTCTCTCGCCGCCGTGGGGGGCATACTGTGGGCCCTTAAATTCCCCCAGATAAACCCGACAATGGGTGGCTTTCCTGGCCTGAAGGCATTCGTGGCTGCGGTCCTGGGTGGGATCGGAAGTATCCCAGGGGCAACAGTAGGTGGCCTCATTCTTGGCCTCTGCGAGATCATGCTCGTCGCGTTCCTCCCCAACCTGTCAGGATACCGTGACGCGGTTGCTTTCGTGGCTCTGATTACCGTCCTGCTCCTGAAGCCGACAGGGCTGCTGGGCGAGAAGGGACAGGTGAAGGTATGAACGGGCGAAGCAACGGAAGAGGTCTCAATTACCTCCTGACCCTCGGCAGCATCGTCGTGATACTACTGATCACGACCTGGGCGCAGAGAACGCTGGACCCGTACCGGCTCAGGGTGTTATCCGTCGGTGCGATATACGTTACCCTGGCGGTGGGTCTCAACCTGGTTTACGGGTTCACAGGGCAGTTCTCGCTCGGGCACGCCGGTTTCATGGCCGTCGGAGCGTACACTTCGGCGCTTCTCACCATGCCGGTCGCACAGAAGGCAAGAAACTTCTTCATCGTGCCTATCCACCCGGCGCTGGAGAACCTTCAGATCCCGTACCTTCCGGCGCTGATCATCGCGGGGCTGATGGCGGCCTTGTTGGGTTGGATAGTCGGCGTACCGGTGCTCCGGCTCAGGGGCGATTACCTGGGAATGGCGACTCTCGGCTTCTCCGAGGTGGTTCGGGTCCTCATAAACAACATGCAGACCATTACGAACGGCTCGATGGGCCTCAAGGGAGTGCCCGACTACGTGAACCTGTACTGGGCGGTCGGGAGCGCGGTTGTCTCGGTTTTCATCGCGGCGAGGCTGGTCAATACGAGTTATGGGCGGGCGCTCAAGGCGATCCGTGAGGACGAGATCGCCGCCGAGTCCGTCGGCGTGAGCCTTTTCTACCACAAGGTACTCGCGTTCGTGGCTGGGGCGTTCTTCGCGGGAGTCGGCGGGGCGCTGCTCGGTCATTGGTCCAGTGCGGTCGACCCGAAGATGTTCACGATTACGATAACTTTCCAGATTCTAACCATCGTTGTAATCGGTGGACTCGGTAGCCTCACCGGAACCGTGATTGCTTCATTCGCGTATGCGGTTGCGATGGAATGGCTACGGTTCATCGAGGCGCCGATGAAGATCGGGTCCATTGAGATCCCCGGTATAGTCGGCATGCGCATGGTGCTGTTCGGTATCGTCGTTCTGGTCGTGATAGTGTTCTACCGCCAGGGGCTGATGGGACAGCGCGAGTTTGCCTGGGATGCCTTCCTGCGAAGGAAAGAAGCGGGGACGGCTGCCGGTGCGGGGAAGGGGGTTTGACGCCGTGGCTGTGCTGGAACTCGACGGACTGACGATCAGGTTCGGGGGTCTCACCGCGGTGTCGTCCTTCGACCTGTGCCTCGACAGGGGCGGGCTGGTTGGGATTATCGGACCCAACGGCGCCGGCAAGACGACCGTGTTCAACATGATAACGGGGATATACACTCCGACCTCGGGTAGGGTGCTGTTCGAGGGTAAGGACATAAGCGGTATGCGCCCCGACCTGATAGCAAAGGGTGGCATAGCGAGGACGTTCCAGAACATCCGTCTCTTCCGCGACCTGCCGGTGATCGACAACGTGCTCATCGGCAAGCATCTGAGGCTCAGGTCGTCGCCGTTGGCGGCGGTAGTGGGCACGCCGGGCTACAGGCGCGAGGAGCGTCAGATGACCGCAGAGTCCGAAAGGCTCCTCGAAGCGGTTGGTCTCACGAAGTTCACGGACTACAAGGCCGGGTCGCTCCCTTACGGGCTACAGCGGAGGCTCGAGATCGCGAGGGCGCTCGCCACGGAACCCAGGCTCCTCTTGCTCGACGAGCCTGCCGCCGGAATGAACCCGCAGGAGATCTCCGATCTCATGGGCTTCATTCGCCGGATCCGGGCCGAGTTCAACCTCACCATCCTGCTCATCGAGCACCACATGAGCCTGGTGATGGGCATATGCGAACGAGTCGCCGTGCTCGATTATGGCGTGAAGATCGCCGAGGGGTGTCCCGAGGATATACAGAAGAATCCCAAGGTGATCGAGGCCTACCTGGGGGTGGGGTCAAGTGCTTGAGATCCGTGACCTGAACGTGTTCTACGGTGGCATTCACGCCATCCGCGGCGTCTCACTGAGCGTCCCCGAGGGGAAGATCGTGACCCTGGTCGGCGCAAACGGGGCAGGCAAGACGTCTATCCTGCGTACAGTTGTCGGTGTCGTCAGGCCGCGCTCAGGGCACATCGCCTTTCGGGGTAAGGACATCGCCGGTTGGCCCACCCACAGGATCGTCGGGTCCGGCGCAGTGCTGGTCCCGGAGGGGAGGCGGGTGTTCTCGAATCTCACCGTCATCGAGAACCTCCGGCTGGGGGCTTATGCTCGCGCGGATCAGGCGGGGATCCAGCGCGACCTCGATTGGGTGTTCACCCTGTTCCCGCGCCTCAAGGAGCGCGTCGGCCAGAAGGCGGGGCTCCTCTCCGGCGGCGAGCAACAGATGCTCGCGGTGGGCAGGGGGCTGATGTCGAGCCCGAAGCTCCTTATGATGGATGAGCCGTCCCTCGGCCTCGCCCCGCAGCTCGCCGAGGAGATATTCAGGATCATCCAAAAGATCAATTCGGAAGGTAAGACCGTCCTTCTTATAGAGCAGAACGCGAAGCGGGCGCTCGAACTCAGCGACTTCGCGTACGTTCTGGAGACTGGGACGATAGTGCTCGAAGGCCCCGGACGCGAGGTGCTGCAGAACGACCGCGTTCGCAAGGCGTACCTGGGGGAGTGACGCAGTGACCAATCCGAGGTTTGAAGGCAGGGGGGCCGCCCACCGCAGGGCGATATACAGGGGCTGCGGCTATGGCCCGGCGGACGTGGCGTCAAGGCCCCACATTGGGGTGGCCAACGCCTGGAGCGAGTGCTCGCCCGGGCACTACAACCTCAGGACTCTGGCCGACGCCGTCAAGGCGGGAATATGGCAGGCCGGCGGGGTCCCATTCGAGTTCGGGGTGCCTTCAACCTGCGGCAACGTGGCCATAGGTGATACTGCCCTCCAGTACGAGCTCGTGCTCCGCGACATAGTCGCCGCCTGCGTCGAGGCGGTGGCTCGGGTGCAGCTGTTCGACGGTCTGGTGCTCCTGTCATCGTGCGATAACATAGTGCCCGGCCAGATACTGGGCGCCCTCAGACTGGACGTGCCGTCGCTCGTCGTCACGGGCGGCCCGATGCTCGAGGGATATATCCCCGGTGCGGGCGGCGCGGCGGGCGCCCGGCGGGTGCTGATGCCCGATGTCAACGAAGCGGTGTTCGGCAGGGCGAAGAGGGGCTCCATGGATGACGCGGATCTCGCGGCAATCGAGGAAGCCGCCTGCCCGACCGCCGGAGCGTGCCCCGTGATGGGCACCGCCAATACCATGCAGATCCTGTCAGAGGCCCTGGGTCTGTGTCTCCCGGGTACGGCGACCATTCCCGCGCCTTATGCGGGGAAGACGATCGCAGCCAGGCAGGCCGGCGCCCGAATCGTGGAGATGGTGAAGGAAGGGCTCAAGTCCTCCTCGACGGTGACTCTTGAATCCCTGCTCAACGCGGCGACGGTCGACGTGGCCATCGGCGGGTCGACCAACGCCGTGCTCCACTTGCTGGCGTTCGCGAGGGAACTCGGAATCGACATGGACCTCGACGTTTTCGATTCGCTAAGCCGCAAGGTCCCGCTCGTGACACGGGTGCTCCCGAATGGCCCGTACACCGTCGTCGACCTGCATCATGCCGGCGGGGCGCCGGCGGTGATGAAGGTCCTCGAGCCGCTGCTCCACGGGGATGCGGTCATGGCCGACGGGCGGAAGCTCCGGGACGTGGTCCGCGGCGCCGCGGCATTCTCGGGAGAGGATGGCCCGCTCGCCACGCTCAACGAACCCGTAAGCACGGAAGGCGGCCTCGCGGTGTTGAAGGGCAGCCTCGCTCCGGACGGGGCGATCGTCAGGCAGACAGCCATGAAACCCGAGATGCTCGTGTTCTCCGGCCCCGCTCGGGTGTTCGACAGCGATGCCGGTGCCCTCGAAGGGATCGCCGGCGGCCGCGTGAAGCGCGGGGACGTCATCGTAATAAGGTACGAGGGTCCGAAGGGCGGCCCGGGTATGACCGAGACCATGCTGGCCACGGACGCCCTGGTCGACCTCGGCCTCGACGAATCGTGCGCGCTGGTCACCGACGGCAGGTTCTCGGGATTCAACCGCGGGCCTATCATCGGGCACGTATCGCCCGAGGCGATGTCGGGAGGCCCGATCGCGGTGGTCCGCGACGGCGATCCCGTAAAGATAGACATACCCTCGCGGAGGATTGACCTGCTAATCCCCGAGGATGAAATACGGCGGAGGCTGGCGTCGTGGATCGCGCCCGCGCCGAAGGTCTCCAGCGGGATCCTGGGCCTCTACTCCAGGCTGTCACTGCCGTCCCATGATGGCGGGGCGATGCAGCCGTGGACTGGCAAGCCACAGGCGCGGGGGAAGGGAGGCGGCAAGGCGTGAACCTGAACCGGCTCGAGCAAGACATGCTCGAGGGCAAGCGCGGCGAGGCGGTGCGCCTTGCGATGTCCATCATTACCACGATGGGCGAGCTGTACGGCGCAACAAGGATGATACCCGTGACGCAGGCGCACATCGACGGTTGCTCGTACGCGGCCGTGTGGGATGCGGGCCTGGAGTTCGCCGAGAAGCTCGCCGCGCTTGGCGCCAGGGTGGCCGTGCCCACGACGCTGAACATAACCGCCAGGGACATCGAGGACTGGAGGCAGTTCAGGATCCCCGAGGACCATGCGCTGGCGTGCGAGCGTATGGAGGCGGCGTATCACGCCATGGGCTGCATACCGACGTGGACGTGCGCGCCGTACCAGTACGCGCTGGCGCCGGGCTTCGGGCAGCAGATCGCCTGGGCGGAGTCGAACGCGATAAACTTCGCCAACTCGGTGCTGGGGGCGCGTACCCACCGCTACGGGGACCTCGTCGACATATGCTGCGCCATAGCCGGGAGGGTCCCCGAATTTGGGCTTCATCTCAAAGAGAACCGCGCCGGGCAGGTTCTGATCAGGTTCGAGGGTATCGAGGCTTCAGTGTGGAACGACAATTCCATTTACGCGGCGGCCGGCTACCTCGCAGGCGAGATCGCGGGCGAAAGGGTCCCCGTACTCGACGGGCTGCCGGCTTCCACCACGCATGAAAACCTCAAGGCGCTCAGCGCGGCCTCGGCGTCGTCCGGCGCCGTCGGGCTGTTCCACGTGGTTGGCGTCACGCCGGAAGCGCCGTCGCTGGATGAAGCATTCCAGGGCCGGCGCCCCGCGGAGACGGTCGTCGTCGACGGCGCCAGCCTCCGCTCGGCGACGAGGTCGCTGACCAGCATCAGGGAGGGCGGCTCTCGAACCGCCGGTGAGGCCGTCGACCTCGTGATCGTCGGTTGCCCGCACTCATCTTACATGGAAGTCGAAAGCGTGCTGTAGCGCCTCGCGGGCCGGCGGGTCAAGAGCGGGGTGCAATTCTGGATTCAAACAAACAGGACTGTCGATATGCTCCTGAGGCGGGCAGGGCTGAAGCACCGGCTCGACGAATCGGGAGTGCGGCTCCTGCACGACGGCTGCATACTGAACTTCCCGCTGACAGGGTGGGGGTTCAAGACGATAGTCACCAATTCGGGCAAGATGGCGCACTATGCGCCCGGGCACGCGCAGGCGTCGGTGTATTTCGAGGACCTCGACGGCTGCGTGGAGGCGGCAGTGACGGGGGAGGTGCGTTGCGGTGAGTAGGCGCAACGGTCCGAGCGCGGAGGCCACAAGGACCACGAGGATACAGGTGGAATCCGTAATCCCGGGCCACGCGTCGGGCGAGGCGCTCGTGGCGGCGACCCCCCTGAGCTTCTGGGGCGGCCTGGACGCCAAGACGGGGAAAGTCATCGACGTCAGGCACGACCTCTACGGCCGGTGCGTAACCGGCAGGGTGCTGTTCCTCCCCGGCGGCAGGGGATCCAGCAGTAGCTCGGGCATAATCCTCGAGGCCATAAGGCGCGGGACTGCGCCGGCGGCCATCGTCAGTCTCAAGGCGGAGGCCATTCTTGCGATAGGCTCTATCATCGGAAAGGAACTGTACGGCCGGTGGGTGCCCGTGTTCGTGATCGGCGAGGAAGGGTATCGCCGCGTACGCACGGGCGACCACGTCGAGGCCGGAGACGGGTACATAGAATTGCGCGGGGTTGATGGCGGCGATCCCGGGGAGGGCTGTTGATGCTCGAAACGATTGACAGGATCCCGAAGCCGAGCAAGCTTGCGGAAACGATCGCGGGGAAGATCCGGTCGTTGATCCAGGCGGGGAGGCTTGAACCCGGCGAGCGGTTGCCGAGTGAGAAGGAACTGTGCGAGGCGTTCGGGGTGGGCCGGTCGTCCGTACGGGAAGCATTGCAGGCGCTGGAACACCTCGGCTTGATCGAGTCGAGGCAGGGAGTGGGGCGGTTTTTGAGCAAGGAGTCTCAGGCGCTTGCGAGTTCGCTTAACTGGAACGCCGCCCTGGACAATGCCCCCGTGTTCGAGCTGATGGAGGCGAGGGAGTTCCTGGAGGGGCTCGTGGCAAGCCTCGCCGCGCAACGGGCGTCTGACGATGACATCGGCGGGCTCGAGTCCACCCTGGCCACCATGAAGGCTTCCCTGGGCGTGGACACGGACAAGTTCTTCCGTGCGGAACTCGATTTCCACTCGGGGATCTCCAGGGCGTGCAACAACGCCGTGATATCCGAGCTCGTCAACGTGGTGATGCTCCGCGTCCACGGCGACGCGGAGAAGTTCATGAGGACCGTCCCCGAGACGTCAGTGGTCACTGTCAACCTGTTCAGCGACCTTCTCAACGCGATCAGGGACGGCGACCCGGTCAAGGCCGGCGACCTGATGAGAGAGCACCTGCAGTCGGTGAGGCTCATACTGGCGCGGCAGAACCAGGCGTACGGGAACGGCGCAACGGACAGGACGGACAGGGGGGGCCCAGATGAGATTCGCCCGCATGGTCACGAGCATAGACACCCACACGGTCGGTGAACCGACGAGGACTATCATCGGCGGGATTCCGCACATCCCCGGGAAGACCATGAGCGAGAAGATGCTCTACCTGAGGGACAACTGCGACTCATTCCGCACGATGCTGATGTATGAGCCGCGGGGCCACAGCGTGATGTCGGGCGCGATAATCACCCAGCCGTGCGACCCTGCCGCCGACGTGGGGGTGCTCTACATCGAGGTGGGCGGGTACCTGCCGATGTGCGGCCACGATACGATCGGCTGCTGTACGGCGATGGTCGAGGCGGGGATCGTCCCCATTACTGAGCCTGAGACCGTCATAAAGCTCGACACGCCCGCCGGGCTCGTCGTGGCGCGTGTGGCCGTCGAGAACAACGTGGCCAGGAGCGTGACATTCAAGAACGTACCGTCTTTCGTCATGGTCCCGGGGGCGAAAGTCAGAGTCCCGGGCATCGGCGAACTGACGCTGGACATATCGTGGGGAGGCAACCCATACGCCATCATCGAGGCGAAGAAGGTGGGCCTGGCGATAGACCCGCGAAACGCGGGCGAAATCGTCCGCGTCGGCAACACGATCAAGGACGCGGTGAACGCGCAGGTCGGGATATCCCACCCCGAAAAGCCTTACGTCGACGAGGTGACGCATGTCGAGTTCTACGGTCCTGCGAAGCACCCCGGGGCGGACGCGCAGAACGCCGTCGTGTTCCCGCCCGGGGAGATCGACAGGTCGCCGTGCGGCACGGGCACCTCGGCCAAGGTCGCCCTGATGTATTCGAAGGGCGAGCTCGAGATGGGCGAGGAGTTCGTACACGAGAGCATCATCGGCACCTGTTTCAGGGCTAGAGTCGTAGGGGAAACCACTGTCGGCCCATATAAGGCCGTCATCCCCGAGGTCACTGGGAGCGCGTACGTGACCGGCATACACCAGTTCGTCGTGGACCCCGACGACCCGCTTAAGGACGGGTTCCTGCTCGGGGTGTAGAGTGAAGGGGGTATTGAGGTGAGGGTGACGCACCACCCGATTCTCGGCGAGCAGTCCCCTGCGCGTACGGTTGAGATCACGGTCGACGGCAGGAAAGTGACGGCGCGCGAAGGGGAGACCATCGCAGCGGCCCTTCTCGCGGCGGGGATCAGGGTGAATCGTATCACGCGGAAGCAAGGCACGCCCAGGGGCTTGTTTTGCGCTATTGGGCAGTGCACCGACTGCGTGATGGTCGTTAACGGCGTCCCGAACGTGAGGACGTGCGTGACTCCGGTGGCGGACGGCATGACCGTGGAAACGCAGAAAGGCGGCGGACCGGCGCCGCTGAAGTCCGGGGGATCCAGATGAAGACATACGACGTGGTTGTGATTGGAGCGGGGCCGGCCGGCCTGGCGGCGTCGATAGAGGCGGCCAGGCGCGGCTGCGGTGTCCTGCTCGTGGACTCGAACTTGAAGCCCGGCGGCCAGCTGATCAAGCAGATCCACAAGTTCTTCGGCTCTAGGGAACACCGTGCGGGCACTCGCGGGATAGACATCGCCAGGGACCTCTACAGGGAGGCGCTGGACGCGGGAGTCACCGTGTGGCTCGACACCAGCGTGTACGGGATTTTCGCCGGCAACGTGTTGGCCTACGCCCGTGGCCTGCTTGAAATGAAGCCGTCCGGCGGCGCCGTGAAGGCGGATCGCGTGGTCCTGGCCACCGGCGCCTCGGAGAACGCCGTGAACTTCCCCGGCTGGACCCTGCCCGGCGTGATGGGGGCCGGAGCGGCCCAGACGATGATCAACGTCGAGCGCGTCCTCCCCGGGAAGCGGGTGCTCATGATCGGGTCGGGGAACGTCGGGCTCATAGTCAGTTACCAGCTCATGCAGGCGGGGGCGGACGTCGTGGCCCTGGTTGAGGGCCTGCCGAGGGTCGGCGGGTACGGCGTGCACTCCGCGAAAATCAGCAGGGCGGGCGTGCCCATACTCACCGCGCACACGGTCTCGAGGGCGTTCGGTGACACCGCGGTGGAGGGGGCGGAGATCGTCAGGGTCGACCCGTCGTGGAAGCCCGTGGCCGGGACGGAGCAGCGGCTCGACATCGACACGATATGCATCGCAACAGGCCTCCGGCCGTACGCGAAACTGGCCATGCTCGCGGGCTGCAGGATGGTGCATTCGCCCATCCTCGGCGGATGGGTGCCGTTCCACGACAGGTCGTTGCAGACGAGCGTGCCCGGCATATTCGTCGCCGGCGACGCCGGTGGGGTCGAGGAGGCGAGCACCGCCATGGAGGAAGGCAGGCTCGCCGGGGTTTCGGCGGCGGCGTCGCTCGGTAAGGTGAGCGCCGCGGAGGCGCGGGCGCAGAGGGAAGAGGTCGAGGCGAGGCTCGCGTCGCTCAGGATGGGGCCGTTCGGGAAACCCAGGCACGACGCCAAGGAGGCCCTTCACAAGGCAGGTGAGTGCGCATGAGCGGCGGTGTGAAGACGTCGGTGCCCGCCGGAGCGGGGGTCGCGACCAGCGGCTACCCGTCACTCGACGAGGTCAGGGGTTCGCCCGGCTATCCTTCCAGGGAGCGCATGGCGAAGGGCGCGGTCGCGGTAATCGAATGCGTCCAGGAGATCCCGTGCAACCCGTGCGAGGCCGCGTGCCCCAGGGGCGCGGTGAAGGTCGGGCAGCCAATCACCAACTTGCCGGCGCTGGACGGGGAGAAATGCATCGGGTGCGGGCTGTGCCTCGCGCGGTGCCCGGGGCTTGCCATATTCCTTCTCGACATGACGTATTCGGATACCGAAGCGGCACTGTCGTTCCCGCACGAGTACCTGCCATTGCCCGAACCCGGGGCGACTGTTACGGCGGTCGACCGCGCGGGACAACCGGTGTGCCGGGCGAAGGTGCTCAAGGTTGCGAATCCGGCGAGGAACGACCGTACGCCGGTGATCACGATCGCCATTCCAAAGGAGTTCGCGGAGTCGGTCCGGGGAATCGCGAGGAAGAGCGGGGGTGGCGACGTTGGACGATGACATGATCGTTTGCAGGTGCGAGGAGATAACCGTGGGGGA
Source organism: Bacillota bacterium (assembly GCA_013178305.1). NCBI lineage: Bacteria > Bacillati > Bacillota > Bacillota bacterium. The sequence goes on along the minus strand of JABLXB010000002.1, from coordinate 346,694 downwards.
GATCCGGCAGGCCATCCGCGAGGGGGCCAGGGACCTCACTGGAATAAAGCGCAGGACCAGGGCAGGCATGGGGCTCTGCCAGGGCAGGACCTGCGAGAGTCTCGTCGTCAGGATCCTCTGCCAGGAACTCGGCAAGAAACCTGGCGAGGTGGAGCCGGGGTCGGTAAGACCCCCGGTGACGCCCGTACCGTTTGGCGTCCTGGCGTTCGGCGGTGAAGGCAATGAGTAAGGCTTTCGACGTCATAGTCGTCGGCGGCGGAGTCATCGGTTCGTCGGTGACCTATTACCTCTCGAAGGAAGGGTTTCAGGTCGCGCTGTTCGACCGCGGGGACCTGGCGTCGGGCACGTCGTCCGCCTGTGACGGCAACGTCCTCGCGACAGACAAGATGCCCGGGTTCGACAGCCAGATGACGTACAAGAGCCAGCAGCTACTGGCGGGACTCCAGGACGAACTCGCGTACGACTTCGAGTACAGGCAGCCGGGCAGCACGCTGGCCGTGGAGGACGAGGGCCAGGCTATCGTGGCCAGGGATTGGACCCGGCGCCAGCGAGAGGCCGGCCTCCCCATGAGGTACATCGAAGGTGGCGAGGTCCACGAGGACGAGCCGATGATCGCGCCCGACATCATCGGGCTGGTCGAGTGCAAGTCGGACTCCTCCCTGTACCCGATGGGCCTGGTATACGGCTTCACACTGGCCGCTCAGAGACTCGGCGCAGAGGTACACCAGTTCAGCGAGGTGCGGTCGATATTGAAGGACTCGACCGGCGCCGTAAAAGGCGTCGAGGCGTCGGACGGGACTTATCATGCGCCGCGGGTGGTTATTTCCGCCGGCGTGTGGACGCCGGCCGTGGCCGCTACCGCGGGGGTGAATGTCCCCATCAAGCCGAGGAAGGGCCACATCCTGGTCACGGAGTCGACGTTCCGGATCGGCCGCCGCAAGGTTATGGAGTTCGGCTACCTCATGGCCAAGTTTGGCGGCAAGGAGAAGCGCCGCGTCGAGCCGGACATGGAGAAATACGGGGTGGCGCTGGTATTCGAGCCTACGATGCAGGGCAATTACCTCATCGGCTCCAGCCGGGAGTTCGTGGGATTCGACACGACCTGCAATGAGAGCGTTCTCGCGCTCCTCGCGAGACGGGCGGTAAGGTTCTACCCCGCGATGGAGGATCTTCACATTGTGAGGTCATACGCGGGTCTCAGGCCGTACACCCCCGATCACCTGCCGATAATATCGCCGGCAAATGGCGTAAGCGGGCTGTACGTGGCCGCGGGTCACGAGGGCGACGGCATCGGCCTCGCCCCGATAACAGGCAAGATAGTGGCGGAGATGCTCGCGGACAGGGACACGTCGATGGACCTGAATCCGCTCAGGTTGGACAGGTTCGATCAGGTCGATCGCGGCCCTCACCAGGGTCTTTAGAGAGTGCGAGAGTCCGGGGATCGAGGAGACAGAAGAGGAAGAGGAGGAAGAGATTGATGGCGCGGCTCAAGGGTGTGTACGTGGTCATGGTCACCCCCTTCAAACAGAACGGGGAGGTTGACTACGCAGGGCTCAAATCGAACGTCGAGTGGTACATCAATGAAGGTATCCACGGCGTGCTTCCGCTGGGGAGTACGGGCGAGTTCGCGGCGCTGGAGGATGATGAGAAGAAGAAGATCGCCGAGGCCGTAATGGCCCAGGTCAACGGCAGGGTGCCCGTTGTGCTCGGCGCCACCGCCGAAACCACCGAGAAGGCGATCGAGTACACCAGGTTCGCCAGGGAGATCGGCGCGGCCGGCGTCATGACCCTGCCGTCGTACTACTGCAAGCCGAACCAGGAAGAGATGTTTGTCCACTTCAAGCGGATAGCCGAGGCCGTGGACATCCCCATCATCATATACAACAACCCCTGGAGCTCCGGGGTCGACATGCAGGCGGAGACCGTCGCCAGGCTGGCCAAGTACCCGAACCTGGGATACATCAAGGAGTGTACGGCGGATATCAAGAGGCTTCGCGAGATCCGGATACTCACCGAGGACAGGATGACCATCTTCTGCGGATGGGAGGACCTCGCGTACGAGTCGTTCTTCATGGGTGCCGAAGGCTGGATTTCGGTGATCGCGAACATAACGCCGAAGCTCGCGGTGGAGCTGTTCGACCTTGTCGCCGTGAAGAAGGATTACGACAAGGGCTGGGCGCTGTACAAGAAGATGCTCCCGATGCTCAAGCAGCTCGAGTACTCCGGCAAGCTCCAGCAGACATTGAAGTACTCCCTCGACAAGCTGGGCCACTGCGGTGGAGCGGTGCGAAGCCCGAAGCTTCCGCTGACCACCGAGGACAAGACCAGGATCGACGGCATGCTCAATCTCATGGGCCTGATCTGAAAGGGGAGGGGAGAGATGGCGAACGGGTACTGGAACAGGGTGCTGAGGGTCGACCTCACTGCCGGCAGGATCTGGGTCGAGAACGTGGGAGACGATGTCTGGAAGGTGTTCACCGGCGGGGCCGGATACGCGGCTAAAGTGATCCTGGAGGAGGCCGCCGCCGGCGCCGACCCGCTTGGCCCGGCCAACCCCCTGGTGTTCGCGCTCGGCGCTTACCAGGCCGGAACGTGCCCGGGTAACGCAAAGTGGACTGTGGCCGCGAAATCCCCGCTCACAGGGACGTATGGCGATTCGGCGGCGGGAGCGGACTGGGGCGTCGCCCTCAAGAAGGCCGGTTACGATGCCGTCGTGATCAAGGGCGCCGCGCCGAAGCCTGTGTATCTCCTCGTCGATGAGGACAGGGTCGAGATCAAGGACGCCCAGGGGATCTGGGGCCTCGACGCCTTTGAGACGGTAAAGGCGATCCAGTCCAGGGAGAACGACCCGGGCCTCGCTGTGACGAACATCGGCCCGGCCGGGGAGAAGCTCGTCAGGATCGCGTGCATCGTGGCAGATGGTCACAGCTTTGCTGGCAGGTGTGGTCTGGGCGCCGTGATGGGGTCGAAGAATCTCAAGGCGATAGCCGCGAGGGGCAAGAAGTCTGTCCCCGTGCACGATCCCGGGAAGGTCAAGGAACTCGCCAAGACGCGGTTCAGGGAGATATTCAACGCGGCCAAGAACAACGGCCTGCGCGACCACGGTACTCCAAACCTCTGCATTACCGCCGAGGCGTTCGGGGATATGCCGCTCAAGAACTGGAGCGGCGACGTGTGGCCTGAGGGCGCCAGGCAGATCGGCGCGCCCAACTACACTGAGGTTCTGAAGGCGAAGCCGCTTCCGTGTGCCAACTGCCCCGCCGGATGCCACAGAGACGTCGTCGTGGAGGACGGCCCCTACGCCATGAAGGGTCCGGGCCCGGAGTACGAGACCTGCGGCATGATGGGCACGAACCTGTGGATCTCCGACCCGAGGGCCGTGGCGAAGGCCAACGACGTCTGCAACCGCGCAGGCATCGACACTATATCAGCCGGTGCGTGCGTGGGCCTGGCGATGGAGTGCTTCGAGAAGGGCTACGTCACGAAGGCGAAGGCAGGGATGGACCTCACCTGGGGCAACGCGGATTCGGCGATCGAGCTCGCGCGGCAGATCGGTACCTGCGAGGGATTCGGGGCGGTGTTCGCGGACGGGGCGCTGGCGGCGGCCCGCAGGATTCACCCCGACGCTGAGAAGCTGGTCGCGCACGTGAAGGGCCTGGATCTGCCCGCGCACGACGCGAGGGCGTGCTGGAGTCTCGGCGTGAACTACGCGACCTGCACGCGCGGCGCCTGCCACATGAGGGGCGTGACGGAGGACGTCGAGATGGGCGGGTTCTTCGTGCCGGAGATCGGCATCGTGAAGGACTGGTCCAAGTTCTTCTCGCCCGAAAACAAGAGCGCGCTGACGGTAAAGCTCCAGGACTATTGCGCCTGGCTCAACTCGATGGTAATCTGCGCGTTCATGGTCGACGGTGGGGAGTTCACCTTTACGTCGCTGCTCGAACTGTGGAACGGGATCACCGGCTGGGATTGGACCGTCGATGACGCAATGAAGGCTGGGGCAAGGATATTCACGATCCAGCGCCTGGTCAACATCCGCGACGGGCACAGCCGCGAGACCGACACGCTGCCGTACAAGATGACTGTCGCCGCGAAAGAGGGGTTCAGGGCCGGCAAGACCCCGACCCCGGTATCGATGTACCTCGACGAGTACTACAAACTCAGGGGCTGGGATGCGAACGGCATCCCCACAAAGGAATGCCTGCGCGACCTCGGCCTCGAGGGCTACGCCAGGCTGGCGGGCCTTTGAGCGGGTCACCGCTTTGGCGGAAATGCGGGGGTGGTGGTGATGAAAGTATCCGTGAGGTTCTTCGGGAGTCTCACCGAGACGCTCGGTGAGCGCCGCAGTGTCGAACTTACGCCGCGCTCCACCGTCACCGACCTCCTGGCGGCCGTTGGGCTCGACGAGAACGGCATCTCTCTCGCCGTTGTGAATGGAGTACAGGTGGAACTCGCCCATGCGCTGAACGACGGTGACCAGGTCATGATTGTGCCGCCTGTGATCGGCGGCTGACGTGCAGTAGAGCCTCCGGGTTCGGCCGGCCGAACGGGCGGGTCCGCGCCTGGAGGCCTTGCAGGGCCGACACCTTGACCTGCTCCCAACTCATACAATCTGCCTGAACAGCATAGGTACGACCCAGAGCGAGCGGACAACTCGAGGGACCGGAGTTCGAGGGGCTGGCGGGGTTCTCGTCGAGGGTGGGCAACGGCGACCTGGGTGTGGCGCTAAAGGCGGTCGACATGTGCAACAGGTATGGGATGGACGTGATATCGACATCCGAGTGCATTTCGTTCGCGATGGAGTGCCACGAGCGAGGAATCATCTCTCGAGACGAGGCGGACGGCCTGGACCTCGGATGGGGAAACGCCACTATCCTGGCCCTGGTGGAGAAGATCGCGCAGCGCGAGGGCTTCGGCGACGTGCTTGCAGACGGGGTCAGGTCGGCGGCCGCCAGGATCGGCAGGGGCAGCGAGGGACTCGCGATGCACGCAAGGGCCTCGTGGTGTTCCAGGCCGACCCCAGGGGCCTCAAGGGCTACGCGTTGGGTTTCGCCGTTGCGAGCAGGGGAGGGGACCACCTCCGCGCGGCCTGCGAGCGGGTAGTCAACCTGGAGCGTTGCTTCAACGCAAGGGAAGGGCTCACGCGCAAGGACGACACTCTGCCGGGGCGTTTCCTGAAAGAGCCGCTGGGGACGGAGTGCGGCCCCTCAGCGGGTAGCGTCGTTGAACTCGAACCCATGCTGGACGAATACTACGAGGCCAGGGGGTGGGACGTCAGGACGGGCCTGCCTACGGCCTCGAAACTGGATTCGCTCGGCCTGAAAGGGTGCCTGGAAGGCTCTCCAGGTACGGTACCCGGCCCGCGCGGCCGATAAGGGTTCGCGCACCCAACGAGTCCGGCGGGCCGGCCGGGCGACCTTCTGCTGACTTTGAAGGGGAGACGACCAGATCTCAAGATAAAATCGCGTCGCCGCGAATTCAGCACCAGGCATAATGCTACCAAATGGGAACTCATTATGCCTGGAAGCACCTCTGTCTCGAAGCCTGCTTCGACCATATTGGCTTTAATGAAATCGAGGCAAAGCTTCTCTTGTAGAAAGAAACTGCCATCTCCGAAGGATCGCGGCACAAGGAAGGTGAATAGGAAACCACGAACAACCTAGGCTAGAGGTAGTCCAATGGTAGCCGGAGGGACTCGTGAACGATGCAAACGAGCGTCGAATTCCACAAGGAATAGAGCAGTATTGCATCGGGTCCAGTCTCTGCCTTGGTCGGGCGTATCGGCTTACCGCCGAGCAAACGCAGACGTCGCTAACCCAGAGAGTTGGACCCACTCATCATTCGACGGGTGTTCTGGAGAGACTGAAGAACGACCTGGCGATAAAGAGTACAGGTTTCGCGGATGACGAGATACGAGCGACTCTGACAAGTTTCAACGGCATGGAAACGTGGCGCATCGGGGAGACTTTTGCACAATGATGGCTGGAGGACAACCGAGGCTGCCTCTTCCCGTGGCAAACGCAACATGACCTACGCTCACTCACCGCAAGCCTGCCAGGGACGGATCTGGTCGGGCTAGTTACCATCGATGAACAAGTATTCTTCGCTTTCGGTGAGGTGAAGACTTCGAGTGATGCCGACACACCCCCACGAGTTGTATACGGACCTAAAGGCCTTCCGTTCCAGGTTAAGGAACTCGTTGTCTCGCGTAATAGGCGTAGGCAGCTAGTCCAGAACTTGGGCGTCAGATCCCTGAACCAGTGGTGGTTCTCGCGGTACAGGGCTGCGTTCGTAGCGCATTTGTCCAATGAATACTGCTACTGGGGCGTACTAATGCGAGACACTCGGCCCTCTCCAAGAGACCTTGAGAGTTCTGTCGATACGGCATCTGAAGTTGCCCGCGAGAACGCTCCGATCGAGTTTATTTCGCTGCATACGGACCTGCCTGCGGGCAAATGGGCGGCCTTATGCAGTGCGGGAGGAGCATCATGAGGCTGTATGAGCAGCTACGGATACCACAAAGCTGGGCAATTGAGGCGTTCGGCAAAGGTCGGCTCGTAGAGGCCCTGCACATTGCCGAACGTCAGATCCTTCAGCGCTCATTTGGTGAGTTGTTGAAGCCCAGTTGCTTTCTTTCTGATAGAGAGTGCGAGCTAGTTGATGAAGCGGTTCATGCTTGTGAAATTGCTGCTTTGGAGTGGTGGCAAGCTGCTAGGTACCCAAGCGAAGACCAGACCGAAGAATTGCGCAAGTTCTCCGACGCCTGTACGATAGCCTTCACTTTAGTGCGGTCTCTGCCGGTTCCTAACCTGCCCGAAGCAAGGGCCTCGCACATACTCCGTTGCATCGCCCTCGGGTATCTAGCTGATAGACATACTGATGTTCAACGCTGGATATGCGACACAATCGGTGATGATATGACTCTGAGCCTGGAAGGCTGGGATGGACTGCTAGCCAGCAAGATACTTGAGACGTGGGTGAGGCTTGTCAGAAGGGAAAGCTGGGACGAAGTGAACCAGATTGCGGGCATCATTTCCTTTCTCCGCCATCAACAGCACGAATATGAGAGGGAGTATCTTGGCGCCTTAGATCGGAATGCCGTTACTTCCGCTGCCATACAGCTGGTGTCATTCTACCACTGGGCCAAGGCTACGGATGTGCTTGCTGCATATATGCTGCAAGGAACACCCGCGGATGCTGGGCCTCAAATAGACCTCCACTTTGAAAAGGCAGTAACAGGGGCAGACGTATCTGGTTCCTTCGAACTCGGTAACCTACTTCGCTGGCTGCATTTGGCCTCGCACAGGCTATTGAAAAATGCAGTGTGGAATGTATCACAACGGTTCAACTCTAGCATAACCGAGTACGTTCGCAGCCTAACAAGCTCTCAAAAGACAACGCTCGAACTGTTGCCGCCTCAGCGACGGGCGATCTTCGAGTGCGGCCTCTTGGACAGAACACACAACGCCGTTGTCGTGAGTCTCCCAACGTCCAGCGGTAAGACTCAGCTGGCCGTCTTCCGGATACTGGAAGCTGTAAACCATTTCGGCCAACAAAAGGGCTGGATAGCATATACCGCGCCGACAAGGGCCCTAGTCAACCAGATAACGGCCCGATTACGGCGGGAACTGGCCTGCGTGAACGTGCGTGTTGAACATATCAGTGCAGCACTTGATGTGGACCAACTCGAAGAAGAAGTCCTTGGAGACGAAAGTGCGTTTGACGTGCTCGTCTGTACCCCTGAGAAACTGGATGTGATAATACGGCAGGGGCGAGTCAAGAGGGATTTGGTGCTTCTAATCATGGATGAGGCTCATAGCATAGAAGATGAAAGCCGTGGTCTTAAGCATGAGCTCCTTCTTGCGATGGTTAAACGCGATTGCCCCTTGGCCAAATTCCTACTGCTTACTCCGTTTGTTTCAAATGGCATGGAACTGGCTCGCTGGTTGGACCCTCAATCGCCTAATGCCATCTCAATGAGCCTTGATTGGCAGCCGAACGATCGGGTCATTGGTAGGTTCTATGCTGTTCCCGGGACTACTCCAAGGGGATGGCAAATGCAGTTCGAATCGATCGCCACCAGCCATCCAAGCCTCGGGCTGGACAGCCCGGTCTACGTTGGGGACCCAGGACCATTGCCTAAGTCGTTCAGCAAGGTCAGGGGTTGCCTCACAACGATGTCCTGTGCAATGGCAGTCGAGCTCTGTCGTCGTGGGACCTCATTGGTGATCACCCAGCAGAAACCTCACGCGTGGTCTGCTGCGGTTCAGCTCAAAGAAGTGCTGCCGAGACTCGATCGAGTCGCGCCAGACGTAGAAATGGTAATGCGGTTCATTGAGGCGGAATACGGTAAGGGTCATGAGTTGTGTAAGCTGCTACAGCATGGCATAGCGGTCCACCATGCGGGGCTTTCAGATGAATGCAGATTCCTTATCGAGTGGCTTACCGAACAGTCGCACCTAAAGGTGCTTTGTGCAACCACAACGATTGCGCAAGGAATCAACTTCCCCGTGAACTCCATACTCATTTCCTCACTCAAGTACCCCAGAGGTAAGGAGATGGGTTTTCGCGAGTTCTGGAACCTAGCAGGGAGAGCAGGTCGTCTAGGTCAACCCGGTGTGGGGCTGCTGATTGGAATTGCCTCAACCTCAGATTATGCAGGTCAGGACGAAGAATTGAGGAAATACGTTCAAGACGCCCACAAGGAGCTGCTATCGTCACTCCTAGCCCTCTACGACGAGGCCAGCAAGAGTGGATCTGAACTGGACCTCCATCTTTTGGCACCTTTGCCCACTTGGTCTGCCTTTATGCAATATCTCGCCCATCTGTTCAACCAATCCGGGCAAGACTCGCGCTTGGAGACGCGGTTGGAGCTGATTCTGAGGGATACGTACGGCTATATGTCGCTGGAGAGATCTAATCCAGATGCAGCCAGAAAGCTCGTTGAGGCTGCTCGCCGCTATGTCAGGAGACTTGAAAAGGATCCGGGTAGCGCGAAACTAGCCGAGGACACTGGTTTTGCGCCTGATAATGTACGGATAGCCTTGGCAGGCTTAGGCAACGAAGACCTCCGATTATCCGATTGGAAACCGGATCAATTGTTTTCAAAGGGCACGACCACCCTGAGGGACCTCATGGGTGTGATGCTTCGGATCCCCGAGCTTTCCCAGTTGAGAGAAATACCAGCAACCGGAGTGAGCCACAGATGGCTAGCTGCACTCACAGTCGATTGGGTGAATGGTCGGACCCTTCGAGAACTGGCACAGGCGTATTTTGATGGCACGGATATGCATGCCCTGACCAAATGCTGTGATGCCATTTATGGCAATCTCGTGACTAATGTTACTTGGGGAATCGCAGCACTCCAAAAGCTCGGCATTGATTTTGAACAGCTGGACCCAGACGAACGTCGCTTGCTCAACACTCTTCCCAGTATGGTGTACTATGGCGTAAACACAGAGGATGCTGTCTTGATGCGTATGGCCGGAGTATCGAGGACACTAGCCCACAATACGGCTGCCGAGTTCAGGCGCCAGTACGGGCTGTCGCCGGCTAGGCCGAGGGACGCCTTCGACTGGTTGTCTGCATTAGATGCTGGGCAGTGGGGTCGCATAGCCCCATCAGGCTACCCAATGACGGGTGGTGACTGCTTGCGGGTTTGGCGTAGGCTGAATGGTCTCGGAGAATAGTCACCTGATAGCCTCGAACCTTGTCCTACCAATAATACGCACGGGCGGTGTACTGAGTTCCCGCCCGTGCATGTGCGTCCGCTCATTATCCATCTTGCGCCTTGCTTTTGCGAGTGTTAACCAGATCAGAACACGTGGCAGGCCACGTAGTGCCCGCCACCCCTGTCGGTGAGTGGGGGTTCCTCCTCACTGCACACGGGCTTTGCGTACGTGCATCGCGTGTGGAACCTGCACCCGCCCGGCGGGTTGATGGGGCTGGGCACGTCACCCTCGAGGATCTGCCTCGGTTTTCGCTCGTCCGGGTCCTCTATCGGCACCGCCGCGAGGAGCGCACGCGAATATGGGTGCACTGGGTTCCGGAACAGCTCCGGCTTGTTGGCGTACTCCACGAGTTTGCCGACGTACATGACGCCCACCCTGTCGGACAGGAACTTGATGACGCTCATGTCGTGGGAGATGAACAGGTACGTCAGCCCGAGCTTCTCCTGCAACTCTTTCATCAGGTTGAGTACCTGGGCGCGCACCGAGACGTCCACGGCGGAGATTGGCTCGTCCGCCACCATGAACTCGGGGTTGAGCGAAAGCGCCCTCGCTATACCCACGCACTGCTTTTGGCCGCTCGAAAGGACGTGCGGGTACTCGGACGCGTGCCTCTGCTCGAGGCCCACCGTAACCAGGAGCTCGCTCACCCGTTCGTACAGTTGCGCGCCTGCCGCCAGCCTGTGAACCTGCAGCGGTTCCGCGACGATGTCGAATACCGTCTTTCGTGGGTCGAAGGAGCTGAACGCGTCCTGGAAGATGAGCTGCATCTTCCGCCGCATCTTGCGCATTTCCTCGTTGCCGAGCTCGAGTACATTTCTCCCGTTGTACAGGATCTCTCCACTCGTCGGCTCGATCAGGCGCAGTATCAACCGCCCCGTGGTCGTCTTGCCGCAACCGCTTTCGCCGACGAGCCCGAACGTCTCGCCCTTTCTGATGACGAAGCTGACGTCATCCACGGCGTGCACGAAGTGCCTCGGACCGGCGAGGAACCCTCCACCCACGGGGAAGTACTTCACCAATCTGTCGACTACGATGAGGTCGTTCATCGAGAGTCCCTCCCTCAATGCCTTGTACGGTGCAACGGGTCCATTTCGGTGCGCACCCAGTTGCCGACAAGGTTAAGGCACAGGATAGTCAGAGCTATCGCAACGCCGGGGAACGTCACCAGCCACCACGCCTGGGTCATGTACACGCGGCCCTCGCCGATCATGAGTCCCCACGATGACTCCGGCGGCTGTATCCCGTAGCCCAGGAAGCTCATCGTAGCCTCGGCGCCGATGATACGGGCGATCTCGAGGACGTACGTCGTGATGAGCGGAGAGATGATGTTGGGGAATATGTGGCCGAACAGCGTACGCGTCGTCGAAGAACCGATCGCCCGCGCCGCCTCCACCATCGTGGTTTCCCTCATCGAAAGCACCTGGCTGCGCGCCATCCTGGCGTGGACCATCCAGCCGTTGAACGTCAGCGCGGCGATCAGGTTCCACTTCCCCGGACCCAGCACCATCACGAACATCAGCGCGATCAGGAGTCCCGGGAAGGATGACTGTATGTCAACGATACGCATCAGGAACGTATCAACCCATTTTCCAAAGTAACCTGAAACGAGACCCAGGAGGGTACCGAATGCGCCGGATATGGCGACGCAGATGAAGCCGACCATCAGCGACACGCGCCCGCCCCAGATTATCCTGCTGAGCACGTCACGCCCCTGCTGGTCGGTCCCGAGGAGATACTTCGGGTTTCCACCCTCCGCCCAGGCCGGAGGCTTCAGCCTGTTCAGAAGGTTGCCCTTCGTCGGATCCTGTGGCGAGACTATGGGAGCCGCCACGGCGGACAAGACGACCAGCAACACCACTATGAGCGATATCAGCGTGACCTTGTCCTTCCACAGGCGGCGAAGCGAGCCCTGGAGACGCGACCGGCGGCTTTGAGGGACGAACACCGCGGCCGGCTTATCGCCCGCCCGGGGTTTCTCCTGTAGCTGATTACTCATGCGTTAGACCCCCAATCCACTGGTCCGGCTCAGAGCTTGATCCTCGGGTCGAACAGGGCGTAGGACAAGTCTGTGAGCAGGTTTATCCCTGTGATGATAACCGCCACGACGAACACACATGCCTGCAAGAGCGGGAAGTCCTGGTGCTGGATCGTGTCGATGATCAGATTGCCGAAGCCCGGCCAGGCGAACACGTGCTCCACTGGTGAGCTGATTCCGCCGAGCATCCTTCCCAGGTCCACGCCAATAGTCGTAACGACGGCCGGGGCCGCGTTCTTGAGAGCGTGCTTGAATATGACGGTCTTCTCATCGAGCCCTTTGGCCCGGGCTGTCGTGACGTACTGCTGGTTGAGCTGGTCGAGCATCGAGAATCTGAGGACCTGGGCAATACGGCCCGCAGGTACGATCGACAGCGCAAGGACCGGCAGGACGAGGTGGCGGACGGTTCCGTAGCCGGAGGTGTAGAACCATCCGAGGTTCACGGCGAACACCGTTACCAGCATGAGGCCCACCCAGAACGTAGGCAGGCATATTCCCGTCAGGGCCGCCGCGGTCAGGATTCGGTCGAGCGTGGAGCCCGGCCTGTAGGCGGCAATGATCCCGAGTGGTACCGATATCGCCGCCGCGACCACGAACGAGAACAGGACGAGCTGGAAAGTCGCCGGCATTCGCTCGAGCACGATCCCCAGCGCGGGTTCTTTCTGCCACCACGACATGCCGAAGTCCAGCCGGATGAGCCCCGCCATGAAATCCTTCAGTTGCTCGAGCAGCGGTCTATCGAGGCCCAGCTGGTGCTCAAGCTGCGCCCTTTCTTCATCGGTTGCCGATAAGGGGAGCATGATGTCCACCGGGTTACCGATGAGATGGAGTATGACGAATACCAGGAGCGACACCCCAATTATGACAAGTAGCGAATATGCAATCCGAAGGGTCACATATCTGAGCATCGCTGATCCTCCCCCGCAGGGGAGGGTGTGACCCCTCCCCTGCAGATTACCGAACCGGTGCTGCTACTGGACGATTCTCATCTCCGACAGGAGCTTCTTGCCGTCCTGTCGCGGCTGCCAATCGAGGCTCTTCGAGAGACCGTAGATGTCCTTGATGTTCACGAGGAAGATAAATGCAGGATCATCGTAGATGACCTTGCCGACTTCCTCGTACATCTTCTGACGCTTCGCGCTGTCCATCTCTGTCCTGGCGGCGTCGATCTTCTTGTCGAGGTCGGCGCTGAGGTACGAGGACATCGTGCCCTTGCTGTGAACCAACGCGGAGAACGTCCTGTCGGCGTCGAACAGGTCGTTCGAGTGGAAACTCACGATCATGTCGGGTGCGAGGTTCCTGTCGAACAGCACCTTGAGCCAGCCGTTCCAGTCGTAGTACTTGAGCTCTACGTTCATGCCGGCATCCCTGAGTAGCATGGAGACTGCCTCGGCGAGCTCGCCGTCCTTCAGCCAGCGACCGCGCTGGGCGACCATCTGGATCTTCTCGCCCTTGTATCCGGCCTGCTTCAGGAGTTCCTTCGCCTTATTCGGGTCATAGGGATAGGGCTTGAGCTCAGAATTGAACCCGACGTAACCGGGCTTGAACATCTGGCCGAGCGCCGGTGACGCATAGCCACCGTAAAGGCTCTTCGCGATGGCTTCCTTGTCGATGGCGTAGTTGGCCGCCTGCCTGATCAGCGGGTTCTTCATTACGCCCTTGAACTGGAGGAAGCGGACGAGCGGGAACTCGAGCCCTTCAACGGACGCTACCTTCGGGACGTCCTTGATGTATTCGGGGAGCATGTTGACGGCCACGTCGATCTCGTTCGCCTTGAGCGCCGACAGCCTCGTCGAGCCCTCTTCGATGAATCTGAAGAGGCCCTTCTTCACGCTGGGCTTGTTCCCCCAGTAGCCGTCGAACGCCTCGACGGAGATCGAGACACCCTTCTTCCACTCGATGACCTTGTAGGGGCCGGTGCCGATGGGTTTGGATCCAACAGTGTCGCCCACGGCCTCCACGTGCTTCTTGTTGACGATCATGAGGCCGGTGAGGCGGACCGGAAGAGCCGGATCGGGACCGTCGGTGATGATGTTAACCGTGGATTCGTCGACTTTCCTGGCATCTTTGATAGTCCTGAAGTTGCTGGCGATCTGCGACTTGAACTTGGGATCGATCTGCCGGAGGACACTGAACACGACGTCGTCCACAGTGAGCGCGTCGCCGTTCTGCCACTTGATGCCCTTCCTGATCTTGAACTCCCACGTCGTCGGGTTCACGGTCTTGTAACTTTCGGCCAGCGCCAGAATGGGCTTCAGCGTTTTGCCGTCGATGGTGAGCAACGGCTCGAACACGTTCTCGGTGACAGCGCGCATGTTGCCGTCGTCGGCGAACTGCGGGTCAAGCGTACTTGGCTCACCCTGAAGAGCGATGACTATGGTCTCTTTCACGGGCTTGGGTGCCGGCGACGGCGCAGGTGCGGGCGTGGGCGCCGGTTCGGCCTTCTTCTCGGGGGCCTTGCCGCAGCCTGCGACCCCGATGGCGAGGACCAGCGCCATGACCATGCACAGCGCTATTGCCTTCGACCGGATTCTCACTGATGATCCCCTCCTTGATGTCTCGAAGCCTTAACACGAGGTTCCCAATGCGGTCTCTCTAATCTCCTGCCCATGCACCTCCCTTCAAGTCATGGCCTGGCGTACCAGCACCTCACCCATCTTCCTTTCCCGACGGCGACGTAGCTGGATTCCTGCGTCTTGCACCTTTCGTCCGCGAGGTGACACCTCGGGTGGAACCGGCAACCCGGTGGGAGTCTCCCCGGGTTCGGCGGCGCCCCCGGGATGACGTCGAGGCGCTTCGCGTCCTCACGGATGTTGACGATCGTTTTCATCAGTCCCTGGGTGTACGGATGCCTGGCGTCGTGGAACAGGTCCTCCACCGGAGCGACCTCCACGATCTGACCGGCGTACATGATGGACACACGGTCGGCCATCTCCGCGACGACGCCCAGCGAGTGCGTGATGAGCAGGGTCGTCGTACCCACTTGCTCGTGGAGCTCCTTCATCAGGTTCAGGATCTGGGCCTGAATGGTGACGTCCAGCGAGGCGGTCGGCTCGTCCGCTATCAGCAGCTTCGGACGGCAAGACAACCCCATGGCGATCATGATGCGCTGCTTCATCCCGCCGGACAGCTCGTGGGGGTACTCCCTGACGCGTTTTTCGGGGCTCGGTATCTTGACGAGCCCGAGCATCTCAACCGCCTTGTCGAGGGCCACTTTTCCTTCGAGATGCTGGTGGAGCCTGATTACCTCCATGATTTGCTCGCCGATCGTGAGGGTGGGGTTGAGCGACGACATGGGCTCCTGGAATATCATAGCGATGTCGCGGCCCCTCTTCTCGCGGATCTCCGCGGGGCTCAGATCGAGCAGCGACTCGCCAAGGAACTTGATTTTACCGGAGACGATCTTCCCCGGAGGGACCGGGACCAGTTTCATCACGGATAGTGCGGTGACCGATTTCCCTGATCCCGACTCGCCGACCAGGGCCATGGTCTCTCCGCGTTTCACGTGGAGGTCCACGCCGTCGACCGCCCTTATCAACCCTTGTGAGGTACTGAAATATACCCTCAGGTCACGTATTGACAGGATGACCTCCTCTTCTCCGGTGCTGCTCATGAGGTACCCCCTCCCTTGGCCTACCTGAACTTGATGGTTCTGGCAGTGCGCCCCTAATGCACAAGAACGGAACCCCAGGAAACAGGGCTCCGTTCTAACCCTTCCGGCTTGGCGCTGGTGGACGCTGAGCGGCGAGCGTTACTGCTGCTTCGCCTTGCTCGCTTCGCTGGCGGCGCTTATCAGTTCGACGACGGACGGGTTGCTGAGGCTTCTCGGGAGAACCAGCAACTTGTCCTTGTCCACAGGATAGACCGCTCTGAGCGTCTCCTCCATCTCTTCCGCCACGGCGAACGCGTCCACAGTCATCGACGGCATGTCACCAAACGCCCCCGTGAGGAACCGGGGTTGGTAGATCCCGCTGTCAAGGATCTCCCTCAGGAACATGTTCGCGCACGTTCTATGGCCGGCGACCACGCCGAGGGTCATCCCCCGGGGTAGCGCCGCCAGCTGGCGGACGCCGCACGCCTGTATCTCAAAGCTTATGCCTATCACCCGGACGTCCGGGAAACGCTGTCTGAATATCGTTTCGTTGGGGCCCCTCTGGTACACGACAATTATGTCGCATTCGGACCCATCAACACTGTCTGTCGAGGTAGCGCGTACACTGGCTATCCCCTTCAGGCACCCACCGACGTATCTCTCGAGGAGCATCTGCGACCTCGGATACGGCGTGGCCACCACCACCTTGACCACTGACCGACCATCTCCTACCGTGCTATAAGGCAAGAGTACCGCTCTTCGGGCGTCAGTTCAAGATCCTGTCTATGGGGATGACGAACTCCTGCTGGACCGCTGATCTATTCGACGCCCTGGGGGGCATACCTTCTTCGGTGGTCGTGTCAAATAGTGTCCCGCTCCCCAGGTATTCCTCCGGCGGCGTGGCAGGAAGAGAGGCGCGTCAGGTGAATAGATGCCTTTGATGTTGTCCGGCATTATGTCGCATTCGTGCGGGCGACAGGGTCCCGGGGGGCGAAACGGTGGGGATTCTCGATAGGCTGAGGGGTGCGCGCGGGCGCGCTTTCACCATCACGGCGGGCGCCACGCTTGCGGCCACCGTGTTCTTGCTGGGGTACTACGTCCTGCTGCCCGTGCTTCCAATGTACCTCCGGGAGCTGGGCTGGCAGAAGAACACCATAGGCGCGCTCGCCTCGGTGTTCTCCATCAGCTCGCTGGTATTCAGACCTCTCGCCGGCGTGCTCACCGACAGGTCGGGCCCCACGAGGGTGCTCACGGCGTGCGGAATCGTGTTCTGCGCGGTGCCCGCGCTGTTCTTCTTTAGCAACGCGTTCCTCATGCTCGCGGCCGGCCAGCTGCTGGCAGGCGCGTGTGTCGGCACGTTCACCGTCGGGTCCAACAGCTACCTGGTTTCGTGGGCTCCGGCAGAGCACATGGGCGAGATGGTGGCGTGGTTCAGCATAGCGCTGGTCATGGCGAAGGGGTTCGGCTCCGCGGTCGGGTCGTGGCTGTACGAGAATGGTGGCTACGGCCTCGCCTTACTGCTGTCCGCCGCGGTCGGGCCGGCGTCGATCGCGATCCTGGCGGCTACGAGGCGGGTCGTACGCGCGCAGGACGACGAAGTTGCCGTTGCCGCCTGGCCTGGTGGCGCGGCGCGTGGGGCCGCCAGTGGTGGTGGCGCCGGGCGGCCGGGGACGGCCGGGAAAGCCGCGGTAAGGGGGGCCGCGGGGCAGGCCGCGCGCCTGGACCCTGTCGTGGTTGGGCTCTCGGCGCTCATTCTGATATCAATAACGCTTTCGTTTGGGGGCATCATGACATTCCTGCCCATCATGGCAAAGGAACGCGGGCTCGAGGGTTACGGCTATTTCTTCGTGATTCAGACCTCGGTCGTCGTCCTCGTAAGGATGTTCTCAGGCCGGATCGTCGACCGTGCGGGCGCGTTCTGGGTGATAACGGTCGCGCTGGTGTGCCTGTCGGGCTCCGTGGCCACGCTGGCGCTGGCGCGAACTCTCGAGACGCTGGTCCTGTCGGCGGTGCTTTACGGCGTGGGATACGGCGCCTCGTTCCCATCGCTAACCGCCACCGTAATGGGAAGGACCCCGCCGGCCGCGCGCGGCAAAGCGTTCGGCCTGTATACTGCGGCGAATGACCTCGGCGTCGCCCTTGGACAGGCCTGCGCCGGGCTCAGCCAGTATACGTCCTTCGCGCTAATCTACGGCGCCATGGCACTGTTGCCGTTCCTCAGCATCGGCCTGCTGCTGCCGCTGTTCCCGCGAAGGGGCGCCGCGGCCGCGCAGGATTCCTGAGGATTACTCGAGTACCAGCACGTTGAGCTGGGCCTTCCAGAAAACCTTCGTCCCCGGCCTGAGCGACCCGCCCAGCACCCTGCCGTCCTTGCCCGAAGCGGCCACGTGTACGTGGACTTGCCCGTGGAGAGAGTCCGTGGGCACAGCCACGCTCCCGATGGTCCCCGTCACGTTTAATATCTCGAACGGCCCGGACTCCGTGGTCACCTGCATGGGCGGTGGCTGGGAGGGACCGGCGGGGTTCGCCACGCAGAGCGTGGATAGGGAGCCAAAAGCCGACACCACGATGCCCCGGTTGACGCCGCGCTCGGCCGCCATCCTGGCGATACCCTCCTGCAGGTCGTCCCCCGCTTCGAGCACCCACAATTCGGTGCCTTTCACCTTCAGATCGAGCGCGTGTGCCATCAGCGAATTCCGCCTCCTTGTCTGCGGTGTATAATCGGGCTCTTACCCTGTAGTCTTCGCTGCCCGGCCCACACTACCCTGGCACCCGCTGTTGACACGGCGGATTGCAGCGTGCTACGATAGCCGCAAAACCAGCACATGCTGGAAAAACGGAGAGGCAACTCCTCTTATCCAGAGCGGCGGAGGGACTGGCCCGATGAAGCCCGGCAACCTCGCGGTTCCATTAGCCGTAAAGGTGCCAACTCCTGCAGGGTGAACCCTGAGAGATGAGAGTGGAGGCCAACGATCAAACATGTTGCGCCCCTTCCACTCGAAGGGGCGTTGCCATTTGGGAGGGGAACCCGTAAGGCCTATGAGTGACCCGTTGAACGTGCTTACGAGGGCGCAGAAAGAGTATGACGCGCCCGACTCACCCGGTTCCGTGGGATGGACGCGACCGCAGCGCCTGCAGATTGCGGACGAATCCAACCCCCTGCCGCTCGATTGCGGCAGGAGCCTCTGGCCGGTGACGGTCGAGTTCGAGACGTATGGCCGGCTCAATGAGAAGCGAGACAACGCGATACTCATCCTGCACGCCCTCAGCGGCGACGCTCACGTGGCGGGCTGGGACGCGCAGGCCGAGCAGGACGGCAGGCACTGGAGGGTGGGCCGGCCCGGCTGGTGGGACACCATGGTCGGCCCCGGCAAGGCGTTTGACACGAACCTTTACTTCGTAATCTGCTCGAATGTCCTCGGGAGCTGCTACGGGACGACGGGACCGTCCTCCACGGACCCCGAAACGGGAAAGCCGTACGGGCTCCGCTTCCCCGTCACTACGGTCGGGGACTGGGTACGACTGCAGGAGAGGCTCGTGACGTACCTGGGGATCCGGAGGCTGCTGGCCGTTGCAGGCGGGTCGCTGGGCGGGCAGCAGGCCATCGAGTGGGCGCTGGCGTATCCCGACCGCGTCCGGTCCGCAGTGGTGCTGGCCGCATCGCCGCGGCTGAGCGCGCAGGGGGTCGCGTTCAACGCCGTCGGGCGCCGGGCGATAACGACGGATCCCAACTTCCGCAGCGGTGATTACTACGATGATGACCCACCCGCCAGGGGGCTGGGCGTGGCGCGCATGATCGGGCACATCACCTATTTATCCGAAGTCAGCATGGGCCGGAAGTTCGGACGTCGATTGAAGAACGGCGACGTCCCGTCGTTCAACCTCGACCCCGAATTCGAGGTCGAAAGCTACCTCAGGCATCAGGGCAAGGCGTTCAGCGAGCGCTTCGACGCCAATAGCTATATATACATCAGCAAGGCCATGGACTACTTCGACGCGTCGGTGTGGGGAGGGGGCGATCTGGTCGAGTCCGCAGCGCGTTCCGAATGCGCCTGGCTCGTCGTCTCGTTCTCGAGCGACTGGCTGTACACCCCCGCCCAGTGCAAGGAATGGGTTGACGCGCTGTCCGCCAACAGGCTGGAGGTGACCTACGCCAACATCCAGTCGTCATACGGACACGACGCGTTTCTGCTGGAGGTCGACGCCGTGGGTCACATGGTGAGGAGCTTCGTGGGAGGTGTCGCCCGCCGTGCCGGAATTCGCCTGGGATGAGGAACTCGAACTCGCCACGATCATGCAGGCCCTCAAGGCTTACGGCTCAGGAGATCCCGTCGAGACCCTGACCAGGATGGCCAGGGATTCCGCCAGCGGGCGCACAGGACCGGCTCCGCAGCAGGCCGGCTTGCCCGGCGCCGAGCGCTGGGACCACCGCGTTATCTCGGGGCTCATACCGCACGGGGCGTCTGTACTGGACCTCGGTTGCGGGTCCGGGGACCTGCTGGCCCACCTCATGGATACGAAGGCTGTCACAGGCCAGGGTATAGACGTGCACCAGGAGAGCGTGTCAAGGTGCATCGGAAGGGGCGTCCCCGTCATCCAGGCCGACATCGACCAGGGCCTCGCAACATACCCCGATGGAAGCTTCGACTACGTGGTGCTGGAGACGACGCTACAGACGGTTCGCAGGCCGCTCAAGGTGCTCGACGAGATGATCCGCGTGGGGCGCCTCGGCATCGTCAGTTTCCCCAACTTCGGCTACCTCCCCGTGCGGGCCCAGCTGCTTGCGCTCGGGCGGATGCCGGTAACGCCGCACCTCCCATATTCCTGGGCCGAAACCCCCAACATCCACCTGCTTACCATCCGCGACTTCGAAACGTGGTGCGCCAATAACGGCGTGGTAGTCGAGGAGCGCCTCGCGTACGCCGGCGGGGGCGTCAGGACTCTGACCCCGACCGATAACGTCCTCGCCGAGGAGGCACTATATGTTATAAGGAAAGGGTAGGGAGGAGGCAGGGAGGGGCCGGAGGCCGGGACGGCGAAGGCTGACCCGGTCGTGCTGCAACGGAGGTGATGCCGGTGCCGGTTCCTTACGTCGTGATCTGCGGGCGGTCGGGTACGGGAAAGACCACGCTCATCGAGGGTCTACTCCGCGAGCTCTGCGCCCGCGGCCTCTGTGTGGGCGTGGTGAAGCACACCGGTCACCATGTCGAATTCGACCACCCCGGCAAGGACACGTGGAGGTTCAGCGAGGCGGGAGCGTCCTCGACCTGCCTGGTGACTCCGGAAGGATACGCGATCTACAGGCCGAAAGCCGGCGAGGCGTCGCTCGGGGACGTCCTCCGCCATTTCGAGGGCGCCGACCTCGTGCTCGTCGAGGGATTCAAGGGGGCGCGTGCATCGAAGATAGAAGTAACCGGCAGTCCCGACGCCGCTGATCTGGTTTGCGGCGACGACCCCGGACTGCTCGCGGTCGTCGCCCCCGGGGCGGCCGGCGATTCCGGCCATGCCGGGGCCCTACCCCGCCCGGTGTACCGCCGCGATGATCACGCGGGAATCGCGGACCTCATCGTCAGGAAGATACTGGAGGAACATACCCGCAGCCGGAGAATATGAGCTCCTTCAGGAAGGAAATCTCAAGGAAACCTCTTCGAGGAGGAGACTCTCTTGTCCAGGCTTGATTTCATAGACCAGGAGCTCGGATCCCTTGAGGAGCAGGGGCTGCTCATCAACATCCGCACGATTTCCAGTGCCCAGGGGCCGTGGTTCGTGGCCGACGGCAGGCGGGTGCTGAACCTCTGCTCCAACAATTACCTCGGATTCGCCAACGACCCGCGGCTCAAGGACGCCGCGCGGAAGGCGCTCGATGAGTTCGGCGTCGGGCCCGGCGCGGTCAGGACCATCGCAGGCACCATGACCCCCCACGTGGAGGTGGAACGCGCCCTTTCCGAGTTCAAGGAGACCGAGGACACGATATTCCTCCAGTCCGGCTTCGTGGCCAACCAGGCTGTGATACCCGCCCTGGTTGGGCAGGGCGACGTCATCTTCAGCGACGAGCTGAACCACGCGAGCATCATCGACGGCTGCCGCCTTAGCGGGGCGCTCACAGTCAGGTACGCTCACAACGACGCCAACGCCCTGGAAGACGCGGTCAAATCCAACACCGGCCGCAGGCGGCTGGTCGTATCCGATGGTGTGTTCAGTATGGATGGCGACATCGCGCCGCTCGCGGATATAGTCGAGGTCGCGGAGAGGTATGACCTGATAACGGTGGTGGACGACGCCCACGGCGAGGGCGTGCTGGGGCGCGGTGGGCGCGGCATCGTCAATCACTTCGGCCTCGGGGGGAGATTCGATGTCGAGATCGGCACGCTGTCCAAGGCGTTCGGCGTGGTGGGCGGGTACGCCGCGGGCGCGGCGAAGCTCGTGCAATGGTTCAAGCAGCGCGCGAGGCCGTTCCTGTTCAGCACGGGGCTCAGCCCCGCTGATGTTGTGGCGTCCATCGCCGCGGTGAGGGTACTGCAGGACAGCGACGAGCTCGTGCGCAGGCTGTGGGACAACGCCGCGTACTTCAAGGCGGGCATGAAACGGCTGGGCTTCGACACGGGTGTGAGCCAGACGCCGATCACGCCGGTGATGATAGGCGACGCGGTGAAGGCGTCCGAGTTTTCGAAGGAGCTTTTCGCAGAGGGCGTGTTCGCACAGTCGATCGGGTATCCCACTGTTGCCAAAGGCAAGGCGAGGATCAGGGTTATGATCAGCGCCGCGCACTCGCGACAGGACCTGGACTATGGCCTCGAGAAGTTCGAGAAGGTCGGCAAGGAGTTGGCCGTAATATAGAGCGTTCGACAGGACGATCCCCTGAAACGCCGGTCCTTCGAAAGGCGGGCCTGCCCGAACTGGGCCCTCGCCTTGCGGCGGTCGCGTCGCTGGTGCCTTCCGGCGTGGTGGCGGCCGACGTGGGCACCGACCACGCGTACCTTCCAGTGTGGCTCGTGGCCACGGGAAAATGCCCGCGGGTCATCGCCACCGATTCGAGCCGGGGGGCCCTGGCGGCGGCGAAGCGCACGGTGGAGACATACGGACTAGCCGGCTGCGTCGACCTCCGGCTTGGCGACGGGCTCGAGGTGATTTCACCGGGCGAAACCGGCGCGATCGTCGTTGCGGGCATGGGTGGCCTCACGATCTGCTCGATACTGTCCGCGGCGATGGGCACTGTCGTTTTGCAGCGGAGGCTCGTGCTGCAGCCCATGAGCGAACCGGAGGAGGTCAGGCGCTGGGCTGCAGGCGCAGGACTGCCGGTCGCCGACGAGGACCTCGTCGCGGAGGGCGGCAGGTTTTACGAGGTGATCTGCCTCGACCCTCCCGGGGAAAGGGACGGGTCCGCAGGCGGAACAGGCGATGGCCTGGAATACGAGATCGGCGCTGCGCTGCTTCGAAAACGGCATCCGTTGCTCGCGGCGTACGTCGAGTTGAAGATATCCGAGTGCGAGGGCGTCATTCGCAAGATGGAGGAGGGCGTCGCCGATCGCGGTGACCCGAGACTCAACCGGTGGATAGAACGGAAACGCCGCCTCGAGGAGGTCCTGAGATGCCTGTAAGGATAGCCGACATCATCGAGTTCATGGACGAATGGGCCCCGCCGTCGTACGCGGGTTCGTGGGACAACCCCGGGTTGCAGGTTGGCGATCCGGCGTCCGCCGTCGAAACAGTCCTCGTGGCTGTCGACGCAACGCCCGCGGTTGTGGATGAGGCCGTGGGGCTTGGCGCGCAGCTCATAATCACCCACCATCCTCTCATATTCAAGCCTGTGAACTCTATAAACACTGCGGCCGGGCCCGGCGGATTGCTCGCGAGACTCATTTCCTCCGGCATTTCGGTGTTCTCAGCGCACACGAACCTGGACGTGGCCATGGGTGGTGTCGACGACACCCTGGCTGCGGCCGTTGGGATCGAAGGGCGGGACGGCTCCGGCCCGGGCGACGGACCGCGGGTTCTCGAGCCCACCGGGGAGGATTCGCTAATCAAACTCGTCGTGTTCGTCCCGAAGGGACACGAGGACAAGGTGCGCGACGCAATCGCGGCGGCCGGCGCGGGGTGGATAGGCAACTACAGCCACTGCACGTTCCAGGCCCCGGGCACGGGCACGTTCAAACCGCTCGAGGGCGCGAACCCGTTCCTGGGCACTGTGGGCCAGATCGAGAAGGCGGAGGAGCTCAGGCTCGAAACGATACTGCCCGAGTCCGCGAAAGCGCGCGTGTTGAAGGCGATGTTCGAGTCGCATCCATACGAAGAGGTCGCGTTCGACCTCTACCCTCTGCGCAACCCCGGGAGGGCCAGGGGGAGCGGCCGGGTCGGGGATTTGCACGAGCCCGTCTCTCTCGGAGACCTCGCATCCAGGCTGGCCGGCATCCTTAATGCCCCGTGCGTCCGCGTGTTCGGTGACCCTTCGAGGAGGATCGCGAAGGTGGCGACGTCTGTCGGGAGCGGCGGCGACCACCTGTACGCTGCGGCGGGCGCGGGCGCGGACGTGCTGGTCACCGGGGACATTAAGTATACCCACGCGGTGGCCGCGGCGGCCCTCAACCTGGCGCTCATCGACGTCGGGCATTTCTCCAGCGAGAGACCTGTGGTTGTGGAGATCGTACGGCGCCTGAACCAGCGATTCAAGCCGGTCCAACCGCGCTTCTGCGCGCGCGCCTCCGGAGCCGAGGCGGAGCCGTTCGTCGTTGTCAGCGCCGCGAGCAGCGGGGCGCCGGCCCGTGAGGAGCCGGCTGAGGACGGCCGCGGCAGCAAGCCCACGGTCCGGTCAACCGGTACTGTTGTCGCATACGTGGACGGGGGATCGAGAGGCAATCCCGGGCCGGCTGCTTACGCTGTCGTGTTGCTGGACGGGTCGGGCAATACGCTTGTTGAAGAGGGCATTGCGCTCTCTCAGGCGACGAACAACGTTGCGGAATACCGTGCCGTCATAGAGGCTGCGAAGCGGGCGCGCGTCGCCGGCGCCTCCCGCCTGATCATAAACACCGACAGCGAACTCGTCGCCCGGCAGATAAGCGGCGAATACAGGGTGAAGAACGCGGGGCTTTCCGGGCTCTACGAACAGGCGCTGGCCGCGCTTCGGGAGTTCGAGTCGTGGGAGGTCCGTCACATCCCCAGGGAGGAGAACAGGCGCGCCGACCGGCTGGTGAACAAGGCGCTCGATTCCGCGGAGGGATCGGCTTGAGTCTTCGCCCGCCCGACCCGCCTGGCGTGCAGCCGTACCCCGGCGACGCGCTCGCGCTGGCAAGATTCGAGCGCGAGCGGCGGGGGTTCGTTGAGCTGAGCGGCCCCGACGTGGTTTCGGTGGTGCTGGGCAGGACGACGCCCCTTGCGGACGTGCTCCTGGAGGCGTGCGCCGAGGACGGCGTCACCGTATTCCGCCGCAAGGGCGGCGGGGGGGCCGTGGTGCTGGCCCCCGGGATGATCGTGATCACGGTGTGTTTCCCGATCGGCAGTCTCCCCGATGTCGAAGTCCTCATGAGAGAGCTGTCCGGGGTCGTCGTCCGGGCTCTCGAACCACTCGCCCCCGGTACGTGCAGCGCTGCGGCGGCGCCGCTCGGCGTGCGGGGATTCGGGGACGTATGCGTTGGTGACAGGAAGATCCTCGGGTCGAGTCTTTACCTCAGGCGCGAGGTCGGGTTGTTCCAGGCGAGCCTCCTGGTCATGGATTGCGCCGGAGTAGTCCGCCGCTACCTCGCTCACCCCTCGCGCGAGCCAGCCTACAGGGCGGGGCGCGCGCACGGCGAGTTCATGACGAGCCTCGAGGAACAGGGCTATGCCACGGACGTCAAGCTGCTCGAGCGGCAAATAGCCCTCGCCTACGGCGTGTGGTTGACGTCTGACCTGCTTCAGACATAACCTCAGGAATAGGCGTATTCCTCAGTGGAACAAAACCCGGCGCACACCGTTTCCTCGAGGTGTTATAATACAATGGTCTCAGTGTGGCGACACACACGAAGGGGGGTTATGGACCCGGTGTCAGGGGCGTGCGCAGTCAGGTTTCGTCAGCCGGGAGAACGCCGCTCGGGGAGCGTTACGGTACTGGTCGTCGCGCTCGCGGTCATATGCCTTGCAGCATCCTTGGCGAGTGCCGCGCCGGCCTACCCCGATGCGACCGGTCCGGTCAACGACTTTGCGAAGGTTCTATCACCGCAGGACAAATCGAAGATTGAGGCTCTCAGCATTGAGATAGAGAAGCGCACGGGCGCGGCGGTTGTTGTGGCGATCATGCCCACAACGCAGCCCGAGACGCCGAAGATATACGCCGTCAACCTCTTCAAGAAATGGGGCGTGGGCCAGAAGGGGAAGGACAACGGCGTCCTCGTACTTCTCGACATGGAGCAGCGCCGCGTCGAAGTGGAGGTCGGTTACGGCCTCGAGAAGGTGCTGACCGACGGCAGGATCGGCGAGATCCTCGACCGCGACGTGGTGCCACAGTTCAAGGGCGGCAGGTTCGGCGATGGCCTGTACGCGGGTATTCAGTCGATGTACCGGCTGATAGCTGCTGACCAGGGGCAAGGACTCCCCCGGGGCAAGGAAGGCGAGAAGGCCCCCGCGCCCTCGTCCACGGGGTTTGGGTTTAACGCTCTGCTTGGGTTCGTCCTGATAGCTGTTGGCTTGGTCTTCATTACGGGTGTGTTCGGGAAAGCGCTGAGTCGTGCGATGTCGGGCCTGCACACGCGGCGACGTTGCCCGAGATGCAGTAACCCCCTGTACGTGACGGACAGGATCGTCCGCCACGGCACGGCGTTCGCACCCGGACTCGCCGTCAAGGTATACAGGTGCTCAAGCTGCGGGTTCACTGAAGAATGCGAGTATCGCACGGGGCCTTACATTGGAGGCCCGTTCATCGGTTGGCCGAGGGGTGGGCGCGGCGGCTTTGGCTCCGGAGGGTTCGGGGGTTCTGGGGGATCTGGTGGAGGATTCGGCGGTTTCGGCGGGGGTTCGAGCGGCGGAGGAGGCTCGGGTCGCAGCTGGTAGACCGCCTGCTATAGAAAGGGGGAGGAGACTATGAGGAACGTGCTTGTAGGCGTCGGGATCTTGGTGCTGATACTGGCGGTGTTCGCCGGATCACTGACGTCGACATACAACCGGCTCGTCCTGCTCAACGAGGACATCAACGGCAAGTGGGCGCAGGTCGAGAACCAGATGCAGCGCCGGTACGACTTGATCCCGAACCTCGTCGCGACCGTAAAGGGGTACGCTGCGCATGAGGAGAAGGTTATCAACGATGTTGTCCAGGCGCGCGCGAAACTCGCCGGCGGTGGGTTGACGCCGGAGCAGCGCATCCAGGCGGCAGGACAGCTCGAGGGCGCCCTGTCGAGGCTTCTGGTGGTAGTTGAACAGTACCCCAACCTGAAGGCCGACGTACAGTTCACGAGGCTCATGGACGAGCTGGCCGGCACGGAGAACCGCCTGACCGTCGAGAGGATGCGCTACAACGACGCAGTCAAGGAGTTCAACCAGACGGTAAAGAAGTTCCCGATGGCGTTCATAGCCGGCATGATGGGTTTCAAGGAGAAGCCGTATTTCCAGATCGAGCAGGGCGCAAAGACCGCGCCGAAGGTGAGTTTCTAGCACGGCTGGAGCGCATCGTCGCAGCAAAATGGCCGGATTCGCGCGCCTGGTACAGTCCGGCCGAATTGTTTGACAATACCTTCGGGTCATTGTAAGATTAGTTGTGCTACTGTCTGGTTGAGTATGTGTTCGAGCAGGCCGGATGGCTGCGGGCGCGATCGCCGAAAGGTGGCGTCCGAGGAAAGTCCGGGCTCCACAGGGCAAGGCGCTGGGTAACGCCCAGCGGGGGCAACCCCAGGGAGAGTGCCACAGAAACAGTCCGCCGGCGGGAAGCCAGGGGTATCGTAGTGGGACGCCTCTACGAGGTGGGGGAACAAACGCTTACAACCCCGGTTTCCCGTTTTTTCCGGTAAGGGTGAAAAGGTGGTGTAAGAGACCACCGGCGGCCGGGCGACCGGCCGGCCAGGTAAACCCCGCCTGGAGAAAGACCAAATAGGAGGGGGATGACGCGGCCCGCTGAACCCCTCGGGTAAGGTCGCTGGAGGCGCCGGGCAACCGGCTGTCCTAGATAGATGGCCATCCACGACAGAACCCGGCTTACAGGTCTGCTCGAACTGATCAGTGGGCGTGGAGCGTGGCGCAGTGTGCGCCACGCTCGTTCATTCACCTGGGGCATAGACTATCCTACCGGCTGCATTGGCAGGTTGCACCTTCTGGGACATTCCCGGCAGCGCGTCGTATTCGCCGAGAATCGATCACCGGCCTTCCCGAACCCCAGGCGGCTACAAACGCGGTGGGTATGCCGCTCACACCTCGCTGAACCGAAAACCCTTCCTGTTCGAGACTCGAGGTGATGATTCCAGCGGACTTGAACTCCCTCAGACCTACTTCGGCCAGGCGCCAGATCTCATCGGCCATCCCTGTCATATGCGCCGCATTCTCGTCCAACCTTTTAGGGCAGTCTCACCGAGCATCACAGCTCCCTCCCCTGATTGCCCCTGCCGGATGTGATCGTCCTGACCGCCGGGGTCTACCGGTAGATCCATTCTCAGGGGAACTCAGCACACCTTCTGCGGCGAGGATCGCGGCGACCTTTTCAAATCGTTGTTGCGTGTGGTGTTAAGGCGTGATACAATCGGCGGCAAATACATTGCCGCGTTTACCGTGATGAAGGGGAAAAGTAGGCTGGGCTGGGACCGTTCAGGGAGGCGGAGCCGCGGACTGAAAGCACCGCCCGGGACCACCGGTTGAAGTTCTCCCCGGAGCTTCGAGGCTGAAAGGGTTGCGCGCTACATCGCGCTCCGGCGTAGGCCCCGGCGGATCTCCTGCCGTTACAAGGGAGCGGGTATAAGGCCACAGGAACGACGCATTCGGCCCGTACCCGTCCGAGAGGGCGGCCCCGCGACAGGTTCGGGGGGCTCGCCAACCAGGGTGGTACCACGGAAGCAATGCCTTTCGTCCCTAGGGACGAAAGGCATTCGTGTTTTCAAAGGTGTCCGGGGACCCTGCTCACACGGTATTCGCCTGGCTACAAACGGGAGGGACTGCAATGCTGGGTATGGCGGACCCCTGGATATCGCTGGCATGGATTCTGACGATCGCTTCCGCAGGGCTTTGCGTAGCGTACGGTGCCGCGATGTGGAACAAGCAGGAAAAACTATGTACCTCGGTGTGCTCATCGTCATGATGGTCGTTTACGTGTCGATCAGCATACTGGGTTACGTTTTCCTGCACCTGTCCGAGTCGAAGCCGTTTGGGATCGCCAGGTTGGTCTTCGGGAAGGACGCGTTACTGCCGTATCCCTGGACCCACATCGACCCACTGGTGTATTCGCTGCCCCTGCCTGCGCTGGTTTTCGTGATCGTGTCGATGCTGACAGCGCCGCCGGAACCCGGCCATGTCGACAGGTGCTTCGAGGGCATATGACCTCGCAAGGAGTGATGGATTTGTACTGGAACAGGAAGGCCGAATGCATGTCGCGAGACGAACTGCGGGCGCTCCAGGTTGAGCGCCTGCGGGCGACCGTCCGGAGGGCGTATGATAGTGTACCGCATTACCGGAAGGCGCTCGACGAGCGTGGCGTGCGCCCCGAGCACATCAGGGGCATCGATGACCTCAGGTTGCTCCCGTTCACCACCAAACAGGACCTGAGGGACAACTACCCGTATGGCATGTTTGCCGTGCCCCTTCGCGAAGTGGTACGAGTGCACGCTTCGTCGGGGACGACCGGCAAGCCCACGGTCGTCGGCTACACGCGCAACGACGTCGGCACGTGGGCGGAGCTGATGGCGAGGACGATCGGATGCGGTGGAGGCACCCCCGACACCGTCCTCCACAACGCGTACGGCTACGGTCTATTCACCGGCGGTCTCGGCATCCACTACGGCGCCGAACTGATGGGCGTGACGGTCGTGCCCGTGTCCGGGGGAAACACCCGGCGCCAGGTCATGCTGCTGAAGGACTTCGGCCCGACCATGCTTGCCTGCACCCCGAGCTACGCGTTACACATCGCGGAGGTCATGGGTGAACTGGGAATCAAGAAGGAAGACCTGCGGCTGAGGAACGCGATCCTGGGAGCCGAGCCGTGGACGAACAGCATGCGCGAGGACATCGAGCGGAAGCTGGGCGTCAGCGCGGTCGACATATACGGCCTGAGCGAGGTGATCGGGCCCGGCGTGGCGAGCGAATGCCAGGATAAGTCGGGCCTGCACATCTGGGAGGACCATTTCATCCCGGAAATAATCGATCCCGTGACCGGCGAGAACCTCCCGCCCGGGGAAAAGGGCGAGCTCGTGTTCACCTCGCTTACCAAGGAGGCTTTGCCCATAATCAGGTACCTGACCCGCGACATATCGTCGATCGTACCCGGGACCTGCACGTGCGGGCGCACGCACGTCAGGATGTCGAGGATCAGTGGCCGGACCGACGACATGATCATCATCCGCGGAGTCAACGTGTTCCCGTCGCAGATCGAGGAGGTACTCCTCCAATTCAGCGAGGCCGAGCCGCACTACCAGCTGGTTGTCGACCGGCAGGCCAACCTCGACCAGATGGAAATCTGGGTTGAAGTCTCGGCGCGGTTCTTCTCGGATCAGGTAAAGGGGCTGGAAGGACTGCGTCGCAGGATCGAGGAACTGATCGAAAGCACCCTGGGCATATCGGTCAGGGTCAAGCTGGTGGAACCGAAGACCATCCCCAGAAGCGAGGGCAAGGCGAAGCGGGTAGTCGACAGGCGCGAAGTCTACAAGGAGCAGGGGTGAGTGAAATGCGCGTCAAGCAGATTTCGGTGTTCCTCGAGAACAGGCCGGGGCGCCTCCATGAGGTCACGTCCGCACTGGCTGAACAGAACATCAATATCAGGGCGCTTTCCATCGCCGACACGACAGAGTTCGGGATCCTCCGCCTGATCGTCGATCGCCCCACGGACGCCGCCGCAGCGTTGCAGCATCGCGGCTTCACGGTGAGCGAGACCGACGTGATCGGGGTGGAAATTCCCGATAAGCCTGGCGGGCTGGCCGGCGTGCTCAAGCACATGGCGGACGCCAAAATCAACATCGAGTACCTGTACGCGTTCCTGGGCAAGGCGTCCATCGACGCGCTGGTGCTGTTCAGAGTGGACGACATGGACCGCGCCGTGAAGGTGCTTCAGGACAACGGGGTGAGGGTGCTCAGGGCCGAGGAGATGTACCGGCTGTAGCGCCTTCCCTATTTACCGTCGGCGTAACAGGTGGTAATGTTGTGGACATAGCCTTTCACCTCCGGCTGAGACAACGGACGAAGACGGGTAGTACGGTCAGGACGGGAGCTGATGCTAGTGATCTGGGAACCGCAATTCGAGTGCATGGACGGGAAGGAGAGGCGGGACCTCCAGCTGAGGCGCCTGAAGGATACGGTAGCGCGGGTCTGGGAGCGCAGGCCCGCGTACCGTCGTCTCATGGAGGAGCGCGGGGTAAGACCCGAGCACATTAACAGCCTCGAGGACGTCAGGCTCCTTCCGTTTACCACGAAGAGCGACCTGCGCGACAGTTACCCCTACGGGATGTTCGCTGTATCCATGGACCAGGTCGTGAGACTGCACGCGTCGTCGGGCACAACGGGGAAGCCGACCGTTGTCGGGTATACGCGGAACGACCTGGAAACGTGGTCAAACCTGGTGGCCAGGGTTGTCACCCAGGCGGGCGTGACGTCCAGAGACGTGGCGCAGGTGTGCTTCGGCTACGGCCTGTTCACCGGCGGTTTCGGACTCCACTACGGCCTCGAGAGGGTCGGCGCCGCGGTCGTCCCCGCCTCGAGCGGAAACACGGCGCGCCAGATAATGCTCATGAAGGATTTTGGGGTTACAGCGCTCGTCTCGACACCGTCGTACTCGTTACACATGGCCGAGGTCGCGCGGGACGAGGGAATAGACCCCCACGACCTGAAGGTGCGGGTAGGGCTGTTTGGCGCCGAACCCTGGACCGAGAGCATGCGCAAGGAGATCGAGAAGACGTGGGGCTTGAGGGCCACCGACAACTACGGCCTCAGCGAGATAATCGGCCCGGGCGTCGCCGGCGAGTGCGAGGTGGGCGGGGGGATGCACATCTCCGAGGACCATTTTCTCGCGGAGATCATCAACCCCGGGACGGGCGAACCGCTCCCGTACGGTGAGAAGGGTGAGCTGGTCATCACGACCCTTACCAAGGAGGCGTTGCCACTCATCAGGTACCGCACGAAGGACGTGACGGCGCTCAACCCCGAACCCTGCAAGTGCGGGCGCACGACCGCCCGCATGCAGAAGGTGCTGGGGCGCAGCGACGACATGCTGGTAATCAGGGGCGTCAACGTTTTCCCCTCGCAGATAGAAAACGTGCTCATGAACATCAATGGCCTCGCCCCGCACTATATGGTGGTGGTAAACCGTCGCGGCTATCTCGACGAACTCGAGGTGCACGTCGAACTCACGAGCGAGAAGTTCACCGGAAGTTTCCGTGACCTCGAAGCGTTCGAACGGAGGATAGCCTCGAAGCTCCAGAACGCGCTGTCAATACAGCCAAAAGTAAAGCTGGTCGAATACAGGTCACTCGAACGCAGTATGGGTAAGGCGAAACGGGTGATCGACAACCGCCCGAAGTGAGGTATGTTCGCGTTCAACCTGTCGGTGTGAGCCACACTCGTGGCGCCCATCTGTAGGCGAAACCCGCACCGGCGGCGCCCGTCTGTAGGTAAGACCTACAGGAGCCGCGCTCACCTGTAGGTAAGAGCCTCGCTTGCGGTTGGTTCGTCGGCAAGAACAACGCTTTCGATGGAGATCTGTGGGCAACGCCTACAGGTTTTCGACTGTCCCGTGGGATTTGACCACACGTAACACCTGGCGTGTGACCACAGAATCGCGCAACACATCCTCAATCTGCTCACAGGGTGACATACCGCTGCCCGACGAAACATCTCACGGAATATCTTGCAGGTTTGCATAGAGCATGGTAGAGTCTAGCATGTGAGTGAACGCTCACACACTCGTCCGAGCAAGGGGTGGTTCCTGTGGCTGATGGACCTAGTACCCGAGACCGGATCGTCGCCGAGGCGCGGGGCCTGTTTGCCGAGAGGGGTTTCGACGGGGCCACGATCGGTGAGATAGCGCGGCGGGCCGGTATCGCGGAGGGGACCATCTACCGGCATTTCAAGGACAAGAAGGACCTGCTGATGGCGTGCGTGGAGCCGGCCGTTGAGGAGGCTTATGAGGCGAGTCATGCGAAGCTCCGGGGAGAGCGGGACCTGCGGGGTTTCATGAGGAAGGTGCTGGAGATCCGGCTCAAGATGTATGACAGGGAGCGGGACTTGTTCAATATCCTGTTCACGGAGTCCCTGCGCCATCCCGAAGTGGCCGACATCTTGCTCGGCGAGCACATGCTGGAGCGGGCAAAGAGGAACCTGCCGCTGTTCAACAGCGTGGTTGAATCAGGAAGACTGGTGCGCCCACTCAACTTTCTGATCTTCAGCCTCGGGATCAACGCGGCGATGTGGGCGATCTTGAATCTCGGCGACAAGTTCTGTCAGGGCATGAAGGAACACCTGGGGGTCGAGTGCTCAACCTCGAACCTTCTGGACGATCTCACGGACTTCATCCTATATGGTATCATCGGCGAGCCGCCCGCCGGGCAGGGTAATGGCGGCGCCCAACACGGGTAGAGTCGGGGGGCGTGGCGGTTGTTGAGGAGAATCCGGAGTGGACTGTCTCGTGGAACCGTCGTGGTTATCGTGGCAACGGCGCTCATCGCTTGGTCCCCGCCGGCCTTCGGGGAAACGGGCGGGGCCGGGCAGGGGGAGGCCCCTAAGACTTCCCAGCTGATCACGCTGGAGGAGGTCTACAACCGCGCCCAGGCGTCGAGCCTGTCGATGGCCCAGGCGAGGCTCGCGGTGAAGCAGGCCGAGCTCGCGTACGACCAGGCCTCGCGCACGGCAGACGCCGTCGAGGACAAGAACGCCACAACCTGGGATCTGCGCCTCGTCAAGTACTACAGCCCGGTGGTGGCGTTGAACGCCGTTGAACAGGCCCGGGCCGGTTTGAAGAATTCCGAAAAATCCCTCTACCTTCTGGTTTCAAAATCGTATTACGATGTGTTGAAGGCGGAAGGCACGGTTGCGGCAGCCTCGGCGGCAGTGGAGCGATCGCAGGGTCACCTCGCGGTCGCGCGGGCGAGGTACGACGCGGGCACTGTGCCGAGGACGGAGGTACTTTCGGCGGAGGTCGCCCTCGCGTCGGCGAAGGTGGATCTCACTTCCGCCCGGAACCTGCGTGAACTGGCGCTGGTCACCCTGAAGCAGGTTGCCGGCATTGAGGATTCGACGGCGTTCCGGGTGACCGAGGAGGGGCTCAGCCCGGACGGGGGCGCGGTGGAACCGCTTGACATCTCGAAGGTCATGGACCCTGTCCTGGCGGCGAGGCCTGATGTGCGCGCCGCAAGGGACCGTCTTTCCGAGGCTGAACTGAGACAACGCCTCGCATCGGAGTTCTTCAGCCCCAACGTCTGGACTGTCAGGCAGGCGGCCCTGGACGTCGAGTCGGCCGGGATCGGCCTACAGCAGGCTGAGGATGCGGCGGTCCTCGATGTTCGGACGTCATACCAGGCGCTGGTGGAAGCGGCGCAGCGTTACGAGATGAACTCGAAAGCGCTTGACCAGGCGAAGGAGAACCTGCGCCTTGCCAGTCTACGATACGAATCGGGCTTCGGCACGTTTCTCGAGATAACGACCGCGGAGGCCTTGCTTAAGGGCGTCGAGGCGTCGGTGATACAGTCGAGATTCGATTTGGGGTTCGCGGGAGCGAGGTTCGACTTCATCACGGAAGGTGGCCAGTTGAAGTAGATGCGTAGCGCTAACGGCCTCCAGGCCCACGGCTCGAACGGGGTCGTGGTCTCGTTCAAGAACGTGTGCAAGCAATACAGGACCGGCGAGGTCACGGTCAACGCGCTCCGCGGCGTGACGTTCGACGTGCAGCGCGGGGAGTTGCTCGTCATCCTCGGCCCCAGCGGGTCGGGCAAGAGCACGCTCCTCAACCTGCTGGGCGGCCTCGACCGCCCGACGTCGGGGAGCATCGTGTACAACGGGGCCGACATGACGCGGTTCAATGAGGCGGAGATCACGAGATACAGGAGGCACGCTGTCGGGTTCATATTTCAATCCTATAACCTGTTGCCCGACCTGACGGCCAGGGAGAACGTCGACCTCGCCCGAGAACTGGCTGAGAACCCGCTTCCTACCGACGAGGTCCTCAGGAAGGTCGGGCTGGGTGAGAGGGGCGACCACTTCCCTTCGCAGATCAGCGGCGGCGAGCAACAGAGGGTGGCGATAGCCAGGGCTGTTGCCAAGAATCCCGACCTCCTGCTGTGCGATGAGCCAACCGGCGCGCTCGACCACGAGACCGGCAGGCAGGTGCTGAAGCTCCTCAGGGAAGTGAACAGGGAATACGGCAGGACTGTGCTCTTGATCACGCACAATCAGCCGGTTGCGGCGATGGGCGACAGGGTGCTTAGGCTTCGAAGCGGCGAGGTCGTCTCGTTGAAGCGGAACGAGAATCCGGTTGATCCCGAAAGGATTGAATGGTAGTGGCACCGGCGAGGACGGCGAAAGGGACCCTCTACAGGAAGCTGTTCCGCCAGATCGGGAAGACGCGCGGGCAGTTCCTCTCGATGGTGGCGGTCGTAGCCATCGGGATCATGGCGTTCGCGACCATGAACGCGACGTACCGCGAGCTCCACGAATCGTTGTACCGCTATTACGACCGGTGCAGGTTCAACGACCTGATGGTGCAGGTGAGGCGCGCCCCCGCTGCAGCGGTGGACCGCGTCCGCCGGATCGACGGGGTGGCCGCGGCCGAGGGGCGCCTGATGCTGGACGCGCGGCTCGACGTCCCGAAGTCTACGGGGGGCGCGGCCGCACAGGGTAAGGAAAGCTCGATCACGGGCCGGGTCGTCGGTGTTCCCGATGTTCACCAGGTTACGGTGAACGAGATAGAACTCGTTTCGGGCCGGAGGCCGCGCGTGGCGACGGGCGAGGTCGCCGTCGATCCCAAGTTCGCGGCGGCACACGACCTTAAACCGGGTGACGAG
Source organism: Bacillota bacterium (assembly GCA_013178305.1). Classification (NCBI taxonomy): domain Bacteria; kingdom Bacillati; phylum Bacillota; species Bacillota bacterium. The sequence continues at coordinate 311,195 of JABLXB010000002.1, read as the reverse complement.
CTCGTCATGTACGTTCACGGCAAGGTCGCGAGGGTGAGGGTGTGCGGCACCGCGACCAGCCCCGAGTTCATATACGCGACCAAGGACGCCTCGACGCTGCTGCCTGACCCGTTTACCTTCGGGATTCTGTTCATGTCTCAAAAGGACATGGCCTCGCTGTTCGGGTACGAGGGCGAAGTGAACCAGGTGCTGGTGAGGTATTCTCCCGGGGCCGACACCTCGAGTGTCAAGGCCGCCGTGGACAAGGCGCTGGACCCGTACGGGCGCGTATCGTCACTGGAGCGAAAGGACCAGTTCAGCCACCAGGTGATAACATCCGAGTTCGAGCAGGTCAAGACGATGTCGACCACCCTTCCCGCCATATTCCTGGCGGTTGGGGCGGCGATCATGTACATCAGCATATCCAGGATGGTTAGGGATCAGCGCACCCAGATAGGCGTGATGAAGGCGCTTGGATACTCGAGCCTCCAGGTGCTGGCTCACTACACAGGCTTTGCCGTCCTCGGCGGCCTTGCTGGGTCTATCCTGGGCGTGCTCGGCGCCTCGTGGGGGATCAGGGGGATGATGACGGCATATCGCGTGTACTACAGCCTCCCCCTCGGTACCGGGCGGCTGGCCTGGGGGGAGATCGCCGGCGCCATCGCTATGACTGTGGCGGTCTCGGTGGTTGCGGGGTATTTCGGGGCCGGAAGTGTGCTCCGGCTGATACCGGCTGAAGCAATGCGGCCGCCGGCCCCGCCGGGGGCCGTGAAGGCGTTGCTGGAGGTCATCCCCGCGCTCTGGCGGAGACTGTCGTTTTCCTGGAAGATGGCGATGCGAAACCTCAGCCGGCACAAGGGCAGGGCGGCGCTGACCGTTATGGGCGCGACGCTCGCGGTGGTCTTGCTGGTAATGGCCATGTTCAACGTGGACGCCGTGGACTACCTGTTTGTGGAAGGGATTCTTGGGAGGCAGAAGTACGACCTCGCCGTCACCCTTGGGAAGCCTGTGGGGCGCGAGACGTATCATTTCCTCCGCGGTTTGCCCGGTGTGACCGGTGTGGAGATGTACAGCCAGTATGCGGCGAGGCTCAGGTCGGGGTTGGTCGAAGAGGACGTATCGCTGAAAGGCCTCCCCGCCGGTTCGAGGATGCAGGTGATCGTCGACCCGGACGGCCTCAGGCTCGGTGTGCCGGATGACGGGATCCTGCTGACCGAGCGGACGGCGGATAAGCTCGGGGTTACCGTCGGCGATTCCGTCATGGTCGAGGCGCTCGATGGTCTCCAGAACAAGCGTCCGATGGTGGTCAGGGGGATCGTCCAGGAGCTGATGGGGGGCAGCGCCTTCGCGCCGATCGAGCAGGTGAACGCGCTTGTGGGAGAGTCGGGGACCGCGAATGCGGCCTGGATAACGTCCACCCAAGCCTCCCGGGTCCGCGCGCTGCTTTCCCAGTCGCCGGTGGTCATAGGCATGACGAGCCCGGCCGACCAGGCGCGGGACTTCGACAAGATGACGGGTGCGCTGATCTTCTCGGTTGGCATCATGACCGCGCTTGGCGTCGGAATGGGCTTTTCGATCATGTACACGGTGTCATCCATAAGTATTGAGGAGCGCAAGAGGGAGATCGCCTTCTTGAAAGCCCTCGGCCTCACGTCAGCGGAGGCCGCGTCGATCGTGTTCAACGAGAACACCGCCCTTTCGGTGTTGGGGATAGTCCTCGGACTCCCCCTGGGCAACGCGGCGGCCAGGGCGTTCATGGCGGCCACCGCGGGTGACCTGTGGACGTTCCCTGTCGTGATATACCCGCGTACGTACCTGTTTGCCGCCGCGGGGGGTTGGCTGTTCCTCACGCTGGCGCGCTGGGCGGGGTCGAGGAGGATCGCCAGGCTCGAACCGACCGCTGAACTGAAGACTCAGGAATAGGCACACGTTACTCCGGGTGGAGGGATAATCGTGAGGCTGTCTCGTGGCAAGAGGATACTGGTGATAGTGATCGTCGCGGGACTCATCGGCGGCGCGCTGTACGCTGCCAGGGGTCTTGGGAAACGGGTCGCCGCCCCTTCCATGGTTGTCGCCAGGGGCTCCCTTCAGGTTTACGTCGAGGACACGGCAAAGGTCCAGACTGTGGACGAGCTCGTCGTGTACGCCCCGCTCGGAGGCCGCGTCGAGAGACTGCCCGCCAGGGTCGGTGATTCCCTCAAGAAGGGGCAGCCGGTGGCCTACATCACCCAGGACCAGGAGGCCATAGCAAAGGCGGGCCTCGCCAAGGCCCAGCTCAGGGTAAGCGAGGCGCGCAGGCTTGAAGAATCCTCGCGGAGCCTCTTTGAGAAGGGCGCCATATCTGAGAACGAGTACAACCAGGCCAGGGCGGAACTCAGGATGGCCGAGGACGACCTGAGGATTGCCACGACCCAGTACGGCACCGCATCGAAGCTGGGGCAGACGACCCTCGTCGCCCCCGATGACGGGATCGCGCTGGAGGTATTCGCCAAGGACCAGCAGGTGCTTTCCCCCGGCGCGCCGGTCCTGAGCATGGGTGACCTGTCGCGCCTCGAGGTGAGGGCGGAGCTCCTGACGTACGACGCCGTGGGCGTGTCGCCTGGACAGAAGGTGGCCATTTCCGGGGCCGTCCTCGGCGATAGGGTGATCGAAGGGGTTGTCAAGCAGGTCTACCCGAAGGCGATCACGCGTGTGTCCAGCCTGGGCCTCGAACAACAAAGAGTCCCGGTCATCATTTCCCTGGAGGGGGATCCGGGGCCGCTGAGACCCGGCTATGACGTGGACGTCCGGATAACGACCGGCGTCAAGGATAACGTGGTGGTATTGCCCAAGGCCTCCGTGTTCCAGAAGAGCCAGGCCAAGTGCGTATACGTCGTGGAGAGCGGCGTGGCGCGGCTGCGCCAGGTGCAGACCGGCACGGAAACCGGTGAGGCAGTCGAGATCGTCTCCGGCTTGAAAGAAGGGGATAAGGTCATCACCGATCCGCGCGGGGATGTCGCGGAGGGCGTTCGCATCATCGATCAGGCGACAGAGTGACCGTGAGGTCCCGCAGGTTCCTGAACCACAGCAGCTTCTCGGCGTAGCGAACGGTGCTGCGGCCGCTGGGGTTCGGGGCGACGAAGTCGATAGCGGGCGGCAGCACCTGGACGGTCTGCCGTCCATAGTCTACGGGGGTTGAGCGACTCAGGCCGGCGTACGCCCGGTAAATGTCCTTTCCAAGCAGGCACACTACAGGCTTGTAGAACGCGAGTATCCGTCATCCTGGCCCCACGGCGTTGGGCCTCAATGCGAACGGCAGTTCCTTACATCCCAGATCCCGCGAGATGGCCCGGCCCGTGCACAGGAGAAGGTCAGCATACCGTGCCTCGAGATCGGGCAAGGAAATGCGCTGAACAGGCGCGGTGATGCTCAAGGCAGCCACCACGTGACCGTTTACATCAAAAAGGGGGGTGCCTATGCAAACCACCCCGGAGGTGAACTCCTCCCGATCCGTAGCGTACCCGCAACGCCTGACCATCTCCAGCTCATGCTCCAGATCTGCCCGACAGGTGATCGTATTGGGCGTATACCTTTCGAGATCGCCTCCTGACAGCAGTGCCTCACGCTTCTGCAAGGGTAGGAAGGCCAGCATGGCCTTTCCTATAGAAGAGGCATGGACGGGCACACGCAGGCCGCTCGAGAAGTTGACTCCAAGTATATGCGACGATTTCTGCGTTTCCAGGCAAATGGCGGCGCCGGCATCCATCGTTGCAAGGTTGACGTCTTCTCCACAGGCTCGTTGCAGCGCCTCCATGTGGACCCTGGCTACCCTCTGCAATACGGTGAACGCCGGCCCGCCAGCCAGATAGCAGGCCCGCAGCCCTAAGTAGTAACGATTGCCCCCAACCTCTCGTGCAGCATAACCGAGCTTCTCCATTGCATTTAGAAAACGCAAGGCGGTGCTACCGTCCAAGCCAGTATGGCAGCAAATGTCCGTCAGCCTGACTCCGTTGTCCGCACCGGCCAATATCTCGAGGATTTTGATGGTACGCTCTACCGACCGCATCATGCACCACCGATTCACAATTCTATATTCTGATGAGATCAATACCTGAGTTGGATTTTAACAGATAGGAGCCGAGCAGAACATAACGTACTAATGTTGATCTACTATCGGTAAAGTCACGCATCCGTTGGGAATTGCGCACCAGCTAAAACCATGCCTCAGCCTTGCCCGAGCCTTAGCAAGTGCATCCAAAGGCGAGGTCGCCGGTTCCAGCCCCACCATGCGAGCCTCCTCACTTCCAAGCCCAGTAACGCCAATGATGGTAACGCTGCGGCTCTGTAGCAATTCTTTGATCATCAACGCAAAATAGCCCACGACATCGAAACTCCTCCGCAAAACAGCGTCTACTGCAGCCACGTCCCTTAGCTCCCCGAACCAGTAGGGGAATCCTTCTGCTCCCAGGCCCTCCCTGCACTCGGCAACCAGCACAATTACCCCGCCATCCATGACCGCCTGGCCAGCGTTGCAGATAGCCTTAGTCGCTTGATAGTAGTTGATATCTCGCGGCCACCCCCCGCAACTGACAAGGACCAACTCTGCCTGCTGACCGATGGATACCCCGAAGGTCCTGGAGACTAGCCGGCAAGCCTCATGGTGGGCATTGCGAAGCGATCCCGCAAACATATGGGCTATTCCGCCTTCTGGGGTTACTACAGAATTGACCATGAAGGCACGGGGAACCATGAGGGCTGCCTCCAACATGTCCTCGTGTACAGGATTGCCATCCAGCTTGCCGCTGACCGCGTGAGGATTCCGTCCGCAACCAGGAACGGGGTAGAGAAGCAGGCGGTGGTTCTGCTGGATGGTCTGGTGACCGCTGATACCGGGGAGGATGGACTTGCACCCTCCGCTGAATCCGGCAAAATCGTGAAACTGCACTGCACCGGTGATGATCAGCAGGTTACAGTCGATGGCTAAACGGTTAACCCATACCTCAGTGCCCCTAATGGTTCGGCCGAGCAACACAAGATCGGCCTCGTTGTGGGAATCGTGCTGAGTCGTCCGGACCCGATCTGTTACAGCCTTACCCAGTAGAGTCACCACTTCGTCCTCAGAAAGGGCACGGTGGTTGCCTCTAGCAAAAAGTATGGTAATGTTGCGATCCGGGACTCCGGAAGAGTTCAACTCATCGAGTATGACCGGCATGAAAAGGTTCGCTTGTACCACCCTCGTCGAGTCGGAGGTCAAAATAGTCACCTTATCCCCCGCTTGCACCAGTTGCGTAAGGGGAGGGCTGTCAAGCGGGTGCCGCAGCGCAGACAGAGTCGCCGATACCGGGTCTACCGTTGGCTGTCTACCCAGTTCCAGCACACCGAGGCCCCCCTCTGACTCCAGCTGAAAGTCCAGTCGACTACTACCATACGGCAGTTGTATAGACACCGTCTTCTCAATCTCCCTCCGGAGTAACGTCCCTTCCGTGAAGTCCCCGTTGGATGTCAAGCCACTATTCAATGAAACTTCAGGTATAGAACACCGGCAAACACAACTGTCATCACCATGAACGCAAGATAATCATTCACTTTCATGGGCACCTCTTCCATTTGTGTCGGCTGCGCCGGTGATCCGAACGCCCTGGATTCCAAAGCAATTTGCAGATCGTTGCCCTTGCGGAAGAGCAAAAGGATCATGGGAACGAGCACCGGCACATAAGCGCGCTTCGCTTTTTGCCATATTGTCATGGAGTCAATGTCAAAGGCTCGCAGTTTTTGAGCCTCAATAATGCTTTCCCAGATTTCGAAGATGAGGGAGGTAAAAGTCAGTGAGCTCACAAACATGAAGGTGAGCTTCGGTGGTATCTTCAAAGATTGCAGTACGGCCATTATCTTGGATGAAGAAGTGGTAACGACGAATAGCGGCAGGGCCCCAACCGCTACAAGAATGCGTACACACAGGAGGATGCCGAAGAACAACCCTTCCTGCGTAATTACGCCCAGGTCTGCTCCTCCCGGTATCTGCAGCTTACCAAAACGAATCAGGATATGAGTCCCACGGTACATGAAAGCCTGGATAAGGATCACAAAAACGAAGGTGCCCGTAAGGATCTTGAGCACGCCGTAGAACTGTTTTGGACTGATGTGGGCCACAGCCCAAAGGATGCCGGTCAGGCTAAGCCAAAGCAAGAGAGCTTTCATGTCCTGCCAGCGCGGGGCGTATGGAATCATCACGACACCCAGGGTTAGAATCACAAAGACCATCTTCGTGGCTGGATTCAATCGATGGACGAATGTGTCTCGTGGCACGTAATCAAAGGCGGTCTGCATCAATTCTGTCCCCTTCGACGATACCCGTTGTTAGTTCCAGGGCCTGCAGAAGTTCGTCCACTGTAAGGATGCCAGACGAGTCGCCGAGTCCTGTCAATTGCGAGGCCAGGGCGCAACCTACGGGGGGCACCAGATAGGTTTTTTGCAGCTCCTTTGTGCGAAAAAACACCTCGCGGGCGGGACCGTCGAGTAGCACTCCACCGTTATACATTACCACCAGGCGATCTGCATACTGAGCCAGCAACTCCATGTCGTGAGAGATCATGAGGATCGTCTGCCCTCCGCGTTCCCGCAGCTCGCGAGCAATATCCGCCAACAGGTATCTGCCGCGATGATCCTGGGCAGTGGTGGGTTCGTCCATGATCAGGACCTCGGGTCCTATCGCAAGAACTGCTGCCACTGCCAGTTTACGCCGGTCTCCGAAACTCAGCTTGAACGGAAAGGTATCGCTAGCTGCCTCCAGACCAGTGAGGCGCAGGACATCCTGCGTACGCCTCCGAGTCTCCTCTTCCGAAAGGTTGATGTTTCTAAGACCAAATCTCACCTCTTCCTCCGCCGAAATCGTAAATAGCTGGTAATCAGGGTTTTGAAGCACTAAACCAATTCGAGTGGCAATCTCGCCCACGGAAAGCGCGGAAATGTCTTCGCCGTGAAACCTGATCGTGCCCTCTGAGGGCCGCAGGAGACCCACAATAGCTTTTACCAGAGTGCTCTTGCCGGAGCCATTCTGCCCTACAATACCTACGAACTCGCCCTTCCGCACTTCAAGATTTACCCTGTCGAGAGCCTTTACGGGGGGTTCACCAGGATAATAGTAGGTTACGTTCTCAACTTCTAGCAAAAGCCCACCATTGCTGGTCAGGATATGAGGGGGAGCGAGTACCGGATTGGCTCGCAGTACTCCTTTATCCAGGAGGTTATTCACGGAACGAGCCACTCCCGGAATCGTTAACTGGCTACAAGGTTGGTCTGGTAAGTACTCGTCAACACCGCTACCAGGTTTATCGCGCAGGAAGTAGTAGAACTTGCGCAAGGGCGGAGGCTGTACGCCTACTCGCTCAAGCATGCTTACATTCCCCAGCACCTCGTCGAGAGAGCCGCAGGCCTCTACAGTACCTTGATTGAGTACCACGGCGCGGTTGGCCAGGCCCACAATTTCTTCTGTCTTATGTGTAGTCATAACGATGGTGAGCTGGACAGTCCGTCGGATGCTCTCGAGGGCTCGCACAACCTCAGCCGAGCCCAAAGGATCGAGCTGTGATGTGGGTTCGTCCAACACCAGCAGCCGCGGAAACATGGTGAGTACGCTCCCCAGGGCAGCCCGCTGTTTTTGACCACCTGAGAGGGCACGGGGCTTGCGCCTCTCCATTCCGCGAAGTCCCACGATTTCCATTACGTCCTGAACCCGTCGCTTTATCTCCTCTTTCTCCAGGCCGAGATTGGCCGGCCCGAAAGCCATTTCCATGAAGAGATCCGGCATGAACAGCTGCGCTTCCGGATCCTGCAAGACCATGGAACACCCCCTCGCAGTCTCGTACATCGGCTGCTCCCAGGGATCGGCGCCGTCCACCAGTACTTCCCCAGTTCGCCGGCCTCCGTAGATGTGTGGGATGGTGCCCGTCAGTATGTAGCAAAGGGTGGACTTGCCAGCGCCGTTGGCACCAAGTACAGCGACGAAATCCCCCAGGTGGACTTCCAAATCGATGTTGCGCAGGGCTGGAACATCCCTATCATACGCAAAGCTCAGGCCTCTAAGCATCACAACAGGCTCGTGCTCCAAAGCCCTACCACATTGACTGCCGGCGCTGGGATTCATAGATACCTGATCCCTCCCCACCCGTGAAGAGCTCGATCGGGCGAAGCTCCGCAAGGTGCGGAACTTCGCCCGGATACAACATTTACCAGAGAGCCATGTCTATCTTGGGCAACCCGCTTCGTTTCAGTGCCTCGAGAATTGGGATAGTTATCGCCGTGATGACTACCGCAAGGGTGGGTATCCACCAGGAGTACCCGATGCAGGTCGCAATGCCCAGGGCCAGGGGGAACTTCTGGAGGTACCAATATGGTCGAGTCCAAGGATTCCACCACACCCACAGCGACGCCAGATACGCGATCAGGATACCCAGGTACCGCATCCTGGCGTTATCTGAACGCGACCACTCCGGGATAAAGCGCCGACCTAGAGGGCTGGCAATAATAAGCAGGGACGGGAGCCAGTAGATGGCACTCAGGGCGGGATATACAATCGTGGCAGGCCTTTCGAAACCCGCTGCCGGGCCAGGAATGTAGTACGGAACCAACAGGCCAATGCCGCCGCCTATGGCCATTGCCAACAAGTTGAGTTTCCAGTAACGATCGTTATTCACTGTAAGGGCAGTATAGATGGCAGGCACGACTGCGGTTACGAAAACATCTACCACTCCAAGAGGGAAGGCAGCCGGAGCCAGGAACATTCCGATACCTCCCCCAACGATGGAGGACGTGATCCCACCGACAGGTCCCAGGAGCAGCGGAGCCAGGGCAGCAAACGGCACCAACAGGGGGACATAGCCCCCACCTCCTACATAGGGGAAGATCGGTACAAGCGCAGTCACGCCAGTGAGGGCGCCGAACAGAGTGATCCAGGCCACCGATGCTCCCCCTACCCGCTTTTGAGCTTCCTTGACGACCGGCTCGGCCACTTCACTGTGCCTCCTTTTTCTCTCAACTGTCTCGGGCCGAATTACTTACTGCAGGTCGATGACTCTCGCCGAAACGTTTCACTGACGGCGAATCTCCTACCGGAGCACTTCATCGGTCACCATACGGTATAAAGCGTACTCCATTTATCAACCTCCCTTTTTCAGAGGGATGCGACAGCCTGCTCGAAGATGTCCAGGGCCTTATCCAACTCGTCGTCCGCCACGATCAGCGGCGGGATGAAGCGAATAACCTGGCTGTACGTGCCTGCCGGGTAAAGGACGAGCCCTCTGTCCAGGCAACGTTGCAGCACGGACTCAACCGCTCCGGGATTCGGGGTATGTCCGTCGACAGGTTCGACCAGTTCAATCCCGATCATAAGCCCTCTGCCCCGAACGTCGCCAATAACAGTGTATTTAGCCTTCAACTTCTTAAGAAACTCCATGGCGCGGCTTCCCTGGCGCCGGGTGTTCTCAAGGAGATTCTCTTCTCTGAACACTTCGAGCGTGGCCAGAGCGGCGGCGCAGGATACCGGGTTGCCGCCAAAGGTGGTGCCGTGAGCCCCTGCTGTCCACTGAGACATCAGTTCCCTGGATGAAACGGTAGCACTCAACGGCATTCCTGAAGCGATCCCCTTGGCAATAGCCATGATGTCCGGAGTAACCCCTACTCCCTGGGCTGCAAACATCGTCCCTGTCCGGCCAAAGCCGCTCTGGACTTCGTCAAAGACCAGGAGTATGCCGTTTTCGGTGCATACCTCCCTTAGTTTCGCAAGGTACTCGGGAGGGGCCACGACGTAACCGCCCTCCCCGAGGATCGGCTCGATGATGAAGCATGAAACCTCCGACGGTTGAATGCAGTGGTCAAACAAATCCTGAACAAAATGAAAGCACTTCAGATTGCAGCTACCCTCGGTCAACCCGCATGGACAACGAAAACAGTACGGGTAGGGGATCTGGTATACCCCACCCATCAGAGGTTCATAGTGCTTTCTGTATTTGGACTTTGAAGTGGTCAACGAGGCCGCACCCATCGTTCTTCCGTGAAAACCGCCTACAAAGGAAACGATACCCGGCCGGGAAGTGACATATCTTGCCATCTTGATTGCGCCTTCGACTGCTTCTGAACCGCTGTTCAAGAAGAAGAACGAGTTCAGGCCGTCCGGAGTGACCTTCGCCAATTCCTCCGCCAGCCGCACGATCGGCTCGTAGAGCAGTACACCCATAGGCCCGTGAATAAGCCTTTCTGCCTGCTCCTTTATCGCCGCTACGACCTTTGGATGGCAGTGACCGGTATTGTTAGTGGCCATCCCTCCGCAAAAATCCATGTACGTTTCCCCGTTGGGCCCGTAAGCGTAGCAACCCTGAGCCCTTTCAATTGGGACGTTGGGCCAGTCATGCACAAGACTACCCGATATGCCCATTTCTGCCCGGTGATACCAATCAGCGCCACGTCTTGTCATGATACCCCTCCTCTTCATCCGCTACCGGATGGGGTTCAGCTGCGCGAGCACGTCATCCAGTGTCGGCTTACCTATTTCCTGGAGCTCGTATCGCACCCTCAGCACCGGCTTATCGAAGTTGGCTACTCGTCTCAAGTCGATCGGTGTCGCCGAAACCACCAAATCGTAGCCGGCAGTGTTAATAGTTGGCGATGGTGTCGCGGACGGTGGCGACTCCCTCAGGGGTGGCGGTGTCGACTTTGTTGATGATAATGACGTGGGCCATTCGGAGGTTAGTTTATCCAGGGTGATAACGCAGCTCGTGCCCGGGCCGGTGCGGGTCAACCAGGGTGATATGGATATCCGGCTTGTAGAAGGGGAAGTCGTTATTTCCACCGTCCCAGACAATCACGTCGGCCTCCCGTTCGGCCTGGCGGAGGATTGCCTCGTAGTCGACGCCGGCGTAGACGACCACTCCACGCCGCCCTACCCCTTACGAGTGCCCACGGAAATGTTTCACTTAGTGCAATTATCATTTGCGTCGAGTGATATGTTCTGCAGTCTGCGAAGTTCTCCTCCTTGACTCAAGTGCGGAATTAACGATTCCGATAACAACACCCCTTTTAAGGGAACGCATAAAAAGAGTGAGCGACCTCCTGGTCGCCCACATCCCAACCCAGATATGGCCGTTTGTCTACCTATCTAAGAAATATTTACAGGCTGTGTTTATTTCAAACAGTGGAAGATCGAGTTCGACAGCAGCCTGAACGTGTACTCGGTGTGCGCGCGG